>NZ_JAHLPK010000007.1:0-175861 GCF_018917875.1 Acetanaerobacterium sp. MSJ-12 | reverse complement strand
GGGGCGCACCCCTACCACAACCCCCACACCGTCTGTGCCGAGTTCAACATCATGGTGGACCCGGAGGCGGCCCAGATCGTCTTCTCCTTTGGGGTGCCCATCACCCTGGTGACCCTGGAGGCCTGCGGCGGCGCGGCCGAGCTGGATGACGCCGCCATGGAGCAGATGCGGGAAGCCGGCGAGATCGGCCGGTTCTGCGTGGAATGTAACCGCACCCTGACAGAGCTGGCCCGGGCGCAGGGGGGCGCGCCTTCTCTGGGCCTGCCCGACCCGGCGGCCCTGGCGGTCCTGGCCCGGCCCGACCTGATCCGGGAGAGTTTCCCCGCCCACACCCGGGTGGAGACCCAGGGGGAGTTCACCCGGGGGGCAACCATCTTCTGCCGGCCCGGCAACCTCTACGACCCGGCCTTCGGGGACGAGCCCGCGCCAGAAAACTCCCTGGTGGTCACCGGCCTTGACGTGGCGGGCTTCCACCAGTATCTCTTCGACCGGGTCGCCCTGTGACGGGGCCGCCCACAAGCCTTTCCCATTTTCCATCAGAGAGAGCCGGCCCCCGTCGGGGGCCGGCTCTCTGCCGCTGTTGCTGGGGGAAGGGGAGAAAAGAGGCACCGGCCAGACGGCCGGTGCCTCTTTTTGCACCCCGGGGCGGAAAGCGCCGCCTGCCGGGGGATAGGAGCGGTGGTTAGGCCTTGCCGGCGCAGCCCAAGACGTTGTTGATCTTGTGCTTGACCATCTCGCGGATGGCGTCGCGGGCGGGGGCCAGGTACTGCCGGGGGTCGAAGTGAGAGGGGTTCTCCCACAGGTACTTGCGGACCGCGGCGGTCATGGCCAGGCGCAGGTCGGAGTCGACGTTGATCTTGCAGACGGCCATCTTGGAGGCCTGCAGCAGCATCTCCTCGGGGATGCCGATGGCGTCGGGCATGGCGCCGCCGTACTGGTTGATCATCTCGACAAACTCGGGCACCACGGAGGAGGCGCCGTGCAGGACGATGGGGAAGCCGGGCAGCCGCTGGGACACCTCTTCGAGGATGTCAAAGCGCAACTGGGGCTTCTGGCCGGGTTTGAACTTGTAGGCGCCGTGGCTGGTGCCGATGGCGATGGCCAGGGAGTCGACCCCGGTGCGGGTGACAAAGTCCTGCACCTGGGCGGGGTCGGTGAAGGAGGCCTTGTCGGCGTCGACCTTCACGTCGTCCTCGATGCCGGCCAGCTGGCCCAGCTCGGCCTCGACGGTCACGTCGAACTGGTGGGCGTAGTCTGCCACCTGCTTGGCGACGGCCACGTTCTCCTCGTAGGGGAGGTGGGAGCCGTCGAACATGACCGAGGTGAAGCCGCCGTCGATGCAGCTCTTGCACAGCTCAAAGGAGTTGCCGTGGTCCAGGTGCAGGGCGATGGGGACGCCGGTCTCCTCGACCGCCGCCTCGACCAGCTTGGTCAGGTAGGTGTGGTTGGCGTACTTGCGGGCGCCGGCGGACACCTGCAGGATGACGGGGGCCTGCAGCTCTTTGCAGGCCTCGGTGATGCCCTGCACGATCTCCATGTTGTTGACGTTGAAGGCGCCGATGGCGTAGCCGCCCTCGTATGCCTTTTTGAACATCTCACGGGTATTTACCAGTGGCATAGAAATTCACGCTCCTATTCTTTTGTCGGCCGGTCTCACACGCCGGCCTCCTAGCCCCTAGTATAGCAGACCCGGGGCCGTTTGGAAAGGTGTCTGGGCGCATTTGTCTTTTTTTAGACAGGGGCCGTTCCCCCCGCCGCCCTCCCGGCGGCCCGGCTTTTCAGCGCCCCGGGGCAGAGCCGGCAGTAGTGAAAGAGAAACTGCTGGGCCAGCCCCTCATATCCCCGCAGGTAGCGGGGAAAGCCCTTGGGAAAGAGTTGGGCCATGGCCCGCTTCATCCAGACGTCCATGGGCACCACCTCCCACCGCCCCAGCCCGTAGAGGAGGGCGCAGTCGGCCACCTTGGGCCCCACCCCCCTGATTTGGCAGAGGGCGGCCCGGGCCTCCTCCAGGGGCAGGGCGGCCACCGCGTCCAAGTCGAGCCGGCCTGTGACCACCTGCCCGGCTGCGTCCAAAATGTACTTGGCCCGAAAGCCCGCGCGGATGGGGGCCAGTTCCTCTAGGGTGCAGCGGGCCAGCCGCTCGGCGGTGGGGAAGGTGTGGAGCACGGTCCCCGGCGCGTCGGGGTGGGCCAGGGGCTGCCCCAGCAGGGCGGTGAGGGCGCGGACGATTTTTTGAATGCGGGGGATGTTGTTGTTCTGGGAGAGGATGAAGGAGCAGAGGGCCTCCCACGGGTCCTGCCGCAGCAGGCGGATGCCCGGGGCAAAGGCCACCGCCCGGCGCAGCACCGGGTTGCGGCAGAGCAGCTCTCTGGCCGCCCGGTAGTCCCGGTCCCAGTCGAAGTAGGAGAGGATCGCCCCCTCCTCTCCGGGGCGCAGCCCGGCGAAGACGACGGCGTCCCCCTCCTCCCTGGCGCGGCAGAAGGTGTTCCCCACCACCCCCTGCCACCAGCCCTCTCCGTCCTGCCACCAGCCAAAGCACTGGCCGCACTGCAGGGTGCCCTCCAGGGAGAAGGGCGGTTCTCCCCCCTCCCCGGTGAGGAGGAGGCGGTCCCCCTGCCTGCGGGCGGTGAGCCCGGCGGGTGAGGGGAGGAGCAATTCGGTGGACATACAAAAGACACCTCTTTTCTAAAAAACGGAAAATGAAGGGCGAAGGCCGGGGGCTTGCAGGGACTGATTTCCCCTCTTTTTCGCCATTTGCAGGGGGGCGCAAAAGGGCTTTCCACCGCCCCCGGGCGGCCCTCTGGGAGGCGGCCCGGGCAGGGGAAAAGGGCCGGCAGTCGCCCTGTGCTGTCCCCACTATACCAGAAAAAGGGGTGTTGGAAAACGGAAAATCCCACCGCCGGAGAGGAGAAAATCCGAGTGGATTGGTGGGGTTTAGACAGATTGCACGAAATGTCGGCCGGGGACCACCTCGAAAAACGGCGAAAAAACGGGGCCTTCCCCCCTTGCATTTTGAGGCGATGCAGGCATTGAAATTGCGGCGAAGTTTACATAATATTCACATTCCACCGGGGTGCAGGAGGTTACAAACCCCGGTATTCCACCGTTTCAACCTGTTTTCCACAGAGAGATTCCACACTTTCCACAGGGTTTTCCACTGAAATTATGGAAACCTCCAGCAAATACCACCGGTATAATTCCCGAGAGGTGCATAAATCCCCCGCCGATTTGGCAAACCTAAAGGTGAGAAATGGGCGGAAGGGAGAGATGCCGGGTGGTGCGCGGTGTGAGCAAGCGGGTGGTGGAGATCGTCGGCCAAAAAGAGGACTGTTTTGAGCGGGCCATTGTCATTGTGAGGGGAGAGGCGGACGGCCTGGGCGCCGCCCAACTGCGGCAGAGGGCCACGGGCGCCCTCTCCGGCCTGGTGAGTTACCGGCGGACGGCGCTCTGGCGGGACTGGCTGCTTGTCGGCCTGCGCTACCTGGGGGCCTTTTTGGCCGGGGCGGGGGCCTGTTACTGGCTGATCCACTGACCGAAGCGGCGGGAGGGCGAAGGGACGCCCTCCCCTTTTTTCTCTCCCAAAGGGAGCGGCGCGACCCCGCCGCCCCGCCGAACGCGCCCCCTTTTGGCAGGGGAGGCCCGCGGCGAGGGAGCCGTCGATCGGCCGGGCGCGGCGGACCCGGGACGGGAGGGGTGCGAGCCCCTCTTTTTTTGTCGCACAGGGGCGAAAAAGGCCGCAAAAAATTGAAAGGGGGCAGCCCTCTGTGCTATACTGGTACAGATAGTGAGCCGGCGGCAACAGGGCCGGAACGCCAAACGCCAAACAGAGACACCGCGGTCCCGGCCAACGCCGGGCCGCGAGGGATAGAGAAGCGGGAGAATGAGCGATGTACGATGAATTGGTAGCCGGGCGCAACGCCGTGTACGAGGCGCTCTGCGGCAGCCGGGGGGTGGACTGTGTCTACCTGCAGCGGGGGGCCCGCCCCAAGGGGGTGGCCAAGATCCTGGCCGCCTGCAAGGAGAAGGGGGTCCCCTTCAAAGAGGTGGAGAGGGAGAAGCTCGACGAGATGGCGGGGGAGGTGCCCCACCAGGGGGTGGCGGCCACGGTCGCGCCCATCGCCTACCGCTCCATCGAGGAAATCTTGGAGATCGCCCGGTCGCGGGGAGAGGCCCCCTTTGTGGTGCTCTGCGACGGGATTTTAGACCCCCACAACCTGGGGGCCATCATCCGCACCGCCGAGTGCGCCGGCGCCCACGGGGTCATCCTCCCCAAGCGGCGCAGCGCCCCCCTGTCGGCGGCGGTCTACAAGACCTCGGCCGGGGCCTGCGAACACCTGGCCATCTGCCGGGTGGGGAACTTGGTGCAGGCCATTGAGAGCCTCAAAAAAGCCGGGCTCTGGCTCTACTGCGCCGACATGGACGGCCAGAACTGCCGGGACACCGATTTTGCCGGCGGGGTCGGCCTGGTGGTCGGCAGCGAGGGCGAGGGGGTCTCCAAGCTGGTGAAGGAGCGGTGCGATGTCACCGTCAGCCTCCCCCTGCGGGGGAAGATCACCTCCCTCAACGCCTCGGTGGCCGCGGGGATCGTCCTGTACGAGGTGGCAAACCAGCGGCTGGCCGCCGAGAGGGGAAGGGGGAAGGAACGTGGATAAAAACCGCAAGTACGACACGCTGACCAAAAACGCCCTGGTGGACGAGATCCTCAAACAGGTGCGGGCCAAGCGGGAGCCGGAGGCCCCATCCTCCACCCCTGCGCCCACGCTGCCCCGCCCGGACGGGGAGAAGCGCCCCTCGGCCGCCGAGCTGGTCAGGGAGGTACAGGCCGAGCGGAGCGCTGCCCCCGACCCCCTGCAGGCCGCGTGGGAGAGCCGCCACGCCTCCGCCGGGGGGGAGCGGGAGACCGCCGCCCCGCGGAAACCGGCCCCCCTGCCGGAAGAGCAGGCCCCCGCCTCGAGTGGGGAGGGCGCCGCTGTCCCCGAGGGGGAGGCGGTGGCCCACCGGGAGATCCACCCCTTCTCCGCCCTGCCCCACCGGGAGAGCGCGGTGGACGAGGCCCAGCGCATCAAAAAGGTGGCCAGCTTTTTCAGCGGGGAGGAGACCCCCGAGTCCATCGTCCCCGAGATCGAGGGCCTGCCCCTGGAGCGGGAGCGCCGCCCCAAGAAGAAGCGGTTTTCCTGGGGCCGCGCCGCCCGGGAGGAGACCGCCTCCCCGGCGACGCCCGAACCGGCCGCACCGCCCGCCCCGGCGGGCGAAGAGGAGCCGCCGCGGGAGTCGGTTCCCACCCCCGCCCCCCAGGCGGAGCCGGTCGCCCCTGCCGGGAGTGGGGAAAAATCGACCCCCGTCCCGGCGGCCCCCGCCCCGGCGGAGGGCGAAGGGGAGGGGGAAGGGAGAGAAAAGGCGGTCGACGCACCGGCGGCCCCTGCGTCCGAACAGCAGGAGCGCCGCCCGGCCAGCGAGACCGACGTCTTTCGCGCCATCCGCGAGCCGGTGCCGCTGAACGTCTCCGGCCAGGAGGAGATCTTTGTCGAGCGCAGCGAGAAGCACGCCCGGGAACTGGCAGCGGAGGCCCCCTCCGGCACCTTTGACATCAGCGAGCGGATGGACCGGGAGATGCGCCAGGCGGTGGTCGAGGCCGAGAGCCTGGACACCCGGGAGCTGCTGCGCCGGGCGCGGGCGCCCAAGGTGTCCCAGTTCACCATCGAGCACGGGGCCATCGGCGACGCCGAGGCCTTTACCGGGGAGGAGGAGTCGGCCTACACCCAGGCCGAGGACGAGGAGGACTTTCTCACCGACAAGGACGAGCACACCGCCCTGGAGAAACTGATCTCCCTCAAGGGGAAGCTGAAGATGCGGATGGGCATCACCTTCGCCCTCTTCCTGCTGCTGTGCTACCACAACCTGGTGCCGGTCTTTGGGCTGCCGGTGCCCGCCTTCCTCTCCCCCGGGGAGGGGCCCTATCTCTACCTGGGGCTCAACTTGCTGCTGCTGTTGGCGGGGGTGTTCTGCTGCACCTCCACCGTGGTCAACGGCTTTCTCTACACCTTTACCCTCAAGGGGGACAACGACTCCCTGGTGGGGCTGGCCTTCTTCGGCTGCCTGGTGCAGGCGGCGGTCCTCTTTGCCAACCCCGGCTATCTCAAAAGCCCCGACGTCTTTCTCTACTCGTCGGTGGCCATGTTCTCCCTCTTTTGCAACTGCATGGGCAAGCTCAACATGGTGCACCGGGTGCTGCGCAACTACCGCTTCATCGCCTCGGACAGCGACAAGTACACCACCGAGATGGTGGAGCCGGCCTCCCTGGCGGAAAACATCGTCAAGGACCTGGCCATCCGCGAGCCGGTGCTCTGCTACCGCAAGCGCAGTCAGGTGCTCGACGGCTTTGTCTCCCACAGCTTTTCCGAAGACCCCTCCGACCGCTGGGCGCGGGTGGCGTCGGGCATCTGCCTGGTGCTCTCTCTGGCGGTGGGCTGCGGCCTCTACTTCTTCAAGCAGGACCTGGTGGGGGCGGCGGGGGCCTTCTCCCTGCTGCTTTGCCTGTCGGCCCCCTTCTCTTTGATGTTTGCCTTCAACGTCCCCTTCAGCCGCACTTGCAAGACCCTCAACCGCTATGGCGGGGTGCTGGCGGGCTACTCGGCGGTGGAGCGGCTGTACGACCTCAACGGGCTGGTGGTCAGCGACACCGACCTCTTCCCCCGGGGGAGCGTGCTGCTGCACGGCATCAAGGCCTTCGGTGGGGAGCGGATCGACGAGGCCATCCTCAAGGCGGCCAGCGTCCTCTGCGCCGGGGAGTCCGACCTGAAGCCGGTGTTTATGAAGGTGATCGAAAACCGCACCGACATCCTGCTGCCCTACGACAGCTTTGCCTATGAAAACGCCATGGGCTACTCCTGCTGGATCGAGAACAAGCGGGTGCTGGTGGGCAACCGGGAGCTGATGCGCAACCACGGCATCGATCTGCCCTCGGCCGACTACGAGGCCAAGTACCGCAAGGAGGGGGAGCGGGAGCTGCTCTACCTGGCCACCTCGGGCGAGTTGACGGCCATGTTCGTCCTCAGCTACACCCCCAACGAGCAGGTGGGCCAACTGCTGTCCCGGCTGGACAAGACCGGCGCCCTGATTGCGGTGAAGACCGGCGACCCGGGGCTGACGGTGTCCCGCATCTCCGAGACCTACGGCCTGCCGGAGGACATGTTCACCCTGGTGCACAGCCACACCGCCGCCCAGCTGGACGCCCTGCACGACGACCGGCCGGGGGACTGCGGGCTGACCACCATGGGCTCCTTCCTCTCCTTTGCCCAGGGCATCCTCTGCGCCTTGGGGGCCAAGAGCGGGGTGCTGGCGGCCCTGGTGGTGCAGTTTGTAGGGCTGGGACTGGGGGTGGCCCTGGCGGCCCTCTTCGCCCTCACCGGCGGCGCCGGACAGCTGAGCACCGCGGTGGTGCTGGGATACCAGTTTATCTGGCTGGTGTTGACCGTGGCCCTGCCCGCCCTGAAAAAACAGTGACCTCTGCGGCAAAAAGCCGCGATGCAATAAAAAGAGAGAGGGCGGCTTCCCGTTTGGGGGAAGCCGCCCTCTCTCTTTGTCTGCACGGGCAGGCGGAGCGGTCTATTTGAGCCCGGCTTTTTGCAGGGTCTCGTCGCTCTGGGCGTCGATCCAGGCCTGCAGCCGCTGCTCGGCCTGGGGACAGTGGTACTCGTCGATGACCAGGTCGCCCTTCTGGTCCTTGTAATAGGTGAAGGAAATCTCGTCGCCGGTGCGGATACAGGCACTGGGCTCATAGTCGCTGGCGGGAAAGATGCGGTAGGTGTCGGCGGTGCCCTCAGGCAGGCGGATGGAGTAGGCGGTGTAATATGTCTTGTAGGCCGCACCCTCGCCGCCCAGGTAGTCGCTATTGCTGTAACTGCCGGCGACGACCCCCTCGGCCTGGTGGAGTTCCCGTCCTTCCCAGGCCCGGTCGAGGGCCATCTTTTCGCCGTTTTTGGTGTAGTCGTAGCCGTTGCAGATGAGGTCGACAGGGTCCTCCCCCGGAAAGACGGACACCGAAATCCCTCGGTTTTCATCCAGAACAACGGGCTTTTCTATGAAAGTGTACCAAATCCAGTCCATGATGAGGGGGCGCAGGGCAATCCCCACCACCAGGACGAGGACACAGATGAGAAAGATGAGCCCCTTTTTGTTTTTCACGGCAGTTACCCCCTTTTGAGCCCGGCTTTTTGCAGGGTCTCATCGCTCTGGGCGTCGATCCAGGCCTGCAGCCGCTGCTCGGCCCGGGGACAGTGGTACTCGTCGATGACCAGGTCGCCCTTCTGGTCCTTGTAATAGGTGAAGGAAATTTCGTCGCCGGTGCGGATACAGGCATTGGGCTCATAGTCGCTGGCGGGAAAGATGCGGTAGATGTCGATGGTGCCCTCGGGCAGACGAATGGAGTAGGCCCAGTAGTAGGTTTTGTAGGCAACCCCCTCGCCGCCCAGGTAGTCGCTCTTGCTGTAACTGCCGGTGACGACCCCCTCGGCCTGGTGGAGTTCCCGCCCTTCCCAGGCTCGGTCGAGAGCCATCTTTTCGCCGTTTTTGGTGTAGTCGTAGCCGTTGCAGATGAGGTCGACGGAGTGCTCTCCCGGAAAGACGGACACTGCGACCCCTCGGTTTTCATCCAGAACAACAGGCTTTTCTATAAAAGTGTACCAAATCCAGTCCATGATGAGGGGGCGCAGGGCGACCCCACCACCAGGACGAGAATGCAGATGAAAAAGATGAGCCCCTTTTTGTTTTCACGGCAGTTTTCCTTCTTTTATCAGTATAACAGGGGGATAGCAGAAAAGATATGGAATATCTGCACATTCCGGCTCTTTTTGAACTATTAAAAACTACAAATTGATATTATTTTATATAATATGATTGATTTTTTCTTCAAAAGGACTATGCTGGGTACAGGGAGATAATTCCGTTGGACGGAGAGATTGGACGGTAGCTGGCGTTCTGCCGCTTTTATCTGGGAGAGGCAATCAGGGCGCCAGGTGGCTTGGGGTGCGGGTGTCTGCAGTGGTGGCGCTTCCCGCCTTTTCGCCCCGCCGACAGTGCGAGCGCCCATGGGGAGCGGCTGAAAAGTGCTCTTTGCCGATGCCCGCCATTGGGGAGGTCCAAAATGGTTTGACCTCACAGATCAGTTCGGTGGGTGGGCCGCAGGGAGTAGCCTTTGACGTGCTCGCCCCGTTTCCGGGGGGACGCTGTTTGGACGGTCTGCCAATCTCTGCCATTGGCGGAAAGCGTTGCGTTGGCACCGACAGCCGAAGGGGTTGGGGGTGCCTGCTGTCCCTGACGAGTAGAAAGCAAATGAGAGGGGAGGCGCTGCTTTGGCGGCGCCTCCCTATTTTGAAAGGGGATGGGCCTGGTGAAGAGGCTGGTTTGTTTGACGGTGCGGCGGTTTCGCAAAAAATCTCTGCTCTTTGCGGTGATCCTCTCCCTGGCGGCAGCCCACTTTCAGTGCCTGTCCTACCTTGGCGGGCCATTTTCAAAATACGCGGTGGAAGCGGTCAACCCGTCGATGGTCAATACCATGACACTGAGCTACTCCCTGGTGCCCTTTCTCTTCTGCCTCTTCATCGGGTATGAGTTGAGCGAGGGGATCCGCGCCGAAAATCTGCAGGAGGTCTGGGGGACCGGCAGAAACGGCCTGGGGCGGGTGGTATTGGCCCATCTGCTGGTACTGGCGGGCTTTGCCTTCCTGCTGACCCTGCAGTACGGGGGGTACAACCTCTACGCCTGCCTGCGCTACCAGGGGGCCACGGCGGGGTACGGGCTCAACCTGCTGGGCGCGCACCTGCTCTACCTCTTCCTGCCCTGCTTTGCGGCCTGTCTCATGGGAACGGTTCTGGCCCTTTTTGCCGGGCGCTACACCGCCTACGGGGTGATGGTGCTCGTCGGCTACCTCTCCTCCAGCCTCTTTGCCGAACTGCTGGAGGTGGTCAATGTCTTCGGAGGGAGGGCTGCCGGGCGGTTGCTGACCCTCTTCACCCTGCCCTTCCAGAGTCGGTCGCTCTTGGACGAGGACTACGGCTTTGGCCTGGAGGGATACCGGTTTTTCCGGGTCGCCTTCTGGCTCCTGTTGCTGGCGGGCCTTTTCTGGCTGGGCTGCCGGATGCGGCGGCGCTGGCCCGCGCTGCTGTGCGGGGGGCTGACGGTCCTCTGCGTCGGGGGCTTCTTTTTCCGCGGGTCGGCCTTGGTGCGGGAAAACGGACCGGACAGAACGTCTGACCTCCTCTACTCCTATTACGAGAAAAATCCCACTCGGAACCAGCCGGCGGACTTCGCCGTTTGCTCCTGTGACCTGAAGCTGAAAATCACCGACCGGCTCAAGGGGACGGCCACGCTTGCGGTGGAGAAAAACGAGGTGGGGGCGGACTGCCGCTTCACCCTCTACCACGGCTACAAGCTCACCTCCCTCACCGACGGGGCGGGCGACCCCCTGGATTACAAGCGGGAGGGCGACTACCTGACGATCTACCCTCCTGCGGGGGAGCGGTTGGAGGAGCTGGTTTTTCAGTACAGGGGCGAGGGTGGGCTCTCCTACTCCAACCGGCAGGCGGTCTTTCTGCCGGCGGGGTTTGGCTACTACCCCCTGGAGGGGTGGGTACCCCTGTATGAAGAGAACGAGGTGCCCTTTGCCGCCGTGGGGGCGGAGAAGGACTTCACCTTACAGGTGTCGGCCTTCTGCCCGCTGGAAGTCTCCCTTCCCCCGGCGGAGAAGGGGTATGCCGGGCGCACCCAGGGGGTGACCCTGCTGGGTGGACTGGTGACCCACGGGGACTGCGGGGGGATGGAGCTGGTGAGCGCCTCCCTCTCCCACCGCATGGGGAACATCTTCTGGGACGAGTACCAGAGCCGGCTGGACGCGGCCGCCCAGCTGGGGTTTGACTTCTCCGACAAGCTAAAAGACAAACCGGTCTTTCTCACCGACCAGTCCGACTGGGCGAACTACACCCCCTTTGTGGAGTTCTCCGACCACTATCTCTGCCGTGTCCCGCCCATGCGGTGGGTGGCGGACGAATTCGTCCACCAGGCGCTGGCGGACGCGCCGGAGAAGGAGAAGGTGGCGCAGACGGCCATCTTACTGCTGGACGAGCGCACCCGCAAGGCGTTCGAGGTCAACTGCGTGGGGGCGGGGCTGCCGGAGCCGATGCTGGGGGTCATCGACCTGGACAGGTGCGGCGGCTGGACGGTGGTGCAGCCCTTTGGCGAGGCGGTGTTCCGCCTGGGGGAGGAGCCGGTGATCGCCCAGGTGAAGGCCTACCTGGCCGACGGGACCGACACCCGCACCGCCCTGGAATTTTTGAATGACCTGCGCAGGGGGGCGGAGGGATGAACCGATTGTGTTACTGGAAGATGCGGGGGATGGGCTGGTGGTACCTGCCGCCGCTGATCGCCCTCTGGCTGGTGCTGCCAGGGATGCTGGCCGTCTGGTACCACCAGGACCCGCTTTTGGCCGCCACCAGCTACCTGCGCCTCTGCGAGCAGGTGATCCCCCTCTTTTCAGTCTGGTGGCTGGTGATGGCCCGCAAGGAGGAGCTCACCGGCGACGGGCGGGAGCTGCTCTACATCTACGGGGGCTACCGGGGCCGGCTGGGGCCGGTCCTCTTCACCCTGATCTGGTACCTCCTCCACGCGGCCCTGCCGGTGGCGGCGGGGGTCTGGCTGCTGCCGGAGATGGGGGCGGAACACCTGGTCAAGACCGGGGCGCAGGTCCTCTTTGTCTGGGGGCTCTGCCTGCTGCTGATGGAGCTCCTGCGCTCCCTGGCGGTGCCGCTGCTCCTCTGCGCGGCCTACTGCTTTGGCGCCTATCTGCTGGAGCGGGAGGTCATGGAGCAGACGACCATCTTTTTCGACGTGCACACCGGCCCCACCTTCTGGCCCAAGTGCGGGGCCATTGCGGCGGCGGGGCTGCTGCTGGCGGCCCTGGGGTGCTGGGGCCTGCGGCGGATGCGGGAGTGAAGGGGCCTTAGAGAGGGCGCAGGCAGCCTTTCAGCGGTCTCTCCCCTCCAAAAGCGGGGGAGAAGAGCCCCCAAAGACGAGTGAAGAAAAGCCGGGCGGATCCGCCCGGCTTCCTCTTTTTCCCTGTAAAACCGCTATTTTACCCCCCTGCCGTTCACAGAACGTTAAAATTGCAGTCACAATTGTAAACTATACTGCCAATTGCAGGGGTGATTCCCTCTGTTCGCTTTAGTATTGCACAATTTCGTGAAATATCTTCGCGTTTTATATTGCACAAATACCAAAAGCTGTGTACAATATAGATAATATGGTTTGGCAATACTGGCATTTTCCACAATGGAGGTGGCCGGGTCCCCCGCCCCAAGCGGGGCCCTTTTGCCGCCAGGGCCATGCACCTTCGGAAAAGAGAGGAATCGCACTATGTCTAACAGATTATTTCAGGGCATCATCCACCAGATGAAAGACACGGTGGACCGGGTCATCGGTGTGATCGATGACAAGGGGAACGTCATCTCCTGCAGCGAGCTGACCAAGATCGGCGACGTGTTTGAGGGCTGCAATCTGCAAAATGCCAATTTGAAGGAGTGCTTTGTCAAAGAGGGCTATACCTTCAAGCCCTTTGGCACCAACGAAAAGGGCGACTACGCCGTCTTCGTGGCCGGCATCGACGACATCTCCGCCAGCTATGCAGGGCTCTTGACGGTGGCGCTGACGAGCATCAAGCAGTACCACGACGAGAAGTACGACCGCAACAACTTCATCAAAAACGTCATCCTGGACAACATCCTGCCCGGCGACGTCTACGTGAAGGCGCGGGAGCTGCACTTTGGCACCGACGCCCACCGCATCGTGCTGTTGGTGCGCACCGTGGGCAAGACCGAGGTCTCGGCCTACGACGTAATCGTCAACCTCTTCCCCGACAAGCAGAAGGACTTCATCTTCAACATCTCCGAGACCGACACCGTCATCGTCAAGGAGATCCACCCCGACATCGAGACCAAGGACATTGAGAAGCTGGCCCGCAGCATTGTGGACACCCTCTCCAGCGAGTTCTACATCCGCTCCTTTGTGGGCATCGGCACCGTGGTCACCGGCATCAAAGACCTGGCCCGCTCTTTTAAAGAGGCCCAGGTGGCGCTGGAGGTCTCCAAGGTGTTCGACGCCGAGAAGACCATCGTCTCCTTTGACAAGCTGGGCATCGCCCGGCTGATCTACCAGCTGCCCACCACCGTCTGCGAGATGTTCCTCAAAGAGGTGTTCCAAAAGGGTTCCATCGACCAGCTGGACCAGGAGACCCTCTTCACCATTCAGCGGTTTTTCGAGAACAACCTCAACGTGTCCGAGACCTCGCGGGGGCTGTTTGTCCACCGCAACACCCTGGTCTACCGGCTGGAAAAAATCAAAAAACTCACCGGGCTGGACCTGCGGGAATTCGATCACGCCATTGTCTTCAAGGTGGCCTTGATGGTCAAGAAATATCTGAACTCCAACCCTGTGAAATACTGATATTGAGGCAGTTTTTACATGATTGAATTCAAAAATGTGTCCAAGGTGTACCCCAATGGCACCTACGGGCTCAAGGACGTGAGCGTCCGCATCGACGACGGGGAGTTTGTCTTTGTCCTGGGTGCGTCCGGCGCGGGCAAGTCCACCTTTTTAAAACTCATTATGCACGAGGAAAAGGTGACCTCCGGCGAGCTGGTGGTCAACGGCTTCTCCCTGGCCGGGCTCAAGCAGCGGGAAGTGCCCAAGCTGCGCCGGTCCATGGGCATCGTCTTTCAGGACTTTCGCCTGATTCCCTCGATGAACGTCTACGACAACGTGGCCTTTGCCCTGCGGGTGACCGACACCCCCTACCGGGAGATCCGCAAGCGGGTCCCCTTTGTGCTGGATCTGGTGGGGCTCATCCACAAGGCAAAGAACATGCCCAACGAGCTCTCCGGCGGGGAGCAGCAGCGGGTGGCGCTGGCCCGGGCCCTGGTCAACAAGCCGGCCCTCATCATCGCCGACGAGCCCACCGGCAACATCGACCCTGAGATGTCCATGGAGATCGTGGACATGCTCGACTCCATCAACAAGGTGGGCACCACCATTTTGATGGTCACCCACGAGCACGAACTCATTCGCCGGTACGACCACCGGGTCATCACCATTGAGGGCGGTTCGATTTTGAGCGACCGGCCGGATTGGAGGGATGCGCGGTGAAGGGAAGCGGAACGGGATACTTAGTCAAAACCGGAGTCAAGAGCATCTGGCAGAACAAGCTGATGAGTCTGGCCTCCATCGCCGTGCTCAGCGCCTGCCTGATGATTTTGGGGGTCGCGGCCCTCTTTTCGGTCAACATGGGCGAGGCCCTGGCCTATGTGGAGAGCCAAAACGAGATCGTGGTCTTTATCGCCGAGGAGGCCACCGACGAGGAGCGGGCCGATTTGGAGGCGCTGGTGGCCAGTACCGGCAACATCGAGAGCTACCAGTACATCTCCAAGGAGGACGCCCTCAAAGAGACCAAGGAGGAGTTCGGCCCCGATTCGGCCCTGCTGGACGGGCTGGAGGAAGACAACCCCCTCCCCGCCTCCTACCGCATCAAGCTGCAAAACCTCGACTACATGTACGACACCGTCTCCACCTTCCAAAAGGCCCCCGGGGTCGAGACGGTCAGCTATCCCCAGGACGTGGCGGAGACCATCGTCTCGCTGAAGAACATGGTCAGCATCTTTGGCATCGCCATCATCGCCGTCTTTGTGGCGGTGTCCCTGGTCATCATCTCCAACACCATCCGCCTGACGGTGTTCGCCCGCCGGCGGGAGATCAACATCATGAAGTACGTGGGGGCCACCAACGGCTTCATCCGGCTGCCCTTTGTGGTGGAGGGGATGTTCATTGGCCTGCTGGCCGCCCTCATCGCCTACTTCGCCGTCTGGGGCGGGTACCAGGGGATCATGAACATGATCATGGGCACCACCTCCCAGTTCTTGCAGTCCATGGCCGACAGCCTCATCCCCTTTGGCGAGATCTGGTACTGGGTGCTGGCCGGCTTTGCCCTCACGGGGATGGGGACCGGCGCCCTGGGCAGCGTGCTCTCCATCCGCAAACACCTAAAAGTCTGATTGTTTTTTGAATGAAGGAGGTCTTTCCCATGCATCGAACCCACAGAAAAAAGGCGTTGGTGTCCCTGCTGCTGGCCCTCGCCATCACCCTGGCGGGGCCCTTTGGCGGAACGCAGACGGCCAAGGGCGCGTCGGTGGACGACCTCAACTCGAAATACGACCAGCTCGACGACAAGATCAACGACCTGCAAGACAGCATCAACGACCTGAAAAACTCCAAGTCGGAGGCCCAGGCCCAGAAGGAGCAGCTGGACGAGCAGCTCTCCCTGGTGCGCCAGCAGGTGGCGGTGCTGGAGGACAAGATCGCCGCCCTCAACACCCAGATCTCCGAGAAAGAGGCGTTCATCACCCAGAAAGAAGAGGAGATCGCCGACAACGAGGAGCTCTTCCGCAAGCGGCTGCGGGCCCAGTACATGTCCCCCCGGACCGACGGGCTCACCGCCATCCTCGGGTCGGAGGACTTCAGCCAGATGCTCGTGAAGATGGACACCATGACCCGCATCGCCGACCACGACAAGCAGCTCATCGAGCAGCTGGAGCGGGAGAAGCAGGAGATCGTGGACGCCAAGAACGAGCTGGCTGCCAACAAGGCGGACATCGAGGCCTCCAAGTCCCTGCTGGACGCCAAAAAGGCCCAGTTGGCCCGCCAGGCTGAAGAGGTGGGCAACAGCATCTCCTCTCTGGAGGACCAGCAGGCCATGAACGAGAAGCAGGTGGCCCAGTACCGCTCTGAGCAGAAGGCGGTGCAGCAGCAGATCGCCGATCTGCTGGCCTCCTATGAAAATTCGGGCGACACCATGGGCGACAAGTACGTGGGCGGCCAGTTCCAGTGGCCGGTGCCGGGGTACTACCACATCTCGGCCCCCTACGGCAAGTCGGCGGCCTACGGGTGGGAGTTCCACACCGGCATCGACATCTCCCGCGGCAGCCAGGCCAGCATCTACGGCAAGCCCATCGTGGCCGCCAACGACGGCAAGGTGGCGGTGGTCCGCTACGGCAACACCGGCTACGGCAACTACGTGATGATCGACCACGGCGGCAGCCTCTACACCCTGTACGGGCACACCAGCTCGATTGCGGTGAAACAGGGGCAGTACGTCAAAAAGGGGCAGACCATCGCCTACGTGGGCAGCACCGGGAACTCCACCGGGCCCCACCTGCACTTTGAGGTGCGCAAGGGCATCAGCTACGGCAGCGACGTCAACCCCATGCCCTACCTGCAGAGTTAACGCATAGAGTCCGCCCCCGCAGGGCGGTGAGAGAGGGCCGGTTTTGCCGGCCCTCTTTTGCGCGCGGGGCGGCCCCGGCGCGATTGGGGCTGTACCCCAGGGGGCAGGATGTGCTATAATGTGATAAATATCGTTTGTTTTCACCGGGTGCGCCTGCGCGCTCCCCTGTCTCGGCTGTGCCGGGGCGGGGGCGGCCGGCGCCCCTGGCTTGCACGCGGCCGCAGCGGCCGCGATCCCGCCCGCGCCCTTTGCCGCGGGCAGAGAAGGCGGTTTTGTCTATGAACAAGAAAGTTTCTGTGGGGGTCCTCATCTCCCTGCTGGCCATGGTCTGCGCCCTGACCTTCACCATCACCATGGTCCTCTCCATCGGGCTGTTTGACAACAAGATGAACTCCACCAAGAGCCGGGAGGCCATGTACTCCAAAATTTCCGAGGTGGACACCTACGTGCGGGACAACTACGTGGGGGAACTGGCCGACCAGAGCCTGATGGACGCCATGCTCAAGGGCTATGTCAGCGGGATGGGGGACAAGTACGCCCGCTACTACACCGTGGAGGAGTGGAACAGCATCGAGTCCACCTTCAATGGCGCGGTCACCGGCATCGGGGTGGCGGGGAAGGCCGACACCTCGGGCTATATTCGGGTGACCAAGGTCTACGACGGCTCCCCCGCCAAAGAGGCCGGCATCGAGAAAAATGACCTGATCATCGCCGTGGACGGGCAGGACGTGCTGGCCATGGGGGTCACCAAGGCCATGGCCCTGATCCAGGGCGACCCGGGCTCCAAGGTCAAGGTGGACTTTCAGCGCGACAGCGTGAAAAACAGCGTGGAGATCATCCGCAAGAGCATCACCGTCCCCTCGGTGGAGTACCAGAACCTGGACGGGGTGGGCTACATCCGCATCTTTGAATTCAACAACACCACCGCCTCCCAGTTCGACTACGCCCTCAACCAGCTCAAGAGCGCCGGGGCCAGGAGCCTGATCTTCGACGTGCGGGACAACTCCGGCGGCCTGACCAAGGTCACCGCCGAGATCCTGGACACCCTGGTGCCGGAGGGGACCATCCTCTCGGCCGAGTACAAGAGCGGGGAGCAAAAGACCCTCTACACCTCGGGCAAGAGCGAGGAGACCCTGCCCATGACGGTCATCGTCAACGAGAACACCGCCTCGGCCGCCGAGATGTTTGCCGCTGTGCTGCGGGATTTCGGCAAGGCCAAGCTGGTGGGGACCGGCACCTACGGCAAGGGGGTCATGCAGGAGTACAAGCAGCTCTCGGACGGGTCGGGCATCGACATCACCGTGGCCTACCTGGTCCCCCCCTCCGGGGAGAAGTTCAACGAGACCGGGCTCAAGCCCGACTACAAGGTGACCCTCAGCACCCAGCAACAGCAGCAGGCCCACATGCTCACCGTTGAGACCGACCCCCAAATCAAAAAGGCCATCGAGGTGGTGAGCGCCGGGAACAATGCCCAGGGCGGCGCCAACTCCTCCTCTTCTGCCCCCTCCTCCGAGGGACAGGAGGAGGGCCAGCCGGAAGGCGGCGAGGGCGAAGGCGGGAGCAGCGCCCCGGAGGGCGAGTCCTCCGACAGCGGCGAGGGGCAGGAGGCCGCCTGCGGTCCCCGCAGCTGGTACGCCCTTTAAAACAAATAGAGAGATCCGCCCCTTCTCCCCCGCGGAGAGGAGGGCGGATCTTTGGCGTCACAGGGCGGGGAGGCCGCGCCCTTATAGCCCCCTTTTTCGCCGGAAAAGGGGGGAATACCCCCCGCCGCCCCCTCGTATACTGGGAAAAAGGAGGGATGGCGGATGGTGGTGCTGTTGCGGGCCGACGAGAGGCCGTTTCCCCGCAACCTCTTTGCCCGGGTGAAGTGTGAGCCCCTGCGGGAGAAGGGCTATCTCCTGCACCGGGTCACCTACCCCAGCAGCCGCAAGCTGCAGGCCTTTTTGCGGGCCCAGGAGGGGCCGGTCTACACGGTGGGGGAGGAGGAGCCGGACCCCGCCTTTCGCCGCAGCCTGGTGGAGGGGGCAGCGGAGCGGCTGCTCGCCCTGTTGGGGGATGAGGCCTGCCGCCTGCGGCTGCTGCTGTGCGACAGGGAGGGGGCTTGCCGGGAACTGGTGGCCCGCTGCCTGCGCCGGGTCAACACCCTGACGGTGGCCACTGACCAGGTGGAGGAATATCGCGCCTTTGCCGAGGAACACTTTCTGCAGACCGGGGCGCTGTTTGCCGTCTCCCCCTGGGCGGAGGCCGAGAGGACCCTCGGCCAGAGCGGCGGCGCGGTGCTGGTGCTCAACCCCCTGCGGGAGGAGGTGCGGGCGCCGGACTGCATCGCCCTGGGGGGCGGGGGCGGCATCGGCGTGGAGCCGGCCGAGTGCGCGGGGCTGCCGCTGGACTGGGTCTGGGCCCTCTGCCGGGACGGGCAGGTGGAGCCCGCCTACCTCTTTTGCGACGAGTGGGAGGTCTCCGCCAAGCGGCGCATCTCCCTGGGGGAGCTGGCGGAGTACGTGCGCCGCCAGTGCGTCCCCGCCCGGGCAGAGACCGCCGGCGGGGGGCGGGGGCGGTGAGAAATCCGCCTTGACATTGGCAGTCCCACTCCCTATAATATATATATTGCCTTGGCGTGCCCAGGTGCCCGCCGTTTACGGAAAGGAAGAAGAAACCATTGGATAAGCAGCTTATCGTGACCGAAGAAGGTCTCAAAAAACTGGAAGACGAGCTGGAGCAGCTGAAGACGGTTCGCCGGCAGGATGTGGCGGAGAAAATCAAGGTTGCCCGTTCTTTTGGCGACCTTTCGGAAAACAGCGAGTACGACGAGGCCAAGAACGAGCAGGCCATGGTGGAGGCCCGGATCGCCCAGCTGGAGCAGCGGTTGAAAAACGTGCGGGTGCTGGACGAGGACGACATCGGCACCGACCACGTCAACGTGGGCTCGGTGGTCAAATGCGCCTGTGACGCCTACGAGGGGGAGGACAACTTCACCATCGTCGGCTCGACCGAGGCCGACCCCCTGTCGGGGAAGATCAGCGACGAGTCGCCGGTGGGCAAGGCCCTGATGGGCCACCAGCAGGGCGACACGGTCGAGGTGGAGCTGCCCAGCGGCCAGCTGGTGCACTACACCATCGTGAAGATCGGCAAATAGTGCCCCGCCCCGCCGGTCAAGCGGCGGAGAGCCAAACAGTTGGGTTGCAAGGAGCGGAGCGAGGAGCCCGCTCCTTTTTTAGAGAGAATCGAGAGGACGAAAAAGGGGGATTTTTTCGTGGAAAATGAGAGAGCAGTAAGCGCCCCGGCAGAGGGCAGCGAGCTGGCGGTGCGCCGCCAGAAGCTCGAGCGGCTGAAGGCGGAGGGGCGCGACCCCTTTGTCATCACCAAGTTTGAGGTGAGCGCCCACGCCGCCGACATCCAGCGGGATTTTGAGCGGATGGAGGGGCAGATCGTCTCGCTGGCCGGGCGGCTGATGGGCCGCCGGGACATGGGCAAGGCCAACTTCATCGACCTGCAGGACAAGACCGGCCGCATCCAGATCTTCGCCAACATCGGCGGCCTGGGCGAGGAGGCGTTTGCCGAGTTCAAAAAGTGGGACATCGGCGACATCATCGGCCTGACCGGCGAGGTGTTTCGCACCCGCCGGGGGGAGATCTCGGTCAAGGCCCAGAAGATGACCCTCCTCTCCAAATCCCTGCAGCCGCTGCCCGAGAAGTTCCACGGGCTGACCGACACCGACACCCGCTACCGCCAGCGCTACATCGACCTGATCATGAACCAGGACGTGCGGGAGACCTTCGTCAAGCGCTCGGCCATCATCCGTGAGATCCGCAACTTCCTGGACAGCCAGGACTTTGTGGAGGTGGAGACCCCCATGCTGGTCGCCAACGCCGGCGGCGCCGCCGCCCGGCCCTTCTCGACCCACTACAACGCCTTGGACGAGGACATCAAGCTGCGCATCTCGCTGGAACTCTACCTCAAGCGGCTGATCGTCGGCGGGCTGGACCGGGTCTACGAGATCGGGCGGGTCTTCCGCAACGAGGGGCTGGACACCCGCCACAACCCCGAGTTCACCCTGATGGAGCTCTACCAGGCCTACACCGACTACAACGGGATGATGGATCTGACCGAGAACATGTTCCGCCACGTGGCGCAGAAGGTCTGCGGCACCACCCTCATCCCCTACGCCGAGGCCATGATCGACCTGGGCAAGCCCTTTGAGCGGATGACCATGACCGAGGCGGTGAAGAAGTACGCCGGCGTCGACTTCGACCAGGTGCCCGACACGGCGGCCGCCAAAAAGCTGGCCGACGAGCGGGAGCTGCACTACGAGGAGCGCCACACCAAGGGCGACATCCTCAACCTCTTCTTCGAGGAGTATGTGGAGGAGCACCTGATCCAGCCGGTGTTCATCATGGACCACCCGGTGGAGATTTCCCCCCTGACCAAGAGAAAGCCGGACAAGCCCGACTATGTGGAGCGCTTCGAGCTCTTCATCTACGGGCGGGAGATGTGCAACGCCTACTCCGAGCTCAACGACCCGGTGGACCAGCGGGAGCGCTTTGCCGCGCAGGAGAAGCTGCTGGCCCAGGGGGACGAGGAGGCCAACCACACCGACGAGGACTTCCTCACCGCGCTGGAGATCGGCATGCCCCCCACGGGCGGCATCGGCTACGGCATCGACCGGCTGGTGATGCTGCTGACCAACTCTCCGGCCATCCGGGACGTGCTCCTCTTCCCGACCATGAAATCCATCGGCGGCGAGAAGAAGACCGCTGCCGCCCCCTCTGCGGCGGCAGCGCCGGCGGAGAAGATCGACTTCTCCCAGGTAAAGGTGGAGCCGATTTTCGAGGAGATGGTGGACTTCGAGACCTTCAGCAAGTCGGATTTCCGCGCGGTAAAGATCGAGGCCTGCGAGGCGGTCCCGAAGTCGAAGAAACTGCTCAAGTTTACCCTCAACGACGGGACAGACCGCAAGCGGACGATTTTGAGCGGCATCCACGAGTACTACGAGCCGGAGGAGCTGGTCGGCAAGACCGCCATCGCCATCGTCAACCTGCCGCCGAGAAAGATGATGGGCATTTCCTCCGAGGGGATGCTGATTTCTGCGGTCCACGAACAGGACGGCCGCGAAGGGCTGAACCTGCTGATGGTGGACGACCGGATCCCGGCGGGCGCAAAGCTGTACTAAAGGCGTCCCGCTTGGCGTCGCCCCTCCCCATTTGCGCCGAACAATAAAAAGCCAACTTCCCGCTGCCCGTAGGGGCGGCAAAGGGCGGGCCTGCCCCGGCGGTGAGCCGCGGGGACAGACCCGCCTTTTTTGGCGCCCGATGAGGGGCGCTAGCTGCGGTGAGGATCGACAGCACCCATTTGCCCCGGCGTTTGGCAGCCCCTCGGCCGCCCTTTTTGGGGTGCAGCCCCCCTTTGTTTATGGTATAATGACCATAAAGTCCAGTATACCGAAGATGGCCGGGCAGGTGTGCAAACGCCGTTTGCCCCCTGCCCTATGGACCAAAATGCCGCTGTGCGCCCGGCTCTTGCGGCGCCCTGACCGCATGGCGGCTGTGATGCCGTTTGTGCGCAGGGCTCTCTGCGCCTTTGGCGCTTCCGACCCGGTGCGCACTGTGAAGAGGGCGTGGGGCCGAGGGCGGCCGGAAAACCGGCCGGGTCGGCATTCGGCCCAGAACAGCAAAAGGGGGGAGCGACCGTGGCGGCGCTGGCAATGACATTCACCTTGGCGGTGTCGGTGGGGCTGCCCCTGGGGGCGCTTTTCTACCTGCTGGCGCGACGGCGGGCCCTCCTTCGTCCCTTCTTGGCCGGGGTGGGGACCTTTCTCTCTTTCAACTGCTGCTGCGCATCCCCCTGCTGGGTTGGCTTAGGGAATGGGATGGGTTGGCCCTGCTGGCCTTTCGCAGCCCCTGGCTCTACGCTCTCTTCCTGGCCCTCACCGCCGCCCTCTTTGAGGAGGGGGGCCGCTATCTGGCGGCCCGGCTGCTGCTGAAAGGGCGCACCGGCTGCGGCGAGGCAATGGCCTTCGGCCTGGGCCACTGGGGGCTGGAGGCCCTGTCCCTGGTGGGGCTGCCCCTCCTCCTCTCCCTTTTGGCGGCCCCAGGTCTGACCCTGGCCGCCGGGGCTGGGGGGCTCTTGGCGGCAGGGGTGGAGCGGGTGGCTGCCCTGCCGGTCCACCTGGCGGCCACCCGCTTGGTCTTTGCCGGGGTGCGCAGGCATCGGGCGCTCCCGCTGCTGGCGGCGTTTGCCCTGCACACCCTGGTGGACCTGTTGGCCGCCCTGGGCTCCCTGGCGGGGCTGCCCCTCTGGGGGATCGAGGGCGGACTGCTGGCGGTGGCGGCGCTGCTCGCCGCCTGGATGATCGGGGACCGGAGGAGAGAGAGGAAGGGGAAGAGAGGATGCAGGTGAAAAAATGGCTGGGGACCGCCCTGGCGCTGGTGTTCGCCCTGGGCTGCCTGAGCGGCTGTGGCGGCAAACTGCCCGAGGGGTTTTCGCGCGACGAGGTGATCGCCCAGGCCAAGGCCGCCTCCCAGCTGCTGGAGGAAGAGGACTACCAGGGGCTGGTGGCGTGCTGGCGGCCGGACCTTCGGGACGACCAGCTGGAAGAGAAGCTGCGCCAGGCCTGGGAGGGGCTGGGCGGCCCCGAGCTGGGAGAGCGCAGCGAGTACACCGCCGAGGAGGTGGTGGGCAGGGAGGACGACGGCGGCGAGCCCTATGTGGTGGTGCTGCTCATCGCCAAGTACGAGCGGGGAAAGGTGCAGTACACCATCAGCCTCGACAAAGAGGGGCAGCTGGTGGGCTTTTACCTCAAATAAAATAGGACCGAGAAGAGAGACAGGGGGCGCCCTGCGGAGGAGCGCCCCTGCGAGAATTGGAGTTGTGTAGCCATGACCACCATCTACTTTGTGCGGCACGTACAGGCCGCGGGAAACATTCAGCGGACCTTTCAGGGCGCCATCGACACCGACATCAGCCCCCAGGGGGAGATCCAGTGCCAAAACCTCACCGACTACTTTGAGGATGTGGAGCTGGACAAGGTGATCTCCTCCCCCCTGCGGCGGGCGGTCCGCACCGGCGCGGCCATTGTCGGCGGGCGGGAGATCCCCCTCTACACCGACGAGCGCATCAAGGAGATCTCGGCCGGCGTCTGGGAGGGGCAGCCCATCGACCAGCTGGAGAGGGACTACCCCGAGGCCTTTCGCACCTGGCAGAGCGAGCCCTGGAACTTCGCTGTCGAGGGCAGCGAGACCATGCGCCAGGTCTTTGCGCGCTGCGCGGCGGCGGTGGAGGACATCCTGTCCCAGAACGCGGGCAAGACCCTGGCGGTGGTCTCCCACGGGTGCGCCCTGCGCTCCTGCATCGCCGCGGCGCTGGGGCTGCCGGTCGAGGGGTTGGGCCAGGTGGAGTGGGTCCGCAACGGCGGCGTCTCCAAACTGGTGTTTGCCGGCGACCAGATTCCCGGCAAGGCGGAATTTCAGGGCTACACCGGCCACATCGACGCGGGCACCATTCTGCACGGCGGCACCTTTTACAGCCGCAAGTAGGGGCAAAGGGGGAAGAGAAGATGGTCATTTTGGGGGTGGACTACGGGGACGTGCGCACCGGCCTGGCCCTCTGCGACAGGGGGGAGATGCTGGCCCGTCCGGCCGGGGTCATCTGCGAGCCGGGGCTGGACAAGACCGTCAAGGAAATCGTGGCCTTTGCCCTGGACAACGGGGTGGAGCGGATCGTGGTGGGACTGCCCAAAAACATGGACGGCAGCCGGGGCGAGCGGGCCGAACTCTGTGAAAAGGTGGCCCGCAAGATTGCCGGGCGGCTCAACGCCACCCCCATCCGGGTGGACCTGTTTGACGAGCGGCAGACCACCGTCTCGGCCATCGGCATCCTCAACGAGCAGAACGTCCGCGGCAAAAAGCGCAAGGAGACGGTGGACGCGGTGGCCGCCACCCTCATTTTAGAGGCCTACCTCCGCCGCCGCAAGAACGAGGGGGAGGCGGAAAGATGACCGGGCTGACCGCCTTTTTCCCCACCTGTGATCTGGCGGCCTGCCGCCGCTTTTACACCGGGGCGCTGGGCCTTTCCCTGCGCCAGGAGGGGGAGGGCCAGTTCATCGTGGACACCGGGCGGGGCTGCCTGGGCTTTGTGGACTACGGCGACGGCCGCCCTCTGGCCCAGGGGGTCTGTCTCTCCTTTGACTGCGCCGACCGGGCCGAGGTGGACGCCGTCTACGCCCGGCTGCAGGCGGCCGGCCTTCCCACCCTAGGGGAGGGGCCCTGCCACCACCCCCGCTTCCCGGTCTACTCCTTCTTTTTAAAAGACCCCAACGGCTACACTCTGGAGTTCCAGAAGATCGACGGGGAATAGCGGCAGTAGAAAAAGCGCTCTCCCATCCCCATTTACTGGGGTGGGGGAGCGCTTTTGCAGACGGTGGAGAAAATGAGGTCTGCCTTTTCCTTTTAGCAGGGAAGGCCTAGCAGCCGCCGCACCACCAGCGAGGCCAGGGTGTATCCGGCCACCGGGGGGACAAAGGAGACGCTGCCGGGGGAGTGCCGCCCCTGGGGGGAGTCGCCGGCAAACCCCTCCGGCGGGCGGATGACGGGGGCGGTGGAGTAGACCACCTCCAGCCGCTCGATCCCCCGCTTGCGGCAGAGGGAGCGCATCACCCGGGCCAAGGGGTCGCCGCAGCCGCCGGTATCGTAGAGGTCGCCCAGGTGAAACTGGGTGGGGTCGAGCCGGTTGCCGGTGCCCAGGCAGCACACCAGGGGGGTACCGGCCCCCTGGCAGCCCTCGATCAGGGCCAGCTTCGAGGTGACGGTGTCGATGCAGTCCACCACGTAGTCGGGCCGCCAGGCCAGCAGTTCGGGCAGGGTATCGGCGTCAAGAAAGCAGTCCCGCTCCTCCACCCGGCAGTCGGGGTTGATGGCGCGCAGCCGCTCCCCTAGCACCGCGACCTTGCGCCGGCCGACGGTCTCGGCGGTGGCCAGCAGTTGGCGGTTGCGGTTGGTGTCGTCCACCCGGTCGTGGTCCATCACCAGCAGGTCGCCGATGCCGCAGCGGCAGAGGGCCTCGGCCGCCGCGCCGCCCACCCCGCCGATGCCGATGACGGCCACCCGGCTGCGGCGCAGGGCGTCGCACCCCTCCTGGCCGATGACGAGGGCCTGTCTGTCCAGCCACATGGGCTCCACTCCTCTCTCGAATCGTCGAAAAACGCCCGTTGCCGGGGCAAAAATGGCAACAAAAATCCCGCGATGCCGTCTGCAGCCAAGTTAAAACCCGCTTTTTTCAAAACAGGGTGGATACGGGCTCCTTCGCACCGCGCGCTCCCTTCGTCCCCTTGCGGGGGAGGTCTGCAGTTGGTGAGAAGAGACGACCTTCCAATTACATACTTGTAGGATTATAAAAGGCTGCAACAAGTCGAACACCGCAGGACGGAGTATCTCTGCCACTGGCAGAGATACTCTTCGAGGCTACCCTCATTTTTTCTATGGAAAAAATGAGGGCTTTACGCCTCGGACAGGGTCGGAAGATAGATGGGGTCTGCCACCGGCAGAGGTGACCTTCGAGGACACCCTCATTTTTTCTACGGAAAAATGGGGGGGGCTTTATGCCTCAGACGGGGTCAGAAGATAAATGGGGCCTGCCACCGGCAGAGATGACCTTCGAGGCTACACCCATTTTCTTTGGGGAAATAGGTGCTTTACGCCTCGGACGGGGCCAGAAAGTCAGATGATCCTTGCCACCGACAGATGAATTTTCAGATACGCATTCGGGAAACCGCACGGGGGAGGGGAGCTACGCTTCTATCCTCTTCAGCTTTCCCGGGGGAAAAGGGGGTTATTCCTCCTCTTCGATGTCGTAGAGGTCGCTCAAGCGCTCGATGAAGATTTGGGCGATCTCGCCGAACTCCTCGTCGTCTTGAATGGGGGTAAAGACTGCCTCCTCGCCCTCGTCCTCCTCCGACTTCATGATGACCAGCTGGCCGTCGCTCTCCAGCATCTCCTGGGGCTGGTCGTACATGGGGATGAGCGCGGTGTAGAGGACACCGTCTTTTTCCATCGAGTCCACCAGCTCAAAGCTGTGCTCGCACCCGTCCTCGTCGCTCATGGTGACGATATAGGGCTCGCCGGTCTCCTGCTCGTTCTCGCTGCCCTCGGAAAGGGGCTCAAAATCCTGGGCCATGGGAATGACCTCCTCATTTGCTGATGGGCAAGGGGCCCTGCTT
Organism: Acetanaerobacterium sp. MSJ-12; assembly: GCF_018917875.1. Classification (NCBI taxonomy): domain Bacteria; kingdom Bacillati; phylum Bacillota; class Clostridia; order Eubacteriales; family Oscillospiraceae; genus Acetanaerobacterium; species Acetanaerobacterium sp. MSJ-12. The sequence goes on along the minus strand of NZ_JAHLPK010000007.1, from coordinate 149,330 downwards.
GCAGGGGCCTTTGCGCGGGAGGCGGCCGGTCGCCGGCGCCTTCTCCCTGTCCTTATTGTACCCTCTTTGCAGGGGGTTCGTCAACAGAAAAAGGCAGCCATTTTTCACCCCCGTCTCCGGCCGCCCCAATTTGCCAAAAAGCGCCCGCATTTTCTTGCATTTGCCGCCAAAACAGGGTAGGATAGGGGTTGCAATCCAATCGGGAGGGCGCGCAATGAATCAAAAAATTTGGTCTGTCCCCCTGGCGCTGGCGCTGGCTTGCAGCCTGCTCTTCGCCGGGTGCGGCACGGACAAAAAGGAGAGCGGAAGCAAGATGCCTATGCAGTTTCAAACCCCGGCCCAGGACGCGCCTGTGGCCGTCATGCACACCAACCAGGGGGACATCTCCCTGGTCCTCTTCCCCGAAAAGGCCCCCAAGGCCTGCGAGAACTTTCTCACCCACGCCAAGGACGGCTACTATGACGGAGTCATCTTTCACCGGGTGATCGAGGGCTTTATGATCCAGGGCGGCGACCCCGAGGGCACCGGCCGCGGCGGCCAGAGCATCTGGGGCCGCGTCTTTGAAAACGAGGTCAGCGGCGACCTGCGCCACTTTGTGGGGGCCCTCTCCATGGCCAACGCCGGCCCCAACACCAACGGCAGCCAGTTCTTCATCGTCACCGGCGACAAGGTGGACCCCTCGCTGCTGGAGCAGATGGAGCAGCTGAGCTGGCCGCAGGAGATCATTAAAGCCTATCGGGAGAAGGGCGGCAGCCCCCATCTGGACGGCGGCTACTCGGTCTTCGGCCAGGTCATCGCCGGGCAGGAGGTGGCCGACGCCATCTCCAAGGTGGAGACCAGCGCCGGCGACAAGCCCAAAGAGGACGTGGTGATCCAGTCCATCGACGTGACCACCTACGGCGAGTGGGCCCAGTAAAAAAGAGAGCGGGGGCGCCCTGTCGGCAGTGATGCCGGCAGGGCGCCTTTTTGTCAGAGAAAACCCCCGGCTGTGCCGGGGGTCCAGAAAAGCTTTGGCGCTGCGAAGAGAATAAAAATCCCTTTTGATACCATAAAAGTGCGGTCTGCCAACTGCACAAAAGGCTCAAACAGCCCTGCTGGTGGGTCACCATTGCGCCGGGGAGGAGTAAAACCCGGTCGAACACGGCAAATATTTGCGCCATCCTGCACAAGGAAAGCCCCCTTTTTTGGCTAGATTTCCAATTTTGCAAAAACGTTTTTACAACCGGTTGACGGGGCCTCTCCGAGAAGGGTACAATGGGTCTATCAAGAAGTGTCCCGGCCCCTCGGCGGGCCGGTGAGGGGAGAGATGTTCGATGGCAAAACCAGTGGTGGTATTCGGCAGTTTCGTGGTGGATCTGATGGCCCGGGCGGACCACCTGCCCGTGCCCGGCGAAACGGTCAAGAGCGACCTGTTCAAGATGGGGCCCGGCGGCAAGGGCTTTAACCAGGCGGTGGCCGCCAAGCGGGCCGGCGCCGAGGTGGAGATGGTGACCAAGTTGGGCAAAGACAGCTTTGCCAACGTCTGCCTGGAGATGATGGAGGGCGAGGGGATGGACCGCTCCCACGTCTTTGTCACCGACAGGGCGTCCACCGGCGCGGCCCTCATCATGGTGGATGAGCACACCAGCCAAAACCAGATCCTGGTGACCCTGGGCGCCTGCTCCACCTTTGACGACGCCGACATCGCCCAGGTGACCCCCCTCATCGAGGGGGCGGGCATCCTGCTGACCCAGCTGGAGACCAATGTGGACGCGGTGGAAAAGGTGATCGACATCGCCCACCGCAGCGGCACCAAAGTGGTGCTCAACACCGCGCCGGTGCAGCCCATCACCGACGAGATGCTGCGCCAGGTGGACGTGATCACCCCCAACGAGGTGGAGGCATCCATCCTCACCGGGGTGGAGATCAAGACCCCCGACGACGCCCTGAAGGCCGCCCAGGTCTTTTTGGACAAGGGGGTGGGTCAGGTGGTCATCACCCTGGGCAAACAGGGGGTGTTGGCGGTGACCCCCCAGCGCCACCAGCTCTTTGGCAACTACGACGTGCCGGTGTTGGACACCACCGGCGCGGGGGACGCCTTCAACGGCGGTTTTGTGGCCGCCCTGGCCGAGGGGAAGGACCTCTTTGAGGCCTGCGCCTTCGGCAACGCGGTCTCCAACCTGGCGGTGACCAAGATGGGCACCTCGGTGGCCATGCCCCACCGCGCCGAAGTGGACGCCTTCATCGCCGCAAACGGCCTGATGGGATAGCGCATAACTGCGCCAAAAAAAGCGGCCCGCCCCTGTTGCAGGGGGCGGGCCGCTTTGCCTGCCGCTCGAGCGCCCAAGAGCCCCGGTCCTGCCGGGGGACAAACAGGCTCTCTGGAGGGAAGTACGCCAAGACCAACGGCGCAAAAGAAGGGCGGTCTCGGAGTGCGGAAGATGCGAAAGGGCCTCCCGACTTGCCGGTTGACCGGCGGCAGGGGCGGCGCGCCCCCAACAGTTCGACGCCCCTTGTGGAGGTGCACCGGAACGGCGCCCCTCTCGGGCCTGTACCCACCGCCCGCTTTACCATCGGCTTCGATTGGGCAGGGGACTATTCCTCTTTGCGGTGGATGTAGACGGTGAGGCGGTTTTCGTCGAGGGGCTCCCCCTTTTCCAGCCGGCCGCCGCTCTCCTCCATCTGCTGGCGCTCCTCCTCTTCCCGGGCCTCCCCTTCCCGCTGGGCGGCCTCCAGCCGGGCGAGGAGTTCGCCGCTCTCGATGTCGGCGGGGGTGAGGCCGTCGATCATGATGGTGGTGCCCTTCTCGGTGGTGGTGAAAAAGTGGTAGCGGGCAAAGGTGCAGCCGGCCGCCGTCAGCTTTTGGTGGGCGGCCTCGAACATCTCCGCCAGGGCGGGGAGGGAGTCGTCCTCCCAGTCGGCGCGGATGGTGAGCTCCCACTGATCGGAGAGGGATTTGGAGAAGGGGACGTCCAGCGGCAGGGCGCGAACGACCGCCTCGGAGGAGCTGCCCTTGCCCCCCAGCGTCACCATCGAGCTGTTCCCCTCCAACCCGGGGACTGCTTGGAGGAGGGGGATCACCTCGGCGCTGTAACTCTCCTCCAGCCGCTGGCGGGTGTTCCAGCGGTCGGTGACATAGGTGCCGTAGTCGTCGTACTTGACCCGGCCGCCCCGCCAGTAGACGGCAAAGTGGGTGTCCTCGCTGTTGGGGCTCTGCACCTGGGCGGTGTACTCGCCGAACTTGAAGTTGTAGCGGGCCTTCCCCACCTGCCACTCCTGCTGGGGATAGGAGGCCTGTACGTAGGCGACGATGTCCCGCCGCGCCATCCAGGCAGAGAGGGGGTTGCCCACAAAGGCGTTTGCCAAAAAGGCCAGCAGCGCCATCAGCAGCAGGGCGGCCGCCAGGGCCAGAACTTTCAGGGCGGTTTTCTTTCGGGTTCGGTTGGCGTTCATTTTGCACCTCCTGGGTGGTGGGGTCGGGCGGGGCCGTCGGGCTCCCGCCGAAAGACAAAGGCCAACAGCCTGGCGATCACCGCCCCCACCAGGGTGAGCAGGCTGTAGATCAGGGCCATCAAGAAGGGGGAGAAGAGGAGGAGGGAGAGCCCCTCCCCCCACCCCGTGCTCCCGGGGCGGGTCAGCAGTTCCCAGCCGGCGCGGAGAAACAGCCAGAGGTAGGTCAACCCAAAGCAGCCCAGGGGCGCCCAGGGCCAGCGCCTGCCCAGGGCCAGGGCCCCCGCCGCCCCCGCCAGGGGGAGGAGGATCAGGTTGTAAAACATGTTGGCCGAATAGGTGATGGCGAGCCCCACCAGGCAGCCCAGCCCGGCCAGCAGCAGCCCTCCAGCCAGCAGCCGGCGGCGCAGGGCGGCCAGCACCCGCTCGTCGCTGGGGGGCGAGGGGGGGAGAAAGGGGGTCTCTCCGGCGGTCTCGGCCCGGCAGGACGGGCAGTGGGCCAGGTGGTCTTCCACCAGGCGGCGGCTCTCCTCGCTGGCCACCCCGTCGCAGACCAGGGGCCAGAGGTCCAGGCAGACCTGGCAGGGGATGTCGGTTCGTTCACCGCTCACAGCGATCCCTCCTTTTCCAGCGCGGCGCGCAGCCAGCGCTTGGTGCGAAAATCGATCACCCGGGCCGACGCCTCGGAAATCTGCAGACGCCCGGCGATCTCGGCGTAGGGCCAGCCGTCGGCCCGCATCCGCACCACCGTTTCGGCCGGGTCGCCCCGCCGGTGCAGCAGCTCCCCGATGCGCGCCAGGGTCTGGCGGCGGCAGAGGTCGTCCAGCCCGTCGGCCAGGTAGAGGCCCAGCCGCTCGTCGAGAGGGGCGTGGGCGCGCCCTTTTTGCAGCTGCCGCAGCCAGACGTTGCGGGCAATGCCGAAGAGCCAGGTCTTGGCCGTGGACTCCCCCCGAAAGGCGGGGAGGGCCCGCAGCGCCTCCAAAAACGTTTCGGAGAGGAGGTCTTCGGCCAGATTTGGGTCCCGCGCCAGCCCCAGCAGGTAGCGGTAGACATCGTCCCGGTACTGCCGGTAAAAGCGCTCGATGGGGTGCAAGGCGGCTCCCTCCTCTCCGGCCGTCGGGCCCGTTGGGGTGTCTTCACCTATCTGTCGTCAAAATGGGGCCCGGCGTTACACCCCCTCTCGAAAAAAAGGGGCAAAGCGCAAAATTGTTTGCTTGACGCGGGATAGGATGGGTGCTATCATCAAACATTAAAAACAGAGTGGCTGCGCCCTGCAGCCGAGAAGGAGGAGCGGGATGAACGAAAACACCATCACCTACGAGGACATTCGCAGCAACCCAAAAATTCGCACCTACATTCAAAAGGCGGACGAGATGCTCTCGGCCCTGGGCTTTACCGAACACTCCTTTGCCCATGTGACCCTCTGCGCCCAGAAGGCCGGCGACCTGCTGGCGGCCCTGGGCTACTCCCCCCGGGAGGTGGAGCTGGCCCGCATCGCCGGGTTCATGCACGACATTGGCAACACCGTCAACCGGGTGGCCCATGCCCAGTCGGGGGCGCTGATGGCCTTTCGCCTGCTGGAGGAGTTGGGGATGGCGCCGGAGGAGGTGGCCACGGTGGTGGCGGCCATCGGCAACCACGACGAGGGCACGGCCCAGCCGGTCAACCCCGCCTCGGCAGCCCTGATCCTGGCCGACAAGTCGGACGTGCGCCGCAACCGGGTGCGGGGCCCGGTGCGCCACCACGAGATCCACGACCGGGTCAACTACGCCGTCACCAACAGCAGCCTGCAGCTCTCCGAAGACCGGTCGGTCATCCTCCTGCGGCTGGAACTGGACAGCGCCATCTCCGACGTGATGGACTACTTTGAGATTTTCATGCAGCGGATGGTCCTGTGCAAAAAGGCGGCAAACTTCCTCAAGCTGCGCTTTCACCTGGAGATCAACGGGGTGCTGCTGGTCTCGTAGGGGCTAGAGCTGGATGTACTGCCGGAGTAGGCCGGGCTTTAAAAAGGTGATGGACCGATCTGTGCAGAGCAGGATCCCCTCATTCTGAAACGCCTGCAGATAGCGGTTGACCGTCCGCACGGTGCTGCCCAGCAAGTCGGCGGCCTCCCCCTTGTGGAAGGGGACGGTCCTCTTCTGCCCACCGCAGAGCCCCCACAGATATTCGGCAAATCGGTCTTTCACCGAACGGCCGAAGGTGTGGATGACGATCTGGGTGTAGTTGCCGATGCTCTGGGCGCAGTACTGGGCCTCCCAAAAGGCCAGGGCGGCGTCGCTTTTGAGGAGGTCGACAAACGCCCCGGCCCCGATCTTCAGCGCCAGGCAGGGGGTTTCGGTCACGATTTCAATGCTCGACCCGCGGGGCGCCAGGGCGTTTAGGTCCCCGATGAAGATGTGGGGGCCCAGTCCCTCTTCCGCCAAATTGCTGCCGTTGGGGAGGGGGCGCAGAATGCGCACCGACCCCTCTACTAGGTAGTGGACGTGGGTGGAGATCTCCCCCACCGAGGCAAGGACCATTCCCGCGGGGAGGGCAAGCTCTTTCCAGCGGTGAAGATAGCCGCCCCGCTGCATGATTTCATAGGGAGTTTCCATTTGCACAGCCTCCTAAATGGCAATTTACACAAAATAGAACAAGCGTATTTGTGAATTGTTTCGGGACGATGGCCCTAAGAGCCGTTTCCGTTTTTGCTTTATAATAGGCCTGACCTCTTGAGGCGCGGGGCGGGTGATCCGGAGCTCCTTTCCTGCGATGAGATTGTTCGGCCTGGCGGCGGTGGCTGAAGGGTCAGCCTGCCGCCGGCACTCTGCGGATATGGACTGGGTTTTTAGGAGGAGAAAACATGAAAAAACAGATGGCTATTTTTTTGTCTCTGGTCACGGCCGGCAGCATCCTGCTGACCGGTTGCGGTGAGCAAAAGGGGACCGACAGCGGGGCAGGCGATGGCAGCGGTGAAATCAAAAGCGTGGCCTTTATCACCGGCGCCTTGGGTGATAAGTCCTTTGCCGACCTGGCCTGGGCCGGTGTGAAAAAGGCGGGGGAGGATCACGGGATCAAAGCGAAGGTCGTAGAGTACGGCACCGACAAGGCCAAGATCACCCCCACCCTGCTGGATACCGCCGAGGCGTACGATATTGTGATTTTTACCGGCAACGAGTTTGTGGAGGCACTGGAACAGTGCTATCAGGACTACCCGAACACAAAATTTATCGGCTTCGACATCGACCCGGATTACGACCTGAAGATGGAGAATGTCTTTGCCATCACCTACATGCAGCACCAGGGCGAATTTTTGGCCGGGGCGCTGGCCCAGAAGATGTCGAGTACCGGGACCATCGGCTGCGTCATGGGGATGGAGTCGGTGGGGATCAACGACTTCCTGGTGGGCTATATCCAGGGGTCCACCTACGCCAACCCCAACGGCAAGGTGGCCAGCTCCTACATCGGCAGTTTCAGCGACACCGCCAAGGCCAAGGAGTTGGCCCTGGTACAGGTTCAGCAAAACCGGGCCGATGTTCTCCACCAGGTGGCCGGCGGCGCCGGTCTGGGCGTCTTCTCCGCCTGTCAGGAGAAGGGGATCTGGGGCATCGGGGTGGACGCCGACCAGCGGGAGTTCTTTGTGGATTCCCAGCCGGGGATCGCCGACACCATCCTGACCTCGATGACCAAGCGCAACGACACCTCTCTGTACAAGACCATCGGCGAGACCATCAAGGGGGAAACGCCCTACGGCACCAAGGTGAAATGGGGGGTCAAAGAGGGGATCACCGTGCTGGCGGAAAACGACTACTACCAGAAAAACGTGCCCCAGGAGACCCGCGACTACATCGGTGAGCTGGAGGGAAAAATCGCTTCGGGCGAGCTGAAGGTGGAGACCGCCTACGGCATGGAACAGAGCCGGCTGGTGCAGCTGCGTGACGGGGTAAAACCCTGACAACAGACGATTAGGAGGAAACGAGATGAACTGCCCTCCCATTTTACAGCAGTACTTTGAAGCCGGATACGGCCGCGAATGGCCCCAATCCGCCTGCAGCCCCGACTTTTTGGCCCGGCGCTTGCAGCGCCCCGAGGGGGGCAAGCGGCTGGCAGTGGTGCTGGACACCGACACCTTTAACGAGGTGGACGACCAGTACGCCCTGGCCTACCTGCTCAAAAATCCCCAGCGCTTTGACCTCAAGGCTATTTTAGCCGCTCCCTTCCAAAACATCAAGGCCGAGACCCCGGCTTTGGGGATGGAGCGCTCCTACCAGGAAATTTTGCGGGTCTTAAAATTGGTGGGACAGGAGGAGAAGGCCGAACTGGTCTACCGGGGGGCGGAGCGCTTTCTAAAAGGCGAGACCGAGCCGGAGGACACCCCAGCCGCCCGGCGGCTGGTGGAGTTGGCCCTGGCCCAGCCCGACGACGAACCCCTCTATGTGATCGGCATTGCCGCCGCCACCAACCTGGCCTCCGCCGTGCTGCTGGAGCCCGCCATCTGCCAGAAGATCGTAGTGGTCTGGCTGGGCGGCCACAGCCGGGACTGGCCCAACTGCAAGGAGTTTAACCTTCTGCAGGACATCGCCGCCGCGCGGGTGCTTTTGGGGACGGGCCTACCGGTGGTACAGTGCCCCTGCAATGGGGTCACCAACTCCCTGGCCGTCACCGGCCCCGAGTTGGAGCACTGGCTGCGGGGGAAAAACCCCCTCTGCGACTACCTCTGCGACGTCACCGAGAAGGAGGCGGCCATCTACCACCAGGAGGGCTGTTGGAGCCGCATCATCTGGGACGTGGCCCCGGTGGCCTGGCTGATGGAGGGCGATTTCGCCCAGAGCCGGCTGGTCACCAGTGTGCAGCCCTCTTACAGCGGCTACTACGAGGTGGGCTCCCTGCGCCACCTGATGGGCTATATTTACAGCATCGACCGGGACAGGGTGTTTACCGAGCTGTTCCGGGTGCTGAGCAGGTGAGTGCCCGCAAGGGCATTTGAAACCTCCCTTTTTTCCAAACCAGAGCGCCGGGGCCTGCGGGTCCCGGCGCTTTTGGCCGCCAAAAACGCCCCCGCCTTGTGATAAAAAGGCGGGGGCGTTTTGCGGACGCTACACGGGCAGTTCGCTCGCGAGCAGGTGCTGGAGGGCGGGGAGGGTCTCCTCCCGCAGGGGAAAGAAGAAGGCGGTGTGCCGGCAGAGCTGCAGCGGCTGTGCGTCCAGGGAGAAGGAGACCCCCATGGGACAGCGGGGGGTGCAGGCCCCGCTCCCCACCAACCGCTTGCAGGGGGCGGCGCGGCGGACGGCGTCCTTCATCCCCTCGGGCAGACTGTCGAGGAGGGCGGCGTCGGCGAGGGCGCGCTGGGGGTAGAGGCGCACCTTGGCCCCTGACTTGCGGCAGACAAAGACCGCCAGGGTGCCCCCTTTGGCCCCCCGCTTGAAGGAGAGGGTGGGCCCGCTCTTGGCCTCTTTAAGGGTACAGGGGCACCCGCCCTCGGCGAGCTGCCGGATCAGGGCCTGGGCCACAGGGCGCTCCCCCTCGCCCAGGGCGGCGAGAAAGTGCTCCGGCGCGCCGTCAGCCACGGGGGGACTCCTTCTTGACCACCGGGATCCAGACTTCGTACTGGGTGTTTTGGGGGTCGGGGTTGAGATAGACCTCCACGTCCGGGCCGTCGGTGTACTCGTAGCCCGAGGTGGGCAGCCACTCGGTGACGATGCGCTGTTCCAGCTCCTGGATGGAGCGGCCGGTGCCGCCGCCGGGGAAGACGGCCCAGGTGAAGGCGGGGATGGTGTACTCCTCCAGCCCCTCGGGCGCCGGCTGGCTGGAGGAGACGGCGATGAAATAGCGCCACTCCTCCTCGTCGCCGCAGGCGCTGACCCCCAAAAGCCCCATGGGCGGGGTGTCCATCAGGGCGGCCAGCCGGGGGATGGTGCCGTCGGTCGCGGCCCGCTCCCACATCTGGGGGACGACGGTGAAGTTCTGCTGGATCTCCCGGTGCAGGGGCGCGCTGATCCCCAGGATGCGGATGGGGCCTCTCTCTTCGATGCGGTAGTTCATTTCCTCCACTCCTTTGACGGTGATTTTGAAACTGACGGGAGGGTAGGATTTCAGGGGCACGCCGCCCTTTTTGGCCAGGGACGGGGCGATGCCGTGAACGCCCTGAAAGGCCCGGTTGAAGGCGGTGGGGGAGGCGTAGCCGTAGCGCAGGGCGATGTCGAGGACCGTCTCCTCCCCCCGGCAGAAGTCCACCGCGGCCAGGGACATCCGCCGCCGGCGGACGTACTCGGAGAGGGGGACCCCCGCCAGGTAGCTGAACATCCGCTGAAAGTGATAGGACGAACAGCAGGCAACCTTGGCCGCCTCGTCCAGGTCCAGTTCACCGGCGAGGTGCTCCTCGATATGGCGCACGGCCAGGTTCAGTTGCTCGATCCACTCCATGAAATCCACTCCTTGTCTCTATCATACCGCCGGGGGCGGAAGGGGTCCTCTCTTTTGGCGGCCGGGTCCTGCGAGGCCGAAAAAACGCGCGGCGGCGGGGGAGAGCGCCCCTGCCGCCGCGCGGGAAAAGCGGGTGACTACCTGCCCTGCAAAAAGGCCAGGGCGTTGTCCAGCACCTTGCGGCTGAGCCGCTGGTTCATCTGGAGGGAGGCGCCGGAGCCCCGGTGGGTCAGCAGCACCCCCCGCAGCCCCTCCAGTTCGGGGGCGGCATCGCCGATGCCGCAGCCGTCGCAGAGGTAGTAGTTGTCCCCGTCCTCCGCCAGCCACGCCTTGAGGGCGGCCCGGTCGAAGGTGTCCCCCAAAGAGGTGTTGAGCAGCAGCTTCCCGCCGGTGAAGGCGGCAAACTCCTTCTGGCCCAGCAGGCGGGTCCCCCGGGGCAGGTGGGTGGAGACGGCGTCGCAGGTCTGCAGCAATTCCTTCAGGGGCAGATAGCGGATGCCCAACTCCTTTTCCACCTGGGGCTTGGGGGTGCGGCTGAAGTAGTAGAGCTGGGCGCCGAAAAACTGCAGGGCGCGGGCCAGCTTGATGCCCACCGTCCCCAGGCCGATGATGCCCACCTTGAGTCCCCCCAGCTCCCGCGGCTCCCCCCGCCAGAGGGGCCCCTCGAAGCCGTGGAGCAGGTTGACCAGGGCGGCCACCTCGTACTCGATGACCCCCTCGTCGCCGTAGTCGAAGATGCCGGTCACCGGGATGCCCCGGGCCTCGGCGGCGCGGATGTCCACGTTGGCGCTGTCGGCCCCGTAGAGGCTACAGCACATCCCGATGTAGCGCAGGCCCGGCGCGGAGGCGATGGCTGCGGCGGAGATGGGGGTCTTGTAGGAGACAAAGAGGGCATCGCACCCCGCCATCCGGCGGACGGTCTCCTCCTCGCTGTCGGGGGCCGTGTCGAAAAAGTCGACCCGGTCGCAGAGGGCGCGCAGCTCCGCCCGCCCCTCATCGGTCAGATTGGTGGGGTCGATGACCACCGCATGGGAAAATCGCTCCATCCTGTATTCCTCCCTCGGTCGATGAAAATTCAGTAGCCCAGCACGTCGGTCAGGGAATCGTCCTCGTCCACCCAGGCGGACTGGACGTCGATGACCCGGTACTCGTCCCGGGTGTCGCGGATGACCACCGTCTTGATGCCGGCGTTGATGATGAGCCGCTTGCACATGGAGCAGGAGCTGGCGTTCTTGACGTAGTCGCCCCCCTCGCACTCCCGCCCCACCAGGTAGAGGGTGGCGCCGATCATCTTCTGGCGCTCGGCGGAGATGATGGCGTTGGCCTCGGCGTGGACGCTGCGGCAGATCTCATAGCGCTCCCCCCGGGGGATGCCCAGCTTGCTGCGCATGCAGTAGCCCAGGTCGCAGCAGTTCTTGCGGCCCCGGGGCGCGCCCACATAGCCGGTGGAGATGATCTCGTCGTCCCGCACGATGATGGCCCCGTACTTTCGCCGCAGGCAGGTGCCGCGGGTGAGCACGCTCTCGGCGATGTCCAGGTAGTAGTTTGTCTTGTCCCGCCGTCTTTCCATATCCGATCCCTCCCAGGTTGCTTTTTCAAGTTGGTGGCGTTTTCTCTATCATAGGAGATTTTGAAACCGTTTGCAAGGAAATCCCCAATTTTCCAGCGGGGGATGGGGGCTGTTCCCAGCCAGAGAAGTGTGCTATAATGGCCGCAGGACAGCCCGCCCGGCGCGACCGGGCCCAAGCGGGCGGCCCCACCGGCCGCCACCTGATTTTGAGGAGGTCATTTCCATGACAAAAGAGCAAGAGAAGATTCTCATCGAAAAATCCATCGCTTCCTGCGAGGGGGCCTACGTGCCCTACAGCGGCTTTCACGTGGGCGCCTGCGTGCTGGGCGAGGACGGCAAGTTCTACACCGGCTTCAATGTGGAGAACGTCTCCTACGGCGCCACCATCTGCGCCGAGCGCTCGGCGGCCATCAACATGATGACCAACAGCTCCTCCCGCAAGATCCTCGCCCTGGCCGTGGCCGCCGGCGACACCTGCGACACCATGCCCTGCGGCATCTGCCGGCAGTTCCTCTGCGAGTTCATGGAGCCCGACGCCCCGGTCTACACCGTGGCCAGAAACGGCGACTACATGGTCAAGACCTTTGCCGAGATCATGCCGTTTGCCTTCACCTCCTTCAAGAAGGACTAGCGGATGCCGCAGCTCTGGAAGATCGGCTCCATCAAGGACATCCTCTCCCGGCACGGCTTCACCTTCTCCAAGGCCCTGGGCCAGAACTTCCTCATCAACCCCACTGTCTGCCCCCGGATGGCGGAGGTCTCCGGCGTCACCCCCGACAGCGGGGTGATCGAGGTGGGCCCTGGCATCGGGGTGCTGACCGCCGAGCTCTCCAAGCGGGCGCGCAAGGTGGTGGCCATCGAACTGGACGCCCGGCTGCTGCCGGTGTTGGAGGAGACCCTGGGCGAGCGGGAGAATGTGACGGTGGTGCACGGCGACATCCTGAAGATCGACCTGAAAGGGCTCATCGATCGGGAGTTTGCCGGGATGGAGGTCTGCCTCTGCGCCAACCTGCCCTACTACATCACCTCCCAGGTCATCATGCGCCTGCTGGAGGAGCGGCTGCCCCTGAGGTCCATCACCGTGATGGTGCAGAAGGAGGCGGCCGCCCGCCTCTGCGCCCCCCTGGGCAGCCGGGAGTGCGGCGCAGTGACGGTGGCGGTGCGCTATTTCAGCGAGCCGCGGGTGGTCTTTGGGGTCTCGGCGGGGAGTTTTCTCCCCGCCCCCAAGGTGGACTCGGCGGTGATCCAGCTGGCGGTGCGGGAGCGCCCCCCGGTGGAGGTGGAGAGCGAGCGGGCCTTTTTCCGGGTGGTGAAGGCCGCCTTTGCCGGCCGCCGCAAGACCGCCGTCAACAGCCTCTCCATGAACCTGGGGCTGCCCAAGGAGACGGTGTCCGCCGCCTTTGCCGGTGCGGGGATCGCCCCCACCGCCCGGGCGGAAAACCTCTCCATGGAACAGCTGGCCGCACTAGCGGCCGTCCTCTTCCCCCAGACGGGATCGCCGCAGGGTGAAAAAGAGAGATGACAGAAACCGTTCTCGCGGGCCACATGTAGGCCCGCGAGAATGTTTTATAAGCGGGAAAGGGGGACACCTCTTTCTGTGCGGTGGAGATCGGGGGAGTTCAGGACTGTGGTCTGTTTGCCGAGCAAAAAGGCGCCTGCGGCCACCGCCTTTGCCGGTGCGGGGATTTGCCCAACCGCTCGGGCGGAAAACCTCTTCATAGACCAGCTGGCCGCACTGGCGGCCGCCCTCTTCCCCCAGACAAGATCGCCGCAGGGTGAAAAAGAGAGATGACAGAAACCATTCTCGCGGGCCACATATAGGCCCGCGAGAATGGTTTATAAGCGGGAAGGGGGGACACCTCTTTCTGTGTGGTGGAGATCGGAGGAGTTCGGGACTGTGGTCTGTTTGCCGAGCAAAAAGGCGCCTGCGGCCGCCGCCTTTGCCGGTGTGAGAATCACCCCCACCGCCCGGGCGAGAAACTCTTCCATGGACCAGCTGGCCGCACTGGCGGCCGCCCTTTTCCCCAGACGGGATCGTCGCCGGATGAAAAAGAGAGGTAACAGAAGAAAAAGTTCCCGCGGGCTGCCAGGCCTGTGGGGATTTTTTTGTGTAGGGGAGGAGAAGGGGACGGGAAGGGTTCGGGGCTGTGAGCCGAGACAAAAGAAGTGGTTTCCGCCAGCTTTGCCGGTGTGAGACCCCCCACCGCCCGGGCGGAAAACCCCTCCATGGACCAGCTGGCTGTGTCGGCGGCCGTCCTTTTCCCCGGACGGGATTGTCGCCGGATGAAAAAGAGAGGTAACAGAAGAAAAAGTCCCCGCGGGCTGCCAGGCCTGTGGGGATTTTTTTGTGTAGGGGAGGAGAAGGGGACAGGAAGGGTTCGGGGCTGTGAGCCGAGGCAAAAGAAGTGGTTTCCGCCGCCTTTGCCGGTGTGAGCCCCCCCACCGCCCGGGCGGAAAACCCCTTCCATGGAACAGCTGGCCGCGCTGGCGGCCGCCCTTTTCCCCCGGACAGGATTGTCACAGGGTGAAGAAGAGGGATAACAGGTCAAAAAATCCCCGCGAGCCGCGTAAGCCTGCAGGCTTTTTTGAGCGGGAGGGGGGAGACGTCTTCTTCGCGGCGGAAGTTGGAGGGATTTTTCTGTAGGTGGGGGGTAAGGGGGATGTCTTTTTCTGCGCGGCGAAGGCCGGGGCGGCTCAGAGCTGCCTGCCAGGGCTCAACAGACGACGCCCATTGGCTTTGCCGGGAGGGGGCATTTGGAGGGCCTCTCGGCGAGGCTGCTTTTCATCTCGTCTCCCCCTCCTTTTTTCGAGTGGGTCGTCGCGAAGGGGAAGGGCAGCTCACTTTGTCCACAAGCTGTCGGGTCAGCGGGCTAAGATGGAGGCGGGAGCAGCCTTTCTCCATCTGCGCAAGGGGGAGAATCGGCGGCAAGCCCACCTTCTCCACGCAAAAGGACAGGTGTTTCTCGCCCCCCGAACTGCCGACGCATCTGGGCTCGCAGGGGTGGCGGGAGGGAACACCTGCGGGTCTGCACCCAAAATAGAAAAACCGCTTGACAAGAGAACGATTGTTAGCTAACATAATGGCGAACGAATGTTAGCTCAATGGTGGCCTGTCGCCGAGGAGGTTTTATGAAACTCTATTTTGGAAAGTCGACCCTGACCACCCTGCTGCTGGCGGGGTTTGTGGCCTATGCGGCCCTCGCCTTCTGGCGGCGGGCGGAGATCCAGCACTGGGGCCGCAGGACCCTGTTGGTGTTGGCCTGGGGGCTGGTGCTCTGTGTGCAGGCCGCCGTGCGGGACGGCTACCACCTCTCGGTGCAGCACGCCATCGACGGCAGCTGTGCCCCCGGCCTCTTTGCCGCCGCGGGTCCCCAGGCCATCGTCGGCGGGGCGCTGGCGGCAGCGGCGGTCCTCTGCGCGATCGTTACCCCCCTTGTGGGCAGCCAGTCGGGGCGGCGGGGGTTGTTTTTCGCGGCCACCGGGTGTATGCTGGTGAAAATTGCCTTTGTGGAGCTCTCCCGCGTCTGGTTCTGGCTGTCGGGGAGCACGGGCTGGAAATTCTGACGGAAAAGAGGGATCGTATGCCCAGGCGAAATACCAAGGAGATCATTTTGGAGAGAGCGCTGGGCCTCTTTTCCCAGCGGGGGTACGCCGGGGTCAGCGTGCGGGACATCGCCGCCGCCGTGGGCATCCGCGAGAGTTCGCTCTACAAGCACTTTCCGGGCAAGCGCGCCATCTTTGACGCCATTGTGGAGGAGATGCGGGGCCGGTATGCCGCCGCCGAGCGGGCCCTGCGGGTCCCCCAGGCGGGGGAGGGGGACCTCGCCGCGGCCTACGGCGAGATCGGGCTGGAGCAGCTGGCGGACCTCTGCCGGAAGATGTTCCTGCACAGCACCCGCGACCCCTACGCCGCCCAGTTTCGCAAGATGCTCACCATCGAGCAGTACGCCTCGCCCGAGGTGATGGAGACCTACCGGGAGTTCTTTTTGGACGGGCCGATCGCCTTTCAGAGCGAACTCTTTTCCCGGATGATCGCCCAGGGGTATTTTCGCGAGGGGGATGCAAAGGCCATGGCCCTGCAGTTTTACGGGCCCATCTTCCTGCTGCTCTCCCGCTGCGCCGGGCCGGGGGACGAGGCGGACTGCCTGGCTCTGTTGGAGCGCCATGTGGCCCAGTTTGCCGCCGACCACGGGAGCGGTGCAGAAAAGTAGAGAGAGGGGCGACCGGTGATTCGGTCGCCCCTCTCCTTTTGACTGTCATTGCAAAAAGGAGGGGGTGGGCGGCGCTCCGCCTGCGGGCCGGCCGCCCGACTTTGCGCGAGGCGCTTGCCGCAGAAGAGCGGCCCGATCCCGCCCTCTCCACCGGTATTTCGCGGGGAGGGATGACCGGGTGTCCCCCCTCTGCTGGGGGTGCGATCCCCGCCCCGCGCTGGCGAGAGTCAAAACCGGGCAGAGCCCAGGGAGAAAGAGAGGGGCGGAGGCCGCCGCTCTCTAGGCAGAGAGCCCCTTCCACCCCCGGTACCAGTGGGGGATCAGCTGGGCAAAGCCGTCGTAGTCGGCCAGGGCGCTGCGGCAGCGCGCCTGCATATCCGCCACCTTGGCG
This sequence comes from Acetanaerobacterium sp. MSJ-12, assembly GCF_018917875.1. Classification (NCBI taxonomy): domain Bacteria; kingdom Bacillati; phylum Bacillota; class Clostridia; order Eubacteriales; family Oscillospiraceae; genus Acetanaerobacterium; species Acetanaerobacterium sp. MSJ-12. Next base: position 133,324 of record NZ_JAHLPK010000007.1, on the reverse strand, counting down.
GGGCCAAAGGCCTCGGCCCAGTTGACGGCGCCGAGGGAGTTGTAGGCCACGTAGGCCGCCAGGACCTGCCAAAAGGGCTCCGGTGGCTCCCCCTGCCAGTAGCCCTGCACCTGCCCCACCGAGAAGGGGATGCTGACGGGGACGTCAAAGGCCTGGACCATGCGAAACTCCTCCCACCCGTCGCCGACGCGCTGGCGGTTGAAGTCGATGACCCCCACCCGCCCCTGTGGGGTGAAAATCAGGTTGCCCAGGTGAAAGTCGCCGTGCAGGTAGACGGCCGGTCGGGCTGCCAGCAGGGGCAGCTGGGTTTTGACCAGGTCGAGGGCGGCCTGGTCCCCCTCGACCCGCGCGCCGCCCTGCTCGTACCGGGCCAGCTTGTCCAGCCGCCGGTCAGTCAGGTCCTCCGCCCCCTCCCCCGGCGAGAGGGGGAGGCTGTGCAGCGCCCGCAGGAACTGGCCGGCCTCCCGTCCCAGCCGGTACTGCTCATCCGGCGCAAGGCGGGGGAGGGCGGTCTCCAGCGACTCGCCCTCGACCCATTCCAGCAGCATGTAGAGGGACCTGCCGCCCTGGCACTCGCCCATCTCCACCGCGCGGGAGAGGGGGAAGGGCAGCTCGCCAAAGCGGCGGATGCGCCGGTACTCCACCTCTTTTTGGGGGCGCTGCTGTGCATCGGTGATTCGCAGGAGAAAGTCCTCTCCCGCCCGGGTGCGCACCCGGTACTTTCGCTCGGCCGACCAGCCGGCGAGGATGGGGGTCACCTCGTCCCAGCGCCCGGCGCCGGGGATGTCCTGCCACTCGCTCACACGCGCTTCCTCCTTTTTGGGCCGCCTTTCTGGCGGCATTTTGCCGTGGTAGGGAAAGGATACCACCCGGCGGACAAAAAGACAATGGCGCGGTCGCTTTTTTGAAGGGGAAATGGAAAAAGTTCACAAAATCTTCCCTTTTGCTCCGGCGCGCCGATGGTATACTAAAGACGGCCTATGGCCTGTACGGGAAACACGAGAGCCGGGAGGTTTGGAATGAAGGACCTACAAGACTGCTATATTTTGAAAAACGGCGTCAAAATGCCCTGTGTGGGCTATGGCACCTACAAGACCCACGAGGAGGAGACCTACCGGGCGGTGCGGGCGGCCATCGACATCGGCTACCGCCACATCGACACCGCCTCCCTCTACGGCAACGAGGCGGCGGTGGGCCGGGCCATTCGGGACTGCGGCCTGCCCCGGGAGGAGCTGTTTGTCACCAGCAAACTGTGGAACGACGACCAGGGCTACGAGTCCACCCTGGCGGCCTTTGCGCGCACCCTGGAGCAGCTGGGGATGGACTACGTCGACCTCTACTTGATCCACTGGCCCATCCCCGAGGGGCGGGAGGGGGACTGGCAGACCCTCAACCAGGAGAGCTGGCGGGCCATGGAGGAGCTCTACCGGGCCGGCAAGATCCGGGCCCTGGGGGTGAGCAACTTCCTCCCTCACCACCTGCAGTCGCTGATGGACACGGCGCAGGTGCCGGTGATGGTGGACCAGCTGGAGATCCACCCCATGCGCCACCAGCGGGAGGCAGTGAACTTCTGTCAGCGAAACGGCATTCAGGTGGAGGCCTGGGCCCCCCTGGTGCGGGGGCGCGCCTTTGATGACCCGGTGCTGCGCTCGCTGGCCGAGAAGTACCAGAAGACAGTGCCCCAGATCTGCCTGCGCTGGAGCATGCAGCAGGGTATCGTCCCCCTGCCCAAATCGTCCCACGAGGGGCGGATCCGGGAGAACGCCGACATCTTTGACTTCGCCCTGGCCCCCGAGGACATGGCAAAACTCCTCTCCCTGGACGGCGAGCTGGGGGTGGGCCGCCACCCCGACCACTTCGGCGAGAAGAAGTAGCGTCTGCCCGGCTGCAAAACCTGTCGATCGGTGGGCGCACAGCGGTGGAAAATAGCGGTTTTGGTTGCTTTTTGACCTCCTTTTGTGCTATCCTTAAAACCAAGTAAGGCCGCGCAGGCAGCTGTGCTGTTGGCGCGGCCGGTTTAAGAGGAGTGCAATCGTATGAAATCCATCTTCCGCAAGATCGCCTGTCTCTCCCTGGCGGCGCTGGTTGCCCTGGGCGCCCTCACCGGCTGTGGGAAGAACAGCTACGTGTCCAAGCTCAACGAGGTCACCGAGGCCTGCAACCCCATCGTCGACGAGTTCAACACCGCCCTGAAAAACTTCGAGTCCGAAGAGGGCGCGGGCCAGATTGGGGACATTCTGGACCGGCTGCAGACCGAGTACAAAAAGATCCTCGAGGTCAAGGCCCCCAAGGGCTATGAGGACTGCACCGAGAAGTTCCAGGAGGCGGCCGACAAGCTGGACGCGGGCATCGCCCTCTACAAAGAGGCCCTCGCCACCCCGATCAGCGACGAGATGACCGCCGAGGAGCGCAAGGCCTACACCGAGAAGATCTCCCAGGGCGACGATCTCTTTAAGGAGTATCAGACCGCCTACCAAGAGGGGATCAACCTGGTCAACAGCAAATAGGGGCAGCCGCCCAAAGAAGAAACCCCCTCTCCCGAACAGTGGGAGAGGGGGTTTTTGCGTTCTGTTTTACTCGGCCGCGAGGGCCTCTTCCCGGGGGGCGGATCTCTTTTGGCGGGGGAAGATCAGCTGGCAGACGGCGGCCATGGCCACGGCGGTCACGGCAAAGGTGGCGTAGGCGGGCCGGTAGCTGCCCATGCTGTCAAAGACCGCGCCCATCACCAGGGGGGTCAGCATGTCGCCAAAGCGGGTAAAGGCGGTGAGGAAGCCGTAGATGGCGCTGTAATCCCGCAGCCCGTAAAGGCTTTGGGTCAGGATGGGGTAGGCCACCGAGCCGTAGGCGCAGCCCAGGCCGGCGCCGAGGACCACCAGCACCAAAAAGAGAGGGGAGGCGTGGGCAAAGAGGCAGCCGATGAGCCCCACCACCGTGGCGGCGTAGGCCGAGAGGGTGGCGATGCGGATGCCCAACTTGTCGTAGAGGGTGCCCAGCAGCAGTTTGCCCACTGCCAGCGAGCCCATGCAGGCCGCCGAAATCAGGGCCGAGGTCTGCAGGGAGTAGCCCACGTCGCTGACGTGGGGGGCGATGTTGATCATCAGCCCGTACATGCACAGCTCACTGACGATGATGCAGAGGCAGAAGGCCCAGAAGCGGGGGGTCTTGACCACCTGGCCGAAGGTGAAGCCCTCGCCCATCTGGGCGGTGGGGGCCTGTTTCCCCTTCTCCCCCAGGGGGAGAAGGCCCATGTCCTCCGGCCTGTTGCGGATGACGAAGAAGACGATGGGGATGAGGGTGATCCCCATGATGGCCGCCAAAATTTGAAAGCTGACCCGCCAGCCCATCCCCTCGATGAGGACCCCGGCCAGGGAGTTGAAGAGCATGCCGCCCACGCCGCTGCCCATAAAGGCCAGCCCCAGGGCAAAGCCCCGCTTCTCGTGAAACCAGTTGCTCAGCAGGATGGAGAGGGGCACCATGTGCACGGTGCCCAGCGCCAGCCCCAGCACCGCTGAAATCAGGTAGAAGACCCAGATGGACGAGGCCAGGGAGTAGCAGAAAAAGCTGACAGTCAGGGCGATGGAGCTGACCTTCATCACCTGTTTGACGGCGAAGCGGGAGAAGATCCTGCCGCTGAGCAGGGCGGTGACCATCATCGCCGCATTGGAGATGGTCTGCATGGCCCCCACCGACTGGCGGGAAAAGCCGAAATGGGCGCAGATGGGCTTGATGAACAGGCTGAAGCAGTTGGTGGCGATGCCCATGGAGACCGCCATCACCACAAAGGCCGCCCCCACGATCACCCAGCCGTAGAAAAACGGTTTGCGTGTCTTTTGCACGGTGTTATCCTCCTCGACGTCCTGAAAGCCGGGCGGCCGCCCAGCTTTCGACAATACGTGTTCATTCTATCGCAATTTGGCGGGGCGGGCAAGGGGCAGCGCAAAATTTGAGGGCCGCCCCCGCCGGGACGGCCCTCTTTTGGAGGGAAAAAGCCTGTCAGCGCCGGTTGAGACCGGCGAACACCCCCGCCCCCAGGGGGAGAAAGCAGACCGGGTACTGAAGGAGGAAGGTGGCTGCCCGCGAAAAGGCATAGGTGGGAAACCCGCCCAGGAGATAGACCCACAAAAACCCCCAGAGAAACAGAAAGAGCGCCGCGCAGAGCAGACCCATCCCTCTGCGCACCTCGCCCCGGCGGATGCGCAGGTCCCTCCAGACCGAGGGGAGGGCGAGGATGACCGCCCCCGCCAGCCCGTAGTAGAGGGGGGAGAGGGCCGCCACAAAAAGCAGGTAGGGGCGGAGGTTGTAGGTGTGCACCCCCTGCTCGTGCAGGCCGGGCCCCACCAGGGTGCGCACCAGCAGCGCCGCGGCGAAGAGGACCGTCAACACCGCGGCCCGCACCGCCCGCTGCCGCCGCCCGGCGGCAAAGCTCTCACACCCCAAGTCGGCCATCACCTCGTCGGCAAACTGGCGGGGAGGGCCCAGGCGGGCGATGGTCTCCGTCTCCCCCTCGCCGTGCTCGGCGGCGGAGGCAAAGCTCTCGCGCAGGCCGGCGAGGACGCTGGCCTCGGCCTCCCGCGACAGCAAAAGCCGGTTTTTCACCTGTTTGATGTAACGCTCTTTCACTTGACTGCGCCTCCTTTTTTCGCGCTTTCGACGAAGCCGTCGACACAGGACACATAGCGGCTCCAGTAGGCGGTGAGCTCCTCTAGCAGGGCCCTGCCCGCCGGGGTGATGGAGTAGTACTTCTTGGTCCCCCCGTTGGCCGCGGCGGGGGCGGTGCGGCTCTGGATCAGGCCGCCGCCCTCCAACCGGTAGAGGATGGGGTAGACCGTCCCCTCCCGGGCGGGGCCGAAGATGTCGCCGCCCCGCTGCCCCAGATGGGTGATGATCTCGTAGCCGTAACTCTCCCCCTCGGCCAGCAGGCAGAGGAGCACCATCTCCAAAGACCCCTTTTTGAACTGCTGGATGTACTTGGCGTCCAACCGCACCCCTCCCTTGCACTGCTATTTAGTATTGCTAGGTATATTTCTGCCTTCAGTATACCCCTCTCGGGGCCGCCTGTCAACGGGGAAAGGGGTATCTGCCGGCGCTGGCGGGTGGGATTTTACCCAGGGGGACTTTGCAAAGCCGTGGGCGCGATAAAGAGAAAGGGCCGAAGGACAGCCGTTCGCCCCCGCACAACATCGCCTTGTGCAGTGGAGATGCCAGATGTGCCAGACGGTTGTCAAGACCTTCTCGCCCTCTTCGCCGGCAGCCGGGTGGCAGTGGGAGGCCACAGGCGCTGGCGGCTTCCTTCGCCGCGCGCCCGCGACTTTCCTCCGCTATCGCCCGACGCCGTCCTCTTCCCGCGCGCGGGCCGCCCGCGGCGAAGGGCAAAAAAGGGGGCACAGCCATTTGGCTGTGCCCCCTTTGGGCATATGGGAAATAGGCGCTACATCGACTCCGGCGCCGAGATGCCCAGCATCTCCAGCACGTTGCGCAGCACCTGGCGAACGGCCAGGCAGAGGTTCAGGCGGGCCTGCAGCAGCCCCTCCGCCTCGCCCTTGACGTGGCAGGCGTTGTAGAACTTGTGGAAGAGGGTGGCCAGCTCGACGCAGTACTTGGTGATCTTGGAGGAGTCCAGCGCCTTGACGCTGGCGTTGACTACGTCGGGCAGGGTGGCCATAAAGCGGACCAGTTCCCGCTCCTGCTCGGTCTGCAGCAGGTCCAGCTCCTCCCGGGTGCAGGCGCGGGGGGAGATCCCCTCGGCTGCCAGGGACTTGAGGATGGAGCAGATGCGGGCGTGGGCGTACTGGACGTAGTAGACCGGGTTCTGCGAGGACTCGCTCACCGCCAGTTCCAGGTCGAACTCGCAGTGGGTGTTGGGCTCCCGCTGGTTAAAGAAGAAGCGGGCCGCGTCCACCGGGATCTCGTCCAGCAGGTCGGCCAGGGTGATGGCCTTGCCGGTGCGCTTGCTCATCCGGGCGACCTCGCCGCCCCGCATCAGCCGCACCAGCTGCATCAGCACCACGTCCAACTTGCTGCCGTCCAGCCCCACGGCATCCATCGCACCCTTGAGGCGGGCCACGTGGCCGTGGTGGTCGGCCCCCCAGACGTTGATGACCCAGTCAAAGCCCCGCACGGCGAACTTGTTGTAGTGGTAGGCGATGTCGGCGGCAAAGTAGGTGGGGTTGCCGTTGGCGCGCACCAGCACCTCGTCCTTCTCGTCGCCAAAGGCGGTGGCCTTGTACCAGACGGCCCCGTCCTTCTCGTAGGTGAGGCCGCGGCTGCGCAGCAGCTCGATAATCCGCCCGACGCTGCCGTCCTCGTGGAGCTGGCTCTCGTGGAACCACACGTCGTAGTGGATGCGGTACTTGGCCAGGTCTTCCTTGAGCTTTTGGATGTTTTTGGGCAGGGCGTAGTCGATGAGGGTCTGGCTGCGCAGCTCCTCGCTCTCCTTTTCAAGGCCGGTGCCGTGCTCGTCGATATACTGTTGGGCCAGCACCCGGATGTCGGCGCCCTGGTAGCCGTCCTCGGGGAAGACCACCGCGTCATCGCCCAGCACGATCTGCAGGTAGCGGGCGGAGAGGGACTTGCCGAACTTTTCGATCTGGTTGCCGGCGTCGTTGATGTAAAACTCCCGGGTCACGTCGTACCCGGCCCAGCGCAGCACGCTGGCCAGGCAGTCGCCCAGGGCGCCGCCCCGGGCATTGCCCAGGTGCATGGGGCCGGTGGGGTTGGCCGAGACGAACTCCACCATCACCTTTTTGCCCTGGCCCAGGTCGGTGGTGCCGTAGCGCTCCCCCTCTTCCAGCACCGCTTCCACCGCGCCGGTGAACCAGCTCTGGTCCAAGAAAAAGTTGAGGAAGCCGGGGCCGGCCACCTCGATGCGGGAGAAACCGGTCCCCTCCAGTGCGGCGTGGGCTACGATGGCGTCGGCGATCTTGCGGGGGGCCATCTTGTAGGTGCGGGCCCCGGCCATGGCGAAGTTGCAGGCAAAGTCGCCGTGGCTGTGGTCGGCGGGGATCTCGATGCCGTACTCCCCGGCGGGGCAGTCGGGCAGGTCCCCGGCGGCAATGGCGGCGGCCGCCGCCCGGTCGACGATTTGGGCGATCTGGCCTTTGGCTTGTAAAATTGGGTTGATCATAGGCTTGTCCTCTCTTCTGGTTGGGAAATTTGACCGGCGGGCGGCAGCCCTTTGCCGGGTAGACTGACTGTTTTTAGGGGGGGCTGCGGCCGCTATACCGCAAGCGCCGCGCGCGGCGGGATTTGGCCATGGGGCGGGGGGCAAAGGGCGTTTGCGCCTCTGCCTGGCCACTCCCGGTGTAATCGCCACTCTGTGGCCATTATATCACACCGGCGTCCCCCAGGGCGCTATTGGGGTAAAAAAGACTGGTCGCGCAGCCGCACCGAGATCTGCACCCGGTTGACCGCCAGCAGGGCGTGGTTGCAGTCGATGTGGTAGATCAGCACCACCTCGCCCCCCTCGGCGGTGAGGCGGTTTTGGATCTCCCGGCCCACGATCTCCAGCTCCAAGACCCCGCTGCCGGTGTCGTACTGGCAGTAGTGGCGGCGGCCCGGCTCCACGATCAGCCGGGTGCGGCTGTCGCCAAAGCGCAGGAGGGTCGCCCTCTCCTCCCCCTCGATGCGCAGGGTGGTGGTGTCGCCCTCAAAACCGGTGGCGACGGTCTCCTGGTAGGTGAGAAAGGCGCGCTCCCCCTGCCAGCCAAAGTTTCCCTCGGTGACCAGCTCGGTGGTCTCCTCCTCGTCTCCGGCCGACTGGGTGGCCCGAATGGTGATGACAGCAGGTCGTTTCACAGTTCGGTTCCCTCCTTCCGCCCCGCGGGCAGTCGATTGCAGTAACTGATTCATTTTACCGCATTGTCTGTCAAAAAACAAGGGCGACTCGGCCTGCCCGGCCCCGGCCCATCGGGCAATTTCCTCCCGCCGTGTTGAGGCGCGGGGGCCGATGTGATATGGTAGAGGAAAGAGGGCGTTTGTGCGGGGCGGACGCGGTCCCACGCGGTTTTGAATGGGGGGACACAGGTGAAAAAAGCCTATTTCAATTGGAGCGGCGGAAAGGATTCCGCCTTGGCGCTGTACCGCGCGCTCCAGTCTGGAGAATACGAGGTCTCCCTCCTCTTTTCGGCCGTCAAAAAGGGGGATGCGCGCCTCGCTATGCACGAGACGGGTGTCGACCTGCTGAAAAAACAGGCCGCGTCCATCGGCATCCCCCTGGTCGTGTGGGAGTGGGACCCGGCATCGCCTGTCGAGGAGTACCGGGCGGCCATGGGGCGGCAAGTCGCCCAATTGAGAGAAATGGGCATAGAGGCGGCGCTGTTTGGCGACCTCTACCTGGAGGAGCTGCGCGCGCACAGGGAGAAAAACTGCGCTGCCTCGGGGATGGAGGCGGCCTTCCCCCTCTGGGGGATGGGCGCGGAGCAGGTGATGGGGGCGTTTGTCGCCTCCGGCTTCAAGGGGGTCGTGACCTGCGTCGACGGCGCTGTGTTGGGCGAGGACTTTTTGGGCAGGGCAATCGACGAGGAGTTTTTCCGCGACCTGCCGCCGGGGGCGGACATCTGCGGGGAGAACGGGGAGTACCACTCCTTTGTCTTCGACGGCCCGATTTTTCAAGCCCCTGTTCCCTTTTGCGTTTTGGAGAGGGGGTATAGGGAGTATCCGGACCCGTCGGGAACAGGGACCCACCGGTTTTGGCACTGCCGGCTGGCGTGAGGGAGGGCCAAAGGGCTGTGTTGCAAACGGGCGCGCGGGTCTGCCCTCTGCCCGCCGGTGTGCAAAGGCCCGGAGGAGAAGCGCGCCCGCCCCGCCGCCTTCGGTGAGGCGGGCGGGGCGGGGACTCGCAGGGGGGATGCGGGGCGGGAACCCTACAGTGTGCCCCCCAAAGCGTGCGCGGGCCCGCAAGAGGGCAGCTCACCGGGCGCGCCCGTTTCCGGCAGGGCGTTTGGGAACCCGGCGAAAAGGAGGAACCTTCTGGCCAGTCCGCGGTTGGCCAGAGAAGGGGCCCCAAGCGCCCGGCTGCCTCTGTGGCGCGTTGCCGGGGGTGGGCTGTGGGGGAAAGCGCGGCCCGCGGCGCCCAAAAAGGCCCTTTGCAAAAAAAGAGAAAATGTTGCGCCACCGCCGCGGGGGCGGGGGGATGGCAGAGGCTGTCCCCCGGGGGCAGAGGGCCTTTTTTCGGGCTCCCCTATAGGGGCAAAAGACAAAAGGGGGCGGGTATTGCCCGCCCCCCTTGCAGGAGCTCTGCTCGAGTGGTCGCTGCCGCCGCTAAAAGGCGTCGATGTCCACCTGTTTGACCTGGCCGCTCCAACTGTCCCCCATGAAGAGGGAGGCCACCGCCTCAAAGTCGTCGGTGCGGTCGCTGACGTAGTAGCGGTCTTCAGCGGGAAAGGCGAGGCCGCTCTCCATCCCCTCTCTCTCGAGAAAGTCCCGCAGGTGGTAGGCCACGCAGATGCCGGGGTCGATGAGCTTGACCTCGTCCCCCACCACCGGGCCGATGATCGATTTGAGCAGGGGGAAGTGGGTGCAGCCGAGGATCAGGGTGTCGATCCCCTCCTCCGGCACAAAGGAGAGGTAGTCTTTCGCCACCAGGGTGGTGACCGGGTTGCCCGGCTCCACATAGCCGTTTTCCACCAGGGGGACAAAGAGGGGACAGGGGCGGGAGTGGACATGCACCCCCGGCCGGTGACCCGTCACCGCCCGCTCAAAGGCGCCGCTGCGCACGGTGGCGGCGGTGCCGATGACCCCCACCTGGCCGCTGCAGGTGGTCTCGGCCGCCATCCGGGCGGTCACCTCCACCACCCCCATGTAGGGCACCGGCAGGGAGTGGGCGAAGCCCTCGTCCACCGTGGTGCTGATGGTGCCGCAGGCGGCCACCAGCATCTTCACCCCGTGGGAGAGCAGGAAGCGGCTGTCCTGCCTCGCGTAGTGCAGCAGGGTCTGGCGGCTGCGGTTGCCGTAGGGGACCCGGGCGGTGTCGCCAAAGTAGACGATCTGCTCCCGGGGGAGCAGCCGCTTGACCTGTTTGACGATCGAGAGCCCGCCCAGGCCGGAGTCGAATACGCCGATGGGGCGAGGGTCCATGTCAGTCATCTCCTTTTCAATGGGCCGGCAGCCTCACTCCGCCGCCCGCTCCAGGGCCAGGTCCACCAGCCGGTCCAGCAGCTCCCCGTAGGGGATGCCGGCGGCCTCCATCATCTTGGGGTACATGCTGATGGAGGTGAAGCCCGGCAGGGTGTTGATCTCGTTGAGGCAGATGCCGAACTCGCCCACAAAGAAGTCGATGCGGGAGAGGCCGGCGCAGCCCAGCACCGCAAAGGCCCGCTTGGCGGTCTCCTGCACCTGGTCCAGCAGGGCGGGGGAGAGCCGGGCGGGGACGACGGTGGGGCTTTGGGAGACGTACTTGGCGTCGTAGTCGTAAAATTCGCTCTCGGAGAGGATCTCCCCGGGGATGCCGGTGATCAGCTGGCGGTTGCCCAGCACGGCGCACTCCACCTCCTGGCCGACCATGGCCTTTTCCACCAGCACCTTGTCGTCGTGGGTAAAGGCCAGCAGCACCGCGTCCCGCAGCTCCTCCTCGCACTTGACCTTGGTGATGCCCACCGAGCTGCCGGCGTTGGCGGGCTTGACAAAGCAGGGGTAGCCCAGGTCCTGGGCGATCTCTTTTTTGTAGGCGTCCAGCCGGTCGATGTCGCCTTTGGAAAACCAGAGGAAGGGGGCCGTCTGGATCCCCGCCTGTTCCAGCAGCACCTTGGTGACCACCTTGTCCATGCAGCAGGCCGAGGAGAGGACACCGCAGCCCACGTAGGGGATGCCCGCCAGATCCAAAAGCCCCTGTACGGTGCCGTCCTCGCCGTTTTTGCCGTGCAGCACCGGGAAGGCCGCGTCGATCTTGACGCAGGAGGTGGTGCCGTCGGGCAGGTACTTGACGATGCCCCGGCGGCTGCGGTCGGGGCTGATGGAGCAGCCCACGCAGTCGGGGTGGGTCTTCCAGCTGCCGTCGCGCACCAGCTCATAGTTGCCGGGGAAGTAGAGCCAGCGCCCCGACTTGGTGATGCCCACCGGGAACACCTCGTAGCGCTCCTGGGGGATGTTTTGCAGCACGTTGTAGGCCGACTGCAGCGACACCTCGTACTCGCTGGAGACGCCGCCGAACAGGACGGCCAGTTTGATTCTCGACATAAGCGGTTTTCCTCCTCACCGGGGCGCGCCGGGCGCGCGCTCCCCCTTCATCTATATGCGCGGGGCGCGGCAAACAAGCGCCCCCGGTTCATTTACCCGCCCATCATAGCACAAAAGCGGCGGCGATTCAACGCAAACCGGGCGAAAAAGGCGGGCCAAAGCCTTGACGCGGGGGAGCGCATGTGCTATAGTAGTTGTACCTCTAAAAAAGGGCTCTTTTTTTGTGCGCATTTTTTGCGGGGCAAAATGGGCTCTGCTGAGGGAGGCCAAAAAATCCGATACAATCAGGAGGTGCCGAAATGAGAGTGAAAGTCACTTTGGCTTGCACGGAATGCAAGCAGCGCAACTACAACAAGATGAAAAACAAGAAGAACAACCCCGACCGACTGGAGATGAACAAGTACTGCCGTTTCTGTCGGAAACACACGCTCCATAAGGAGACGAAGTAGAGGCGAAAGGTAGGGTCAGCCAATGGCAAAAACCACTGCGGACAAGCCCGCCAAGAAGAAGGGGCGCTTCAGTCCCAAACGCATCGCCTCGCGAATCGCCAAATACTTTCGAGATTTCAGGAGCGAGCTGAAAAAGATCGTCTGGCCGTCCAGAAAGCAGATCGTGAAGAGCACCGCCGTCGTCTTGCTGATGGTGTTCATCGCGGGTGTGGTCATCTGGGGCTTTGACACCATCTTGGGCTTCCTCGTCAACCTGCTTCTCAAAAACGCTTGACCGAATGCCGCCCGACCGGGCGAATGACTTGGCGTGTGGAGGGATGATTCATGTCAGATTCTGCAAAATGGTATGTGGTGCACACCTACTCGGGCTACGAGAACAAGGTGGCACAGAACCTGGAGAAACTGGTGGAAAACAGAAATCTGCAGTCCCTCATCCATGAAGTGAGGGTCCCGACGGAACTGGTGGTCGAACAGAAGGACGACACCCAGAAGGAAGTCGAGCGCAAGATGTTCCCCGGTTATGTCTTGGTAAAAATGGAGATGACCGACGACTCCTGGTATGTTGTCCGCAACATCCGGGGGGTCACCGGCTTTGTCGGCCCCGGCTCCAAGCCGGTCCCCCTCTCCCCCAAAGAGGTAGAGGCGCTGGGCGTTGAGAAGCGCTCGTACAAGGTCGACTACGCCGTGGGCGACAGCGTCAGCATCAAAGAGGGCCCCCTGGAGGGCTTTACCGGCGTCGTCGAGGCGATCGACCCGGAAAACGGCACGGTACAGGTGAAAGTCTCCCTGTTCGGGCGGGACACCCCCGCCGAGCTGGAGCTCTCGAAGGTACAGCCGGTCTAGTGACGCGACCTCTTCGCGCCAGCCGTACCCACTCGGCTGTGGGAGGAAATGGGACCCCGGTCCCCCTCGTTTTCCGCTTACCACAATATTTATGGAGGTGCAAACAATGGCACAAAAGGTAGTAGGCTACATCAAATTGCAGATTCCCGCCGGCAAGGCGACCCCGGCTCCCCCGGTCGGTCCGGCCCTGGGCCAGCACGGCGTGAACATCATGGCATTCACCAAAGAGTTCAACGAGCGCACCAAAAACGACGCCGGCCTGCTGATTCCCGTCGTCATCACCGTGTACGCCGACCGCTCTTTCAGCTTCGTTACCAAAACCCCTCCGGCCGCTGTGCTGATCAAAAAAGCCATCGGTCTGGACAAGGCTTCCGGCGAGCCCAACAAGAAAAAGGTTGGCTCCATCACCAAAGAGCAGATCCAGAAGATCGCCGAGCAGAAGATGCCCGATCTCAACGCCTCCAGCGTCGAGAGCGCCATGAGCATGATCGCCGGCACTGCCAGAAGCATGGGTATCACTGTAGAGGACTAGCCGCCAGCGGCTTTTCAGGCGCAAGGCCTGTTTGGCGGCGTCCCTTTTCGCTGCCAAAACCCCTACCCGTGGGAGGAAATTTCCGCTAATTACCACTATTACAGGGAGGAACGAAAGTGAAACACGGTAAAAACTATACAGACAGCAAGAAGATCGTCGAGAGCGACAAGCTCTACGACCTGGCAGAGGCCTGCGAGATGGTCTGCAAGACCGCCAAGGCCAAGTTTGACGAGACCGTCGAGCTGCACGTCCGCCTGGGCGTCGACTCCCGCCACGCCGACCAGCAGGTCCGCGGCGCCGTCGTGCTGCCCCACGGCACTGGCAAGAACGTCCGCACCCTGGTGTTCGCCAAGGGCGACAACGAGAAGGCCGCCCAGGAAGCTGGGGCCGATTTCGTGGGCGCCGAGGAGCTGATCCCCAAAATTCAGGGCGGCTGGATGGACTTCGACGTGGTCATCGCCACCCCCGACATGATGGGCGTGGTCGGCCGTCTGGGCAAGGTGCTGGGCCCCCGTGGCCTGATGCCCAACCCCAAGGCCGGCACCGTCACCCCCGACGTGGCCAAGGCTGTCACCGAGGCCAAGGCCGGTAAGATCGAGTACCGCCTGGACAAGTCGAACATCATCCACTGCCCCACCGGCAAGGTCTCCTTCGGCTCCGAGAAGCTGCAGGACAACGTGCAGACCCTGATGGACGCCATCGTCAAGGCCAAACCGGCCGCCGCCAAGGGCGTCTACATCCGCTCCTGCGTGATTGCCTCCACCATGGGCCCCGGGGTCAAAGTCAACCCCAACAAGTTCATGCAGCAGCAGTAAATCAGCCAAAAAGCCGGGTCTGTCCCGGCTTTTTTGTTGCCTGTACAAAGCTGTGAAAGGCAGGGCGCGCCCGGTTTGGGCCATGGGCGGGAACGGGGCGCGCCAAAAAAACGGGCCGCCCCCCTGTCCTGCGGCCGCTTGGCCGGACAGGGGACAGCCAATGTGTTGATTTGTGGGAGGAGGAGAGGCCGGTGAAGGGGGAAAACAGCCCCACCCTGTACACCCAGCGGCTGGTTTTGCGCCGGTTCACGCCGGCGGACCGGGAGGCGCTGCTGGACATCTACGGCGACAGGGAGGTCAACACCTTCCTGCCCTGGTTCCCCATCTCCACTCTGGAGGAGGCCGACGCCCTCTTTGCGGCGCGATACGAAGCCGCCTACCGGCAGCCCGGCGGCTACCGCTACGCCCTCTGCCGGCGGGCGGACGACCGCCCCATCGGCTATCTCCACCTGCAGGGGGAGGGGGCGTACGACTTTGGATACGCCCTGCTGCGCCCCTTTTGGGGGCGGGGCTACGCCACCGAGGCGGGCCGGGCGGTGCTGGAGCGGGCGCGGGCGGACGGCGTCCCCTTTGTCACCGCCACCCACGACCGGCAAAACCCCGCCAGCGGCCGGGTGATGCAGCGGCTGGGGATGGCCTACCGCTACTCCTACCGGGAGCAGTGGCAGCCCAAGGACCTGCCGGTGGTCTTTCGCCTCTACCAGCTCAATTTCACCTGCCCGGAGGACTGGGTCTATCGGGGGTACTGGGAGCAGTACCCCGAACACTTTGTGGAAGCGGGGGTGTGAGCCCGGCAGCTGCGCCCCGTCGCCGCGCGGAAGGCCCGCGCTGAGAGTGTCGCCCCCTCTTGGGAAACTGCCGGGGAGGGCGGCTCCTTTTTCCCACTCCGCAGGGCCGGAGAGCGCAAAAATCGGGCCGGTTGGGCCAATTTTTGGCGAGGTGGGGCGGGGCCGGTTTGCCGAGAGCTTCGGCGGAGTGACGGCTGGGAAAGTGGCGATCCCGGCCCTGCCTTTTGCCGGCTTTTCCCCTGTTTCCCCTCTCCCAACCGGGGCGGGCCGACCCCGGCATATCCGACTGCCCGCTCCGGGGCGGTGGGGAAACCGGCCGCGGCGGCGATTGCCCAAAATTTTGGTTGACAAACCGACCGTCCTTTGCTAAACTATATACGTTGTCATTCGTAGACAGCAGGTGCAACTGCGTAAGGGCTTCGGCCCGCCTGCCGAGGATGAGGCGAGAAATGTTTGATTTTTCTGCCCTTCCTCTGCGCGAGGAAGGGTTTTTTCTTGCGCGAATGACCGAAACCAGGTGTGGAGGTGAATGAATTTGCCAAGTGAACTGACTTTGAACAAGAAGAAGGAGTATGTCTCCCAGCTCAGAGAGAAGGTCGAGAACTCGGTTGCCGGTGTGGTGGTGAGCTACCAGGGCATCAGCGTGGCCGACGATACCTCCCTGCGCAAAGAGCTGCGCGAGGCCGGGATCGACTACAAGGTCGTGAAGAACACCATGCTCCGCTTCGCTGTGGAGGGGACCGCCTTCGCGGACTTAAGCAACGTGCTGGAGGGCTCGACCGCTCTGGCCGTCTCCAACGAGGACCCCATTGCCGCCGCCAAGATCCTGGCCAAGTACGCCGACAAGATCGAATCTTTCGAGCTGAAGGCCGGCTATCTGGACGGGAAGGTGCTCGACGCCGCCGGCATCTCCGAGATCGCGAAGCTGCCCGGCAAGCAGGAGCTGCTGTCCATGCTGTGCAGCGCCCTCAGCGGCAACATCAGAGGTCTGGCTGTGGCCATCAACGCCATTGCCGAGAAGCAGGGCGACGAGGCCGTTTCCGCCTAGCGTTTCCCCCAACCCAACGACTGGCCGCCCAGGGCGGCCCCTACAACATCAAAAAATAGGAGGTAGCTATCATGGCTTCTGAGAAAATCCTGAAATTTGTTGAAGACATCAAAGAGCTGACTGTTCTCGAGCTGAACGAGCTGGTCAAAGCGATCGAGGAGGAGTTCGGTGTTTCCGCCGCTGCTCCCGTCGTCGTCGCCGGTGGCGCCGCTGCCGGTGCTGCCGCTGCCGAGGAGAAGACCGAGTTTGACGTGGTGCTGGCCGACATCGGCGGCAACAAGATGCAGGTCATCAAGGCCGTCAAAGAGATCACCGGCCTGGGCCTGAAAGAGTCCAAAGAGCTGGTCGAGAGCGCTCCCAAAGCCATCAAAGAGGCCGTCGCCAAAGACGAGGCCGAAGAGATGAAGAAGAAGCTGGAAGAAGTCGGCGCCAAGATCGAGCTGAAGTAGTTTCACCTGACACCGAAGAGAGAGAGCGGGTTTCCGCTCT
The DNA here is from genome assembly GCF_018917875.1 of Acetanaerobacterium sp. MSJ-12. NCBI lineage: Bacteria > Bacillati > Bacillota > Clostridia > Eubacteriales > Oscillospiraceae > Acetanaerobacterium > Acetanaerobacterium sp. MSJ-12. Next base: position 117,188 of record NZ_JAHLPK010000007.1, on the reverse strand, counting down.
CTCTTTTTTTGCCCTTTTGTCGAAAAATGTCGCCTCTTTCTGGCCCTTCTGTCAATGGCCGGCCTCCCTGTGACCCGGTATACTAAAGGGGAAGAGAGATCTATCCCGCCGCCTGCAAAGGAGAGGAGCGCACGCCAATGAAGCGAAAGAGCACCCACGCCACCTACACCGCCGCCAAGCGGGCCGGTCTGCTGGCCCTGGCCGCCTGTCTCATCTTCACCGGCTGCGGCGGGGCGGGCGAATCCGCCGCCCCGCCGAATGGACCGGCCCCCATGGAAGAGGTGCCCTCCCTCCTCCGCTCGCCCCCTGCGGTGGCGGCCTTTCTGGCCGGGGCCGGGGAGGCGGTGTTGGAGGAGAGGACAGGCCTTATCTGCTACGCCCCCTGGGAGGGGTGGGAGAGCGCCTTCCCCGACGGGTCGGTCACGGCGACCGAGTTCCATCTGGACGACAGCAGCGGCTGGGACGGCTTTTCCCCCTTTGCCGTCCAGGGGGACTGGGTCTACGGCACCCGCAGCGACCGCTCCTACTTCACCAAGACGGCGGTCTGGCGCTTGAACCGGGCCACCGGCCGGGGGCAGCGCCTGCTCTTCTCCGACCAGTTCACCTATCTCATCCCGCCGGAAACCTCTCCCTACTCCGAGAGCAATACGGTGGTCATCACCCTGAACGCCCTGTCGGAGGAGCGGCTTTTCTTCACCGTCTCCCTGGGGGTCGTTTTGGGCCCGGTGGGACAGAGGCGGCTGTACAGCTGCAACCTGCAGGGGGGAGAAGTGCGCCTTCTCTACGATTTCCCCGAGGAGGGGGCGGAGAACACCCTCTGGGGCACCTGGGGGGAGCGGTACCTGCTGGCGGAAGACGCCCTCTACTTCTGCGCCATACGGGAGGAAGAGGGGGCGTTCGACCCGGAGCGCAGCCCCTTTCCCGACACCGTCCTCCTGCGCTGCAACCTGAAAAGCGGGGCGGTGACCACCCTGCTGGAGGGCGGCTATGCCCCCATCCTCCGCGGCGGCCAGGTCTGCTGTTATCAAAAAGGGGAGGGACTGGTGCGGCTGGTGCGGCTGGACGGGACGGTGTTGGAGACCCTGCCCGGCGACGCCTTCTCCCGCTGGTACAGCATCGGGACGGGGGAGGACGGCGCGCTGGCGGTGTCCACCGATTTTGACAGGCGGGAGCACAGCCTCCTCAGACAGGGGGCGGGGCTTCAGGGCGGCGGCAGCGATCTGGTCGTGTTGCGGGCCGCGGGCGTCGACCTAACAGAGCGGATCTCCGACGGCTGGTGCCTCCTTCAGGGCGGGGCGTTCACCCCCCTCTTCGCCAGCTATATGGGCTGGAGCGGCGTCTCCAGTTCTGCCCCGGTGCTGTCGGCGGACGGGCTGCTCTGCTGGGATCAGCGAGATGAGAAGGGGCGGCTCCCCCTCTGGCTCTACGACCGCGAGGGGGAGCGGTTCCTCACCCTGCCGATCCCCCTGTCCGACGACTGGCAGGCCGTTCCCCTAAAGGACGGGGAGGGCCTGGCCCTCTGGGTCGTCACCCGCTCGCTGGGGGATGGGGAAGGGGAGAGCGCCTGCCGCTACACCCTCTACCGGCTGACCACCGCGCCGCAGGGGTGAATCAAAAGGGCCAGCGGGACAGGCGGCGTGTGCCGGTCTGAAAGGGGCGTCACACGGGCCCTGCCCCTCAAGGGGCATCGCTTGTGATGGCATTGCACCCGCTGCCAGCGGTGATTTAGGGCAACATCTCCTGCCATCGCTCGCCAAAGGCCGCCTTTCTGTTGCCCCTTCAGCGCCCTTCCCTTCAAGAGATTTTACGTCAAGGTCGATTTGCCTCTCCCGGCAGAACGGGGGGATCGGGGCGTAAAATCTGTAGGCCACAACCGCCAGTAAAACCGGGGGATAGATCCGGCCCCATAAGGGCCGAGTATCAGCGGGCGTTTGAAGGGGCGGCGGAATTTTGTATCACCTGCGCCGCCTGCCTTGCAACCGCAGATGGACAAGTTTGCCTTCTTGCTCCCCTCTCTTTTGACCGCCCCACTGTCTGCTGACAGCCCGCTTCGCCCGGCACTTGCGGCAAACGCTTTTTACATGCCCTCACCGGCAGGGGCAGTGGTTTTCGCCAACGACAAAAGGGCCGCCGTCCTCGATGGACGGCGGCCCTTCTTTGCCGTGTTCAGATTTCAGGTTTTAGCCCTCTCTCGCCTGTTTTTGGGCGGGCTGCAGGGGGTAGCAGTGGTGCAGCAACAGGTCTTCGCTGCCGACGGCCCGGTAGAAGTGCTCGCAGATGCGGCCGGTGATCACGTCGATGTCCCGCGCCTCGAGATCGGACGCCATGATGAGGAATTGGCAGCTGCTGTACTGGGTAAAGACATCCCCCATCCGCAGGGAGTGGAGGATGACCTCTTTGAGGGTGTCCATCTGCGCCCCCCGGTCGGCGAGGGCGGGGTAGTCGCCCCGCCCGTCGGTGAGGGTGATGAGGATGACGTAAACACTTCCCGCCACCCGCTGCAGGCGGCGCTCGACAAACCGGTAGATGCGCTGAAAGGTCTCGTAGTCCTGGCAGTAGGCGCCGGGGGCCGGCTGCTGTTCGGCCAGCTCCTCCCGGATCAGCTGCATGTCGATGGCGATGCCGTCCCGCCCTCCCCGGGCGGGTTTGGCGGCGCGGCCCCTGCGGCGGCGCTTTTCCTCCAACAGGTGCTGGTCGGCCCGGTCAAACAGGCTCTGGTAGTCGTCGCCGGGCTGGTAGAGGCTGCCGCCGACGCTGGCCGTGAGGGGGAAGCTGGCGCCCCCGACGGGGATCTCCCGCAGCCGGGCCTTGATTTGGCGGGCCCGCTCCTTGACAAACCGCTCGTCCTGTTCCAGTGGCATGTAGAGGACGAACTCGTCGCCCCCCACCCGGCCGACAATGTCGCTTTTAAAGGCCAGGTAGCGCAACACCTGTGCGATCTGCTGCAGCACCTGGTCGCCCGCAATGTGGCCGAATCGGTCATTGATCTGCTTGAACTGGTCCACGTCGATGACCAGCAGCAAGCCGGTCTGCCGCTGGGCGATGGCCTCGTCGACCTTCTCCTGGGTGGCCATGCGGTTGTAGAGGTGGGTCAGCCAGTCCCGCTGGGCCAGCTGGGCCAACCGCTCATTTTCCTGCTGCAGCTGGGCAATGACTCGCTCCATCCGCTCTCCCCCCTCTGGGCTGATCGTTTCTATTGTCTTTTATCATACTGAAAACAGGTTGGCCCGTCAATGACATTTTTTAAGTGTTATTTTTTCCTTTCAAGGGGAGGGGGCGGTCAACCGCCCGGCTGCGCCCTCCGCTTTTCGGCCAGGGCCAACCCCTCTCTGGCCTCGGATGAGCGCTTCCAGCGGCCGCTGGCAATGTACCAGGCATAGAGCAGGGTGGAGACGATGGGCCCGATGATCACGGCGACGGCGATCCCCGAAAAGCCCATCAGCCGGGTGCAGAGAAAGGCCACCGGGATGCGCACGGCGTACTGGGAGAGGAAGACGTTGTAGAAGTTGACCATCGAGTTGCCGGTCCCCCGCAGAAAGCCGATGAGGGGGTGGACGGTGGCGAAGCCGAAGTAGGAGAGGCAGGAGAGCCGCAGATAGCTGCCCGCCAGTTCCTGCACCGCCGGGTCGCCGTTGAAGATCCCGGCGATCCGGCTGCCGAAGAGGGCGACAATGGCGGCCACCGCGGCGGCGATGAGGAGGGCCAGCTTCATCGACTCCTTGAGGCCCTCGGTGATCCGCTCGGGTTTGCCGGCCCCCAGGTTTTGCGAGGAGAAGGAGGACATGGAGGCGTTGATGGCGTCGCTGGGCAACATGGCAAAGCTGTCGATCTTGATGCCGATGCCGTAGGCCGCGCTGGCCTGCAACCCAAAGCTGTTGGCCAGCCCGCTGAAGGTGGTCATGGCCACGTTGAGCAGCAGCTGCTGGGCGGCGGTGGGCAGCCCCAGGTGGAGCAGCCGCTTCAGGTGGGGCCGGGAGATGCGGATGGTCTTGGGGTGAAAGGTGATGACGTGCCGGTTGAGGCGGAAGTAGGCCACCCCCATGAAAAAGGAGACCGACTGGGAGATCACCGTCGCCAGCGAGGCCCCAAAGGCCCCCAGCTGGAAGAAGCGCAGAAAGACAAAGTCCAGCACGATGTTGGTCACGGTAGCCACCAGCACAAAGATCATGCTGGAGCGGGAGTCGCCGAACCCCCGCTGAAAGGCGCAGATCAAGTTGTAGCCGAACATGAAGACGATGCCGGCAAAGATGGTGCGCAGGTAGGCGACCGCCTGGTCAAAGGCCTCGGCCGGGGTCTGCACCAGCCGCAGGATCTGCGGGGTGAAGAGGATGCCCAGGGCGGTGACCGCCGCCGCCAGCAGCAGATAGAGGGCGATGGAGGTGCCGGCGGCCTGCACCACTTCGCCGTCCTCCCCCCGGCCGGCATAGCTGGCGATCATCACCGACACCCCGATGGAGAGGCCGGTGATGGTCATGATCATGATGTTCATGATCGGCCCGCTGACCGACACGGCAGCCAGCCCAGCGGTGCCGGTGTAGCGGCCCACAAAGAACATGTCCACCGCGTTGTAGAGGGCCTGAAAGAGGTTGGACACAATGAGGGGCAGGGCGAAGCGGAGGATGTGCCCCCGCACCCTGCCCCGGGTCAGATCGTTTTGCAGCGCCATAGGCGCGCCTCCCTTCTCGACAAGTCATTTCATACAGTTTTCAGTATACCACCGATTGGCCCCGCTGTGTTGACGCATTTGCACAGGAAAGTACCTCTTTTTTTGTGGAATTGACCAATAGAGAAGGAAAGGAAAACATCCCGCTTTCCCCCTGTGTGGGGGAGGGGGTGTCGGCAACTGGCACAAAAGAGGGGGCGGAAAAGTGCACCATCTGCCGAAGTTTTGGCGGGCCGTTGTTTTCCGCCGGGAGAACCGCTATACTTAATTTTGGATTCCATTTTGCGAGAAAAAGAGGAGGAAGAAACGATATGAACAAGATCCCCGTGCTGCTGGACTGCGACACCGGCTTTGACGACGCCTTTGCCATCGCCATGGCCATCGCCAGCGACCGCCTGGAGGTCAAGGGCGTCACCACTGTGGCGGGCAACTACACCCTGCCCGACGTGCTGCTCAACACCAGGCGCACCCTGTCCATCACCGACCCCTCGGTCCCCTACGCCGTGGGTGCGGCCCAGCCCCTGCTGCGGCCCCTCTACACCCACGGCCACCCCACCCACATGATGGATGAGCTGGGCGACCCCGACATCGCCCCCGACCCCCGCGGCGCGGTGGAGTTCATGGCCGACATCCTGCGGGAGAGCGACGAGCCCATCACCCTGATCCCCCTGGGCCCCCTGACCAACATCGCCGTGCTGCTGGCGGCCCACCCCGAGCTCAAGGAAAAAATCAAAGAGATGGTCATCATGGGCGGCTCGGTGTACAGCGGCAACACCACCCCCTCGGCGGAGTTCAACATCTATGTCGACCCGGAGGCCGCCCACATGGTCTTCAAGTCGGGGGTGCCCATCGTCATGTGTGGGCTGGAAGTCTGCGAGGATGCCCGGGTGAACCCCGACCACGCCCACCGGCTCATCGAGCTGGGCAACCCCACCGCCGTGGCCTACGGCAACGAGCTGCTGCGGGGCTTCACCGTGGGCGAGAGCATCATCTTCGACGCGGTGCCGGTGGCCTACATCCTCCACCCGGAAATCGTGAAGACCGAGCGCTACTATGTGGAGGTGGACATCACCGGCGGCCTCTCCGCCGGCTGCACCGTCACCGACACCCGCGCCTTCCACCACGACGACGCCCCCGCCCCCAACACCACCGTGGCCATGTCCATGGACCGGGAGAAGTTCGGCGAGCTGTTGGTGGAGCTGTTCTCCTCCTTTGGCAAATAACCCATGCGCAAGAAAAGAGGGAGCCCTTTCGGGCCCCCTCTTTTTTGATTTACATCTTGTACTTTCGGTTGCGCTTGATCCGGCGCTTCTTCTTCTCCCGGCGGATGGCCAGCACCACGTAGACTACATAGGCGGCCACTGCGAGCCCCAGCAGGACGAGGATCACCTTGGCGGCGGTGGTGGCCAGCAGGCCGTTGATGGAGTCCACCACCCACAGCAGGGTAGAGCGCTTGACCGACTCGGCGGCCACCAGGGTGGTCTCGCCGATGGGCTCGCCCCCCAGCTTGAGGGTGACGGTGCCCAGTTTCTGCCCCTTCTCCACCGGGGCGGCCACCTTTTCGCTGTCCAGGGTCACCACCAGCTGTACCGACGACTCGTCGGCGCTGGTGGGCATCAGCAGGCTCACATCCGACCCGGCCTGGAGCAGCAGGTTGTCGGTCTGGAAGGAGTGGGCCACCTTGACCTGGTGGACGGCCTCCCCCTCCTTGAGGGGGGTCTTGAGGGTGAAGTTCTTGTCGGCCCAGGAGAAGAGCTTGTTGGCCAGCAAAAACGCTTTGTTCTGGGTGCCCTCCATGGGGGCGCCCATGATCACCAGCAAGAAGTCCTTGCCATTGTTTTGGTAGCGGGTCACCACGCAGCGGCCGGCGTTGTCGGTGGTGCCGGTCTTGATCCCCTTGATGTAGGGGGAGTAGACGCCCTCCCCCCCGCGGATGCGGTCCTGCATCAGCACGGTGGTCACCAGGGTGCGGGGGCCCTGCTTGTTGGTCTGGGGGATGGTGTAGCGGGTGGACTCGCACACCTCGGAAAAGTTGGGCAGGGAGAGGGCGTACTGGGCAATTTTGGCCATGTCGCGGGGGGTGGAGTAGTGGTTGTCCGCGTCCAGGCCGTGGGGGTTGACAAAGTGGGTGTTGGTGCAGCCCAGCTCGGTGGCCTTTTGATTCATCATCTGGCAGAACTTGTCGATGCTGCCGCCCCCGAAGTGGTCGGCCACCACGCTGGCCCCCTCGTTGGCCGACTGCAGCATCATGGCGTAGACCAGCTGCTGGATGGTCAGCTGCTCCCCCCGCAAGATGTTGGCGGTGGAGACGTTGAGCCCCACAAACTCGTCGTAGATGTAGTCGGGGGCGGTGGCCGTCTCCTCCTCCCAGTTCTCGGTATTTTCCAGGGCGAGGATGGTGGTCATGATCTTGGTGAGGGAGGCCGGCGCCATCTTGGTGTCGGCGTTTTGCTCAAAGAGCACCTGCCCGGTGTCCAGGGACAGGAGGAGGATCCCCTCCTGGGCGCTGTCCATCTCGAAGTCCGGCTCGTAGACGGCGGCCTGTGCCGGGAAGGTGGGGAGAAATAGGGTAAAGGCGACTGCGAAAGCGGTGAGAACCCGCGCAAATTTTTGTTTCATCTAGACATCTGCCCTCTAAGTATTGTATTATAAAACCAGCGCCGGCTCCGCCGCCCTCTGCGGCGGGGCCGGTCTGCCGGCGTCTTATCTAATGTAGTATACCAAACAGACCGGCAAAAAACAATGAAATCAATCTTAATTCTGCCGCGGCGCGGAAAAACCGGCCGCTGCTCGCGGCGGGGGGAGAAGGGTTAGGGATGCTCTATCTGACGGGGGACACCCACGGCGACTACCGGCGCTTTGAGCGCAAGGAGATCCGCCATCTCAAACAGGGCGACGTGCTGGTGGTCTGCGGCGACTTCGGCTTTGTGTGGGAGGGCGGCAAAAAAGAGGAGAAGCTCCTGCAAAAAATCGGCAAGCGCAAGCACCACACCCTCTTTGTCCCCGGCGCCAATGAAAATTACGACCTGCTGCGCCAGTACCCCGAGGTGGGGTACGCCGGCGGCCGGGCGCGGCAGATATCGGGCAACCTCTACCAGCTGCTCACCGGCGAGACCTACCGCCTGGGGGAGAAGACCCTGCTGGCCTTCGGCGGGGGCGAGGCGCTGGACTGCGACATTGTCGACCGCACCCTCTACGAGGACCAGCTCCCCAAGAAGGAGGAGCTGGACGCCGTCCTGGCCAGGTTGGAGGGGCAGCGGGTGGACTGCGTGGTCTCCTACGAGCCGCCCTACTCCATCGCCGCCTTCCTCGATTTGGAGGCCAAGCCCGACGGCTACTACGGCCTCTACCTGGACCAGGTGCAAAAGCGGCTGCAGCTGGGACAGTGGTTTTTTGGAAAATACCACCTGGACAAGCGGGTGACCCCGCGGTTCATGGCCGTCTACGAGAAGGCGGTCCCCCTGCGCTAGCGCGCCGATACCCAAGTGAAAAACGCCCTCTGCCGGGGATTTTGTCGGCAGAGGGCGTTTTTTGGCGGCAAAAGCCGCCCTGCAAGCGAGGGGAGAGAGCTACTTCAGCTCAAAGGACTTGCAGTCGGTGCACTGGTCCATGGTGGGGTTGAGCTCATGGGTCCCGACGGTGATGCAGTCCAGGGCGCAGTAGTCCTCGTTGGCGCAGTGGTTTTTGCACTGCTGAACGGTGCATTTGATGCAGTGGTTGGCATGGCAGTTCATAGTGATTCCCTCCGTCTTGTTTTTTGTTGAAGTGAAGACGCTTCCCCTCTAGTATGCGCCGCTGTCGCACAACTATCCCGGACAGACGGCTGCCAGGAGAGGAAAAATTTTTTGTTGCCGCGCGGGCAGAGTGCCCCTCGGGCGGCGGGGCGGCAGGGGCGCACCCGGTTGGGGGCAAAAGAGGGGAACCCCCGATCGCCCCCGCAGATGGCGGCCATATCGCGCGCCCGAGCACTCGCACGCGTCCCCAAAGCTGAGCAGGGTGCGGTAGTGGCGCGCGCTCTCCACAGACGGGAAGGCGGCAATGGAGTGCTCGTCGCCGTCGGGCCCTATGTCTTCGCAACTGCAAAAGTCGAGCGCCCACTCCACCGCCGACCGGTGGAGGCGGACCTCCATCCTCGCCTGTACCCTCTCCAGCGCTTCCGAAAAATCCAAAATCGGCGGAGGGCAGTCTCGCGGCGCGAACCGCTCTTCTTCCACCTGCAAGTCGGCGGCGCGGGGCAGCCGGGACAGGCGGAGATCCCCCCGCTTGCGGCAGTAGGCTACAGGTGCCAGCGGCCACTTTTGAGCGCAAGCTGGTGCGATTCGGCGGTCCGGTGCGGTTCCCGTGGCGGTCCAGGCAGTCAAACGGGAGGAGCCGGTCGCCCTGCAGGGCCGCTTTAATAGGGGCGGGTGTTTTGGTTGCCCGGCCAGGGGATCGAATCGATGGAGAGTTGGTCTGTCCGCAGCGCGATCTCTCCGGTCCGGCCGGCGGGGATGAAGCGCTTGCCCTTTGCGGGGGCGTTTGCCAGCTCATTGCCGTTCCCATTGCTATTGCCCCGCACCATCTGGGAGAGGCCGGTGCGCCCCATCGGAATTGCCGAGAGGTCGGCAGCCGAAAAGGCCGTTTTGTAGACCTTGAAGTCCGGCATGCCCTCAAAGCCGCTGCCCGCTGGTCCTGCTGCTTTCTTATCTCCCGCTTGGTGGAAGCGAATTTAGGCGCGCTTTAGAAAAAGGGGGAAGAGACCGCAAAGCCGCGCGACGGCACGACTTTATGGCCTCTTGTTTGCGGCAAAACCGAAGGGAAGAAATGCAGGGGCTCTATTTTGCCCTCCCCTTGGGCGGCCGCTCCGGCTTGCCCAACAGCCGCCGCAGGGTCTGCCAGTCGGCCTTTTTGGCACAGCCCGAGAGGCGGCAGAGGGGGAGAAAGAGGGCCAGCGACGATCCGATGGCCGCAGGCAGCTGGCCGGGGGAGGCGCCTCCCGCCAGCAGGGGGCCCAGCAGCAGCCGGGCCCCGGCACACCCCAGCAGGGCCGCCGCCAGGGGGCGGACCACCCACAGCCCCCAGCGGGGCACCACCTCGGTGCGCCGGCAGAGCAGCCAGAGCCCCAGCCCGGTGTTGAGGGCCGAGGGCAGGTAGAGGGTGACGATGTACCCCCGGATGCCGAAGCGGGGGAGGAGGAGCACCAGCAGCGCGGCGGTGAGGGCCATGTCGGCGATATTGTGCCAGAGCAGCCGGTTTTGCTCCCCCATCCCCTTGAGGACGCAGTCCACCGCGTGGTCGAGAAAGAGGACGGGCACCAGCGGGGCCAGGGCCTGCAAGAAGGCGGAGACCCCCTCCCCGGTGGGGAAGATGGCCGCCAGCGAGTCGGAAAAGACCAGAAAGACCCCGGTGACAAAGCAGGAGAAGAGGAGGGTCAGCCGCACCACCGCCACGATCAGCTCCTCCAGCTTGCGGGTGTTTTGCAGGGTGTGCAGCTTGACCACCACCGGGATCAGCAGCATGGAGAAGGAGGCCAGCAGCGCCCCCGGGTAGGAGAGGAGGGGGAGCACCATCCCCCCCAACACCCCGTACTGGGAGAGGGCCAGCTCGGCGCTGGTCCCGCTCTGTTGCAGCCCCTGGGGCACCAGGGTATTTTCCAGGGTGTTGAAGCCGCTCTGCAGGTAGGAGCAGAGGGCCACCGGGATGCAGATGCGCAGAAAGGCCAGCCCCAGGGAGCCGCCGTCCCAGGCGGGTCCCCGGTCGGGAGGCAGGTCGCGGCGGCCCCGCCAGTAGAGGGCCCCCAGGTAGAGACAGCCCCCCACCTCCCCGCAGGTGGAGGCAAAGCAGGCCGTCGCCACCGCCTCGGCCGCTCCGGCGGGGGGGTGCAACGAAAAGAGGAGGGCGGTGAGCCCCATCTTGCACAGCCGTTTGACCACGTTGGCCAGAGTGCCCTGCACGATTTTGGAGCCGGCGAAAAAGTATCCCTGCAGACAGGCGGAGAGCGCCAAAAAGGGCAGTCCCAGGGCCAGCAGGCGAAAGGGGTACACCGTCTGATCGTTTCCCAAAAGCGCCCCCAGCCGGGGGGCCAGGGCCCACCCGCCCAGCCCGGTGAGGCAGCCCAGGGAGAGGGCGTAGAGGCCGGCCCGCCGCAGCACCCGGGGCAGGGTGGAGAACTGCCGGCGGGCGATGGCGGCCGCGCAGAGCTGGGTCACCCCCAGCTGGGCGCCGGACATGGCCAGGGTGGCCGCAAACCCGAAGAGGGAGAAGACCAGCTGGTAGAGCCCCATCCCCTGGGAGCCGATGATCCCCGACAGGTAGATCTTAAAGCCGATGCTCATGGTCTTGAGCACCAGCCCCAGGGCGGTGAGGGCGGCGGCGCTGTAGAGCGGCCGGGCCCAATTCTTCCTCTCTGCCGTCGCCACCCGACCGCCCCCTTTTCGACTGATTCTCTTACAAGGGATATGCGGCGCAGGGGGAGAAGATGTCCCCCTTTGGGCGGGGCGAAAGGGGTTTGAGAAAAGGGGGAAAGCGTGCTATGATAGAAAAAAGGCCGGGCTTTCGGCCGCACCCCGCAGGCAAAAGGGACAGCGGGGCAGAGAGGCAAAGAGAGAGGGGCGGGCCGCCGGCCCGGCCAGGGGGGATCGCATGTTTGAAGAGCTGAGGACCTTCGTCGACGTGGCGGAGAGCAAGAATTTTACCAAGACCGGGAAGAAGCTCAACTTCTCCCAACCCACCATCAGCCAGCAGGTGAAAAAGGTGGAGATGTTCTTCGGCAACGTGACGCTGCTGACGCGCTCGGCCAACTCCAAACAGGTGGAGCTGACGGCCGAGGGCGAGGTGGTCTACCGCAGGGCCAAGGAGATATTGGCCCTGCTGGGCCAGACCTTTGAGGAGGTGGAGGCCTGCCGCCGCCAGGGGGAGGAGCGGCTGCGCATCGGCGCCAGCGAGACCATCGGCAACTTCCTGCTGCCCCGGCTGCTGGAGCAGTACGCCCAGCGCTGGCCCCAGGTGGTGGTGGAGGTGCAGATCGCCAACACCCGCCAGACCTGCGACGCCCTGGCAGAGGGGCGGGTGGACATCGGCCTCATCGAGGGGCGCAACATCCACCACAACTTCCGCCGGATCGACTTTTTCACCGACCGGATGATCCTGGTGGCCGCGCCCCAGGTGGCCCAGCGGGTCCCCGGCTTCTCGGCCAGCCTGCTGGGAAAGCTGCCCTGGGTCACCCGGGAGAAGGGCTCGGGCACCGAACAGTACCTGCGCGCCTTCACCGAGTCCAACAACATCCTCGTCGAGCACACCGCCGTCTGCAATTCCAACTACGCCATCAAGGAGATGGTCAAGCAGGGGCTGGGGGTGACCGTCCTCTCCCAGCTGGTGGTGGAGGGGGAGTTGGCCTCCGGCGAGCTGGTGGAGCTGCCCGCCCACAAATCCTACAGCCGCAGCTTTTCCTACATCCTCCCCGAAGGGCGGGCCTGTTCCCCTGCGGCGCAGGACCTGATTTCGATTTTGGAGGCGCTGGGGGAGAGATAGCCCCGGCCTGCCCGGCCCATTTTCCCTATCTCAAACTGTCCCAGGGGCTGGGGGGATCGAAACCGGAGCCCCACCTGCACCTCAAGGGGAGTCGGTCATACCCCGCGCAGGCAGGTGGAGCAAAATCCCTATGTCGCCCCCAACGCCGGCAAGCGGCCAAACGCCACACTCCACGCGGGTGCAGGGAGTGAAATTGGAGCGGGCCGAGCGGCGGGAAAGTCGCTGCCCCGCCGTCCTGCGCGCGGGTACACAAATCGAGATCTGCGGCAGGGGACATAGCGTCGGCCGCCGTCGCCGAACCGCTCGCAGATGGGGGAATGAAAGGGTTTGTGCTTTTCCGGCCGCTGCCCACTGCGGCGCTGTCCCCCGCGCAGGTGGGGCGAGTGGAAACGGCGCCCGGCTAGAAATGCTCCGGCGCGAAGGGCGCCGATCCCGCCCCCTGACAGCTTGCCCGTTTGCGCCGGCTTTTCCCATCCTTGCCCTCACTTCTGCCTTTTTGCAGAGAGGCCCCTCGATGTAGCGTTTCTCCTACATCGGGGGCCTCTTTTTGCCGCGCGTTTTTAATTTGACTTTTTGGGTGGAGTGGGGGGCCAGCTACGGCTGTTTGTCTCCGTTTACAGCGATCCCCTCTCCCTGCCGCTGCAGCAGGGAGAGCCCCTTGACCAGGGGGGTGTAGAGCAGCAGGGTGGTGAGGAAGTTGCCGGCGCAGTGGGCGATGTCGAAGGGGATGCCCGAGACCCAGTTGGCCAGGGCCGCCCCCGGGCCAAAGGCCAGGTAGGGCAGGGCGCAGAGGGCCCCGAAGCAGAGGCCGTACCCCCCGGCTGCCACCGCCCGCACCAATCCGGAGGAGGTGCGCCGCAGCGCCAGGGAGAGGATCACCCAGATGGGCCAGACGTAGAGGTACATCACCCACCAGAGACCAAAGCCGTAGAGGATCCCCTCCAACAGGTCAAAGACCAACACTGCCCCCAACACCTGCCGCAGGGGAAAGACCGCCGTGTAGCAGAGGAGCAGCAGGGTCACCAGTTCGATGTTGGGGAGGAAGGAGAGGCTGATCTGCGCCAGCAGCAGGATGGCCGCCAGCAGGGCGGTCACCACCAACGGCCGGGGGGAGAGGCGGGGGGCCGGGCGCATCAGTAGCCGGTGGTGAGGGTCAGCTCAAACCGGTCGCCGTCGGCGATGGGGGTGGTGTCCACCCCGGTGCTCACCGGCTCGCCGCCCTTGGTCAGGCACCACCACTGCTGCTTGGCGCTGTCGGCGGGAACGCCGCCCGCCTCGGTGATGTAGAGGCCGTAGGGGCCGTCCTCTCCCTTCACCAGCCCGGCGTCCAGCAGAGCCTGGCCCAGGTACTCGGCGTCGGTGTGCAGGGTGTGCTCGTCGCTCTTCTCCCCGGCGGCCACCGTCACCACCACCGCTTTGGCCCCGGTCTGGGTGCCCGGGCGCAGGGCCAGGTAGACCCCTGCCAGGACCCCCACGGCCACCAGCAGCGCCAGCACCGACAGGAGGATCTTGGTGTTTTTCTTCATCGGTCGTCACATCCCTTGTCTCGTTCAAAAAGGGCTGGCAGAGCAGCCCTTTTGCTTGCCTATCAGTATACCACGGCGCCGGGGAAAAGCAAAGGGGCCCCCTTTTTTATACCCGCCGCCCCTGCCCTTTTGCCGCCCCCGATCGAAAAGGCAGGGGGGAAAGCTGTCCAGCGGGCGGCGCGCCCCCGTCCGCCACTCTCCCTAAAAGGGCCCGGGGCGAAGAGGCGGGGTGACGCCGCGGTCAGCCTTCGCCTGCTCGTCGCTCCACCAAGATTTCAAGGCGGCTGCAGTACAGCTCGGGGGTCTGGACTGCCAGGTCGTCCAGCAGATACTGCCCATAGGCGTCCCCAGCCACCGTTAACCCCCGCTCCCGCACAAAGTCCAACAGCTGCTGGCAGAGGTGCGGCGCGTCGTCCCCTTTGCCCATCGCGTAAGCCACGGCGTAAAGGCCGGCCGGCTTCCAGGCGTTTCCGCCTTGCCCGGCCATAAAATAGTAGCGGTAAGGCGGGTTTTTGGCAGCGGGGGGGAAGCCCTCTCGGGGGATCAACGCGCCCAGTGGATAGCCCGGATTGATCCCGTGGCCGATGGCGCACTCATAAGCGAGGATCTCCGCCTCATCGGTGTCCGCGACGGCGGGAGTTGGCGGACAGAGGAAGATGCGCTCCCGCTTTCGCTCCTCCACCAAAAACTGGCTTTCGCGGTGATAGAGGGCCTCCCGCGCCATGTTGGCGTAGCGCTCCATGATTTCGCTGGCCTCCCGCAGCCTGGCAATCTCCGCCTGAATGCGCGCCTCCTGGTCGGCAAACAGGGCCAGCATCTTGTCCGGCGTCCGGTCGGCGGAGTACCGCCGGATCTCCTCCAGCCCCACCCCCAACAGCCGCAAGCTGCTGATCAGGTAGGCGGAGCCGAGTTGGTGACGGGTGTAGTAGCGGTAGCCGTTGTCCCCCCGCAGCGCCGGCTTTAAGAGGCCGATCCGGTCGTAAAAGCGCAGGTTGTCCCGCGCAATTCCCGTCAGCCGGGAAAATTCTAGGATGGAGAGCTGTTTTTTCTGGCCCATAGGCACCTCACAAAAAATTCACAGTACAGCGGTTGACATTGGAGCGACTTCAAGGTTTATGATACCCCTTGCCGGGAAAAAATACAAGGCCGGCGAAGGGAGGCTCTCCATGGGCAATGTAAAACAGTTTCTCCTGCGGCACAGGGGCAAGGTGGCCCTGGCCCTTGTGTTGCTGCTGGGGCAGGTGGTGGGCACGCTGCTCATCCCCGCCCTGGTGGCCAGTATTGTGGACCGGGGCATTTTGCAGGGCGACATGGGCGCCGTCTACCGCATCGGGGCGCAGATGCTGGGTGTCACCGCTCTGTCCACAGGCATTGCGGCGGCGGGCAGTTGGGTCACCAGCGATCTCTCCGCCCTCTTTGGGCTGGAGATGCGCTCGCTCCTTCTTCAAAAGAGCCAGCAGCTCTCGGTGCAGCAGTTTGACGCGGTGGGCGTCTCCTCCATGATCACCCGCACCACCTCGGACATCATCAACCTGCAAAGGACCATGGGCATGGTGCTTCAGATGGTGGTTCCAGCGCCCATCCTGGTGGTGGTCTCCGTCGTCATGACCGCTGCGATCAGCCCCGTGATGGCGGCGATCCAACTGGGCTTTATGGCGGTGTTGCTGGTGCTGACCGCCGCGATCCTCAAAAAGTCCAACGCCCTCTCCCGCAGCATTCAAACCAAGCTCGACCGCATCAACCGGGTGGTGCGGGAGATGGTCACCGGGGTGCGGGTCATCCGCGCCTTTGGCAACGAGCAGTACGAGGAGGAGCGGTCGGGCGCCGCCTATGGGGACTACGCCGGCCACATGATCCGCCTCAACCGGCTGTTCGCCGTCGTCAACCCGGTGGTGTGGCTGCTGATGGGGGGACTGATGGCGGTCGTTCTGGGGGTGGGCGGGGCCCTCTCCCTGGGCGGCGGCATGGCGGTGGGGCAGATCACCGCCGTGGCCGAGTACTCCACCCTCACCATGGCCTACCTCATCATGGCGGCCTCGGTCCTCACCGCCCTGCCCAAGGCGCGGTCCTGCCTGGATCGCCTCCGGGCGCTGCTGGACACCGAGCCCGCCGTCTGCGACCGGAACATTCTCCCCACAGCGGTCCTGCCCGCGTCCGCCGCGGTGGAATTTGAACAGGTGACATTTTTCTATGAGGGGGCCGAGGAGCCGGTCATCCGCGACCTGTCCTTTTCCCTAAAACCCGGCCAGACCACCGCCGTCATCGGCAGCACCGGCTCGGAGAAGAGCACCCTGGCCGACCTATTGCTCCGCCTCCACGACGTCCAGTCGGGGCGCATCCTGCTGGGGGGCGTCGACCTGCGCGACCTCCCCCAGTCGGACCTGCGGGAGCGGATCGGCTGTGTGCCCCAAAAGGCGTTTTTGTTTGGCGGGACCATCGCGGAGAACCTGCGCATGGGCCGGGCCAGCGCCAGCGACGAGCTGCTCTGGGAGGCCCTGCGGATCGCCCAGGCCGAGGCGTTTGTCAAACAGCTGCCGCTGCGCCTAGAGGCCCCCGTGGCCCAGGGCGGCACCAACTTTTCCGGCGGGCAGCGCCAGCGCCTGGCCATTGCCCGGGCGCTGGTCAAGCGGGCCGACATCCTCCTCTTCGACGACAGCTTTTCGGCTTTGGACGGGCGGACGGACGCCGCCCTGCGCAGGGCCCTGCGCCAGAGCGTGACGGCGCCCGCCAAGCTCATCATCGCCCAGCGGGTGAGCACCGTCCTGGACGCCGACCAGATTTTGGTGCTGGACCAGGGGCGGCTGGTGGGCAGGGGGACGCACTGGGAGCTGCTGGAACGCTGCCCCACCTACCGCGAAATCGCCGAGAGCCAGATGCAGAGAGAGGAGGGATGGCCTAATGGCACAAAATGAGAAAAAGCGGAGGATGTCCAGCGAGGACATCCCCCAAAACACCAGGGCGACTGCCAAGCGGCTTTTGAGCCGGTTGGGCCGCCAGAAGGGGAAACTGGTCGCCATTGTCCTGGCCACGCTGTTTGGCTCCGCCGCCTTTACCGCCCTGCCCCTGGCTGTGGGCAGGGGGATCGACGGCCTGGTGGCGGCCATCCGGACCTACGACGGCTCTGCCGGAATAGGGGAGACGGCGGCGCGGGCCCTCTGGCTGCCGGTGCTCCTCATCGCCGCCTCGGCCATATTCAGCGGCCTGCTGTCCTACCTGCAACAGTACCTGGTCGCCAGCGTGGGGGAGGAGCTGACCCTCTCCTTGCGCAGGGACATCAGCGCCAAGCTGCACCGGTTGCCGCTGCGCTACTTTGACACCCACAAGACCGGCGAGGTGATGAGCCGGGTGACCAACGACCTGGAAAAGGTGTCCGCCGCCATGCAGGAGGGCCTGCCCCAGTTTGTCTCCTCGGTTTTCACCATCCTGTTTGCGGCCGCCGTCATGCTGTCTTTGAGCCCCGGCCTCTTTCTCGTGGTCTTGCTCTCCCTGGCTGTCAGCATGGTGGCCACCGGGTACGTCTCCACTCTGGCCCAGCGGGCCTATGGGGAGAATTTGGCGTCGGTGGGCGCGCTGACCGGGAAGGTCGAGGAGGTCTATGCGGGCAACCGGGTGGTCAAACTGTTCAACCAGCAAGAGCGCGTGCTGGCCGAGGCGGAAGCGCTGAACCAGCGGCAGTACCGCGCCCAGCGGGCCGCCCAATTCGCCGACTTCGCCATCTACCCCACCATCCGCGCCCTGGGTCAGCTGGGCTTTATCGCCACCGCCATCTTGGGCGGCGGCATGGCCCTGAAGGGGGCCATCACCCTGGGCACCGCGCAGGCCTTCTTGCAGTATGTCAACCAGATCTCCGAGCCGGTCACCGAGACCGCCTACGTGCTCACCTCCCTCCAGGCGGCCATTGCGGGGGCGGAGCGGGTCTTCGCCCTGCTGGACGAGGAGGAGGAGCGGCCGGACGGGGACGGCAGCACGGAGGGCATTGCCCAGGGGCAGGTGGTCTTTCAGGGCGTTCGGTTCGGCTACACCCCCGACAAACCCCTCATCAAGGGCCTTGACCTGGAGGTGCGCCCCAACGAGATGGTGGCCATTGTCGGCCCCACTGGGGGCGGCAAGACCACCCTGGTCAACCTCCTAATGCGCTTTTACGAGCTGGACGGGGGCGCCATCACCATCGACGGGCAGAACATCGCCGACCTGCCCCGGCGCGAGATGCGCCGGCGCGTGGGGATGGTGCTCCAGGACGCCTGGCTCTTTGAGGGCACCGTCGCCGAGAACATCGCCTACGGCAAGAGGGACGCCACCCGGGAGGAGATCGTGGCCGCGGCCCGCGCCGCCTGCTGCGACCACTTTATCCGCACCCTGCCCCAGGGGTATGACACCCTGCTCTCCGGCGAGGTCGCCAAGGTCTCCCAGGGGCAGATGCAGCTGTTGACCATCGCCCGGGCCATGCTCACCGACCCGGCCATTTTGGTGCTGGACGAGGCCACCTCCAGCGTGGACACCCGCACCGAGGTGGAGATCCAAAGGGCCATGGCCCGGCTGATGGAGGGCAAGACCAGCTTTGTCATCGCCCACCGGCTGTCCACCATCCGCAATGCCGACTTGATTTTGGTGGTGCGCGACGGCGATATCGTGGAGCGGGGCAGCCATGCGGAGCTGTTGAAGCGGGGCGGCTTTTACGCCTCCCTCTATCGCAGCCAATTCGAGGTGGCGTGACGGGCGCAGAGAGGGCTCCCCTTCCTAACGGAAGGGGAGCCCTCTCTCTGCCCGGGGACCTTTGCCGCCCCGAGGCCATGATCCTTTGCCTGTGAAATGCCGCGCCCGGCCTGTCGCCGCAGAGGGGCCAGCGGCCCCCGAAGGGGCGGTCAGTCCTCCTCGGCGGGGAGGTCGGTGCCCTCGAGGGCAGCTTTGTCCAGCTGGCGCAACAGGGCCTCCCGCTCGGCGCCCTGGGCGGCGCGGAGGATGGCCTGGCGCGCCTGGCCGCTCTCCTGGCAGAGGGCGGCGTACTCCGGCCCGAACTGGCGGGCGAGGCGCTTTTTCACCTCCCTGGCGAGGCCGGGATTTTGCCCCCCGGTGGAGACCGCCAGCTGAAACGCCCCCCGCTTCACCACCGCGGGGAAGATGGCGTCCGACTGCCCCGCATCGTCGCAGAGGCAGCAGAGGATCCCCCGTTCCCGGCAGAGGTCGCCGACGCGGGCGTTGATCTCCCGCCGGTCGGTGCAGGCCACTGCCAGAAAGACCCCCTCCAAGTCGGCGGGGGCGAACGCCCCCTGCCGCCAGGCGACCTTGCCCTCCGCGGCCAGTTCGGCCAGCTGGTCGCAGAGGGCCGGGGCCACCACCCGCAGGTCCGCCCCGGCAGAGAGGAGGGCGTCGCCCTTGCGCCGGGCCACCCGGCCGCCCCCCACCAGCAGCACCGGGCGGTCGGCGAGCTGGATCATCAGCGGGTAATAGGACATGGAAATCTCCTCCTCACAGGTTTAGGCCCGGCTGTCTTCGACGATGAGCTGGGCCATCTCCTCGGCGGTGCAGCGCCCGCTCTCCAGCGCCGGCTCCAGCCCGTGGGCGCGCAGACAGCCGCTGGTCACCGGGCCGATGCTGACGATCTTGGTGCCCGCCAGACAGCGGGCAAAATCGGGGCCGAGGGCGCGCAGGGTGCTCTCCACCGCCGAGGGGCTGGTGAAGGTCAGGTAATCGGCCTCCCCGCCCCGCAGGACTGTCAGGGCGTCGCCCAGGTCGCGGGCGTCCTCCAATGTCTCGTAGAGGACCACCTGGTCGGTGGGGCAGCGGGTGGGCAGCCATTCCCCCAGCTTTCCCCGCACCGCTTTGGCCCGGGGGTAGAGGACCCGGTCGTCCGGCCCCAGCCGGTCTTCCAGCACCTCCCACAGCCCGGCGGAGGTGTGGCGGGGCGGGGTCAGGTCGGCTGCCAACCCCTCCCGGGCCAGGGCGGCGGCGGTGGCGGGGCCCACGGCGCAGAGGCAGGGCCCCGCCAGGGCGCGCAGATCCCTGCCCGAGCGGCGGAGCTCCTCCAGGAAGATGCGCACCGCGTTCTGGCTGGTGAAGATCAGGTAGCTGTACTCCCCCAGCCGGGCAAAGGCCCGCTGCAGGTCCTCCCCCGGACAGGGGCGGATGCGGATGGCGTCCAGCCGCTCCACCCGGGCGCCCGCCTCCTCCAGGGCGGCGGAGAGGTCAAAGCCGTGGGTTTTTTGCCGGGTGGTCACCACCGTGCGCCCAAAGAGAGGGCGCTCCTCAAAGCAGTCCAGCGCCCCGCCCAGTGAGGCCACCTGCCCCACCACGGTGATGGCCGGCGGGGGCAGTTTGGCCGCCCGCACCGCCGCCGCCAGCTCCCCCAGGGGGGCGCGGACGGTCCGCTGTAAAGGGGTGGTGGCCCGGCTCACCACCGCCGCCGGAGTGTCGGGGGGCAGGTCGTTTTCCAGCAGCTTCCGGCAGGTGTTTTCCAGCTGGGAGAGGCCCATCAAAAAGACCAGCGTCCCCTCCTGCCGGGCCGCTGCGGCCCAGTCCACCGGGTCCTCCCCAGTGCGGCTGGCGGCGGTGTAGACGTGAAAGGAGGTGGCGAGCCCCCGGTGGGTGATGGGGATGCCCGCGCAGCAGGGCCCCGCCACCGCCGAGGTCACCCCCGGCACCACCTCAAAGGGGACACCCGCCCCCTTTAAGTAGAGGGCCTCCTCCCCCCCGCGGCCAAAGACGTAGGGGTCGCCCCCCTTGAGGCGGACCACCCGCTTGCCCTCCTTTGCCTTTTGCGCCAAAAGGGCGTTGAGCGCCTCCTGGGGGAGGGCGTGGTTGCCCGCCTCCTTCCCGGCGTAGATCTGCTCGCAGCCGGCGGGGGTCAGGGCCAGCAGCCGGGGGCTCGCCAGGTGGTCGTAGACCACGCAGTCGCACCGGCGCAGCCGGTCGGCGGCCCGCAGGGTCAAAAGTCCGGGGTCCCCCGGCCCCGCCCCGACGATGGAGACAAGCCCGCTCATCGGTCTGTCTCCCGCAGGCGCTGGGCCAATTGGGCCTTTAGCTGCTCGCCCAGGCGGCGGCCCAGCGCGGCCTCCTCCCCGGCAAGGGCACTCTCCCGCCCCTCGACCCAGAGGGGGCCGTCCTCGGTCCCCAGCATCCCCAGCAGGGTGGAGCGGCCGCCCTCCACCTGGCAGTAGGCCCCCACCGGCAGGTGACAGCTCCCCCCCGCGGCGGCGAGAAAGGCCCGCTCTGCCGCTGCCTGGCGGGCGGCCAGGGGGTCTTCTAAGGGGGCCAGGGCGGCCTTCACCGCCCGGTCATCGGCGCGAATTTGCAGCCCCAGGGCCCCCTGGCCGCAGGCGGGGATCATCTCGTCGGGGGAGAAGGGATGGCAGATGCGCCCCGCCCACCCCAGCCGCTTCAGGCCGGAGACCGCCAGGATGGTGCCGTCCAGCCCGTCTCTTTCGATGCGGTCGAGGCGGGTGTCCACGTTGCCGCGGATGGGGCAAATCTCCAAGTCGGGGCGCAGGGCCAGCAGCTGGCAGATGCGCCGCTTGCTGCCGCAGCCGATTTTGGCCCCCTGGGGCAGCTCCTCCAGCGAGGCGATGCCAGGGCGGGTCACCAGGGCGTCCCGCGGGTCCTCCCGGGCGGGGATGCAGGCCAGGTCCAACCCCTCCTCCATGGCGGAGGGCATGTCTTTGAGGCTGTGTACCGCCAAGTCGATTTCGCCGCTGTGCAGGGCGGCGACAATGGCCCGGGTGAAGATGCCCTGGCCGCCGATTTGGTCCAGGGGCAGGTTTTGAATGCGGTCGCCCTTGGTGGTGATGGTCTTGATCTCCACCTCCACCGCCGGGTCCTGGCGGCGAAGGGCGTCTGCCACCCACTGGGTTTGGATGAGGGCCAACCGGCTGGCCCGGGTGCCGATCACGAGTTTCACAGGGGAAGCCTCCTTCTTGTGGGGTTTGTGCGGGGGTGTGCCGGGGGGGAGGGCCGCACTTGAAAGCGGCACTTTTCTCTATTGTAAGCCCGCCGGCGTGGCAAAGACAAGGGCCAAACGGCCTGTCGCCGCCTGGCCCTTGTGGATCGCGCGAATATGTGTCTGAAAGTGCCCCACGCGGGGGCGGTAGAACGCCGTTTTTGCGCCGAGGGAAAACTTTTTACTCCTCCCAGCCGGCAGCCCGGCGGCTGGGTCCGCCTGCCGGGAAAGATATCCCTTCTGACCTGGATGGGCGGGGGGAGGGCAGGCGGTTCGTTCTGGACTTTGCCCAAGTGCTGCCCAACACAGCGGGGACTGTTTGATGTTGTGTTCAGCGCGCCCGGGAAAAGCATCCCTTCCCGCCGGTGCCGGGGGGAAGGGACTTGCTCCCCCAGGCCGGGTGATCCTGCATCCGACGCCCCACCCAACAGCAGAGCCGCTCTCCTGCTTCACCCTAGCGAACCCGCGGGCGGGGCAGGGGTGAGGGGAAAAGTGCTGCCAAACAGCGCAGGCCCAGCGTGCCGGAAAAAGCATCCTTTCAGCCGGCGCAGAGGAGAAGCAACTTGCTCCCCTCGGCCGGGCGCCCTTGCATCCGACGCCCCACCCAGCAGCGGGGCTGCTCTCCGGTTTTGCCTTAGCAAAACCGCGAGCGGAGCGAACGGAGGAGAGCTGCCAAACAGGGCAGGCCCAGGGTGCCGGAAAAAGCACCCTTTCCGGCCGGCGCAGAGGGGAAGCAACTTGCTCCCCTCTGCCGGGCGCTCCTGCATCCGACAGCCTACCCAGCAGCGAGGCTGCAAAGCGGTTTTGCCTTTGCAAAACTGCGCACATTGTGCGCAGAGCTTTGCTGCCAAACAGCAATAAAGGCGCGGTGCGCCTTTATTGCTGGGGGCCGGCCACCGGGTGCTCGCCGATGGGGATGACGTTGATTTGACCCCGCATCTCGCTCTCGGCCCACATGATCCGCTGGGCGACCTTGGCCTCGGGGTTGAGCTCCACCCCGTCGAGGATCATCTCCTTGAACTTCTCGTACCCGGCCATGTCGATCAGGTGGCCGCCGTGCATGTAGACGGGCTTGTAGTCCAGCACCCAGGCGGAGAATTTCTGCCAGTTGCCCAGCACCCCCAGCACCACCTCTTCGGTGGCGAAGTTGATGAAGGTCTTGCCCAGGCGAGGGGTGTGCTTGCCGGTCCGGCCGCCGATGGTGATGCGGAAGAACTTCTTGGGCTGGCGCACCCAGGCCCCGGCCGGGCAGACCACGGCGCACTCGCCGCAGCCCAGGCAGCAGCAGGCGTCCTTGGCGACCTTTTTGTCCTCGGTCATGCTCAACACACCGGTGGCGTGCTTCTTGCAGGCGTCCACACACTGGCCGCAGCCGATGCAGCGGTCGTAGACGTAGTCCATCTTGGTCTGGCCGATGATGCCGAAGTCGTTGCACTGGCCCTTGCCGCAGTCGTTGGGGCAGCCGGACATCCCGATTTTGATGTGGTAGTGGCTGGGGAAGATGAGGGGCTCGATCTTCTTGGCCAGCTCCTGGGTGTTGTAGTTGGCGAGAATGCAGTGGCGGTTGCCGATGCAGGCCATGATGTTGCGGGCGCCGATGGTGGGGTAGCCGTTTTCCGACTCCTCCATCTCCACCCCGCACATCTCATTTTCCACCTGGGAGATGTAGTCTTTGATGTAGGCGTTGACCGCCGGAATGTTTTCGTACTTGACGCCGGGGACGTTCAGGGTGTGGCGCATCCCCACGTGAAAGAGGCCGTTGCCCCAGGTGTTAGCGATGTAGATCACCCGCTCCAGGTGCTTGGCTTCAATCAGGGAGCCGGGCACCCGCAGCTGCAGCATGAATTCACCGGGCACCTTGGACTGCCGCCAGCAGTTTTTTTGCAGTTGTTTGATGTTGATATCGCAGTTCATCCTCAATGCCTCCCCTTAGTCCAGCAGGTTTTTGGCCACGGTGTACGGGAATACCGGCCCTTCCAGGCAGACGTAGGTCTCGTCGATGCGGCAGTGGCCGCACTTGCCCACCGCGCAGGACATCTTGCGCTCGAACGAGACCCAGATCTTCTCCTCCGGCACCCCGCAGCTGAGCGCCTCCAAAGCGGCAAAGTGCATCATCACCGGGGGCCCGACGATGATCACGGCGTAGTTGCCCCCAAAGGTGTCAAAGGGGATCTCGGGGATGAACTTGGTCACCAGCCCGGTGTTCCAGCCCTCGATCTGGTCGTTGTCCAGGGTGTAGTGGGTGGAAAAGCGCTCTTTCCAGCGGGCGAGGTCGGGCTTGAAGAGGATGCCGGCCTCGTTTTTGAACCCGGCGATCAGGTGGACGCTCTCGGCCATCTCCGGCTCGTCGTAGAGCTTGTTCAGCCAGCTCTTCACCGGTGCCAGCCCGGTGCCGCCGGTCACAAACACCAGGTGTTTGCCCCGCAGCTGTTCCACCGGCCAGCCCTTGCCGTAGGGCCCGCGCAGGAACAGCTCGTCGCCGGGGCGCATGGAGAACAGCTGGTCGGTCACCTTGCCCACGGCGCGGATGGTGAATTCCAGCCAGCCCTCGCCAAAGGAGCTCACCGAGATGGGGCACTCGCCCACCCGGGGGACCGAGAGCTGGAAAAACTGCCCGTGCTCGGGGACAAAGTCGGCCTCGATGCGGAAGGTGTACTCCATCTCAGTCTCGTGGTTGATATGTAAAATGCGGTGTGCTTTGGGCATCACGGGATTTGTCATAGGGTCGTCCTCCTCACTCTATTTCGACGCTTCGGCCGCGATCTCCTCCAGGGCGGCGCTCATCTTGTTGATGATGGCCGGGAAGGAGATGAACTTGGGACACCGGGCGCTGCACCGGCCGCAGCCGACGCACATGTGGTAGTCCCCAAAGCGAGCCTTGTAATCGTGCACCTTGTGGAGGGCCCGATAGCGGATGCGATCGGCCGGGGTGGTGCGGAACCCGTGCCCGCCGGCCATGGCGTCGAACCCGGGGATCTGGCAGGAGTCCAGCACCCGGCGGCGCTCGCCGGCTTTGGCGTTCTCGCTGTAGATCTTGTCCCGGGTGGTGAAGCAGGTGCAGGTGCTGCAGGCCAGGGTGCAGCTGCCGCAGCTGACACAGCGGTCGTTGTACTCCTGCCACATGGGGTGCTTTTTCAGCTTGGCCAGGGTCTCCTTGTCGGCGATTTCGGGGATCTTGACTTCAAACTGGTTTTTCTCGATGAACTGCAGCTGCCAGTCGGCCTCTTCGCAGCCAGCGAAATAGGGGGCCAGCTCCTCGTCCTTCACCGACCAGAGGATCCCCTCCTCGGTGCGGCGGACGGCGGCGCTGTACTCCTCTGTCCTGTTGGCGCCCATGGAGCAGCAAAAACAGGTGTCCCAGCCCTCGGTGCACTCCATCAGCACGAAGCGGGTCTTCTCCCGCATCCGCTGATAGTAGCTGTCGCAGAAGCCGCCGTTGCCCAGGTAGATGCGGTCCTGGTGCTCAAAGGCGTTGATGTCGCAGGGCCGCAGGAAGATGAGGATCTTCTTTTTTGGGGCCCCGCTCTCCCGGTACTCGTCCTCGGTGAAGTAGAAGATGGGCTCGGTCACCGGGGTGAGCACCTCTTTGGCGGAGAAGTCGGACTTTTTGTCCCAGACGATCTCCTCCACCGCGTGGATCTCGTCGTAGCGCACGATGTCGGTGTCCGAGTAGCGCCCCTGCTTGGCAAACCGCTTGGGGGCATAGATTTTGTACTCTGCCGCCAGCCGGTCGAAGAGGGCGTCGGTCTCTCGGTCGTTTAAGCTGTATCCCATTGCTGTACCGCCTTTCCTGTGAACCGCCCGGCGCACCGGAAGGGACCGGTGCGCCGGGCGCTGCTCGAGGTTTTCTATGGGTTTTAGTATAGCATATTCGGGACAGGCCGGCCACCATTCGCCCCGGCCCAATCCATTGAAAAAAAGAATGGTTAGCCGAGCAAGGGATGATGATTTGACAAAAGGCAAAGAAAATCCCCCTCTTTTTCCCCGATATTTGAGAAAAAGAGAGGGATGGGGCGAAATTCAGCAGTCGCTGTCCTTCCTTGCCAGCAAGAAGGGGTGGCGCTCCCCCGCCCCCCAGAGCACCTCTTCGCTCCGGAGCACCGAGAAGCCCATCTCCTCCAGCAGTTCCCGGTAGGTGGCGGCGGCGTAGTTGCTCCAGTACATGGTGGTGCCGAAGAAGTCGGGCTCGGTGTAGGAGGGCTCGTCCTCCCGGGCGGCGGAGAAGAGGAAGTAGCCGCCCGGGGCCAGCAGTTCCTTCACCTTGCGCAGAAAGGCGGGGTGGAGGTCCCGCCGGGTGTGAAAGAGGGTGTAAAAGCAGGTGATCGCCGCAAAGGGCCCCTCGATGTCCAGCTCCAGAAAGTCGCCGCAGAGGAGCTGGGCCTCCGGCACCTGCCTGCGGGCGATGGCCAGTTGGGCGGGGGAGAGGTCGACCCCCACCACCTCCTGGCAGCACTGGCAGAGGGCGCGGGTCACCGGCACCCCGCCCCCGCAGCCGATGTCCAGGGCCCGGCTCTCGGGGGCCAGAAGGGGCAGCAGCCAGTCCAGCGCCGGCTCCCGGTCCCCGCTGCGGGCGGCGCAGTAGTCGGCGGCGCAGTTGTCATAGCCCTGGCGCACCAGGGCCAGGTAGTCGGTCTGTCGGTCGTCCACAGGGGTGACGGGCATCTCGGTTTCCTCCTTAAAATAGGTCGGGATGAGAGTCAAAAGAAGAGCTTGCTCTCCCCCTTGCCCCGCCGGCCAATGGCGGCGGCGCAGCGGGCGGATTCCCGCAAGATCTCCTCCACGTCGAAGGCGAGGCGGCCGTCCTCCTTGACAAAGCGGCCGCCGACCAGGGTGTGGCGGATGGCCCGCGCCGGGTCGGCGCTGTAGAGGATGGCGGCCAGGGGATCGTAGAGGGGGGCGGTGGCGGGGTCGTCCAGCGACCAGACGTTCAGGTCGGCGGCCCAGCCCTCCTCCAAGCGGCCGCTGTGAAAGCCCAGGGCCTGGTGCCCGGCAAAGAGGAGCCGCCAGATGTCTTTCAGGGCGAAGTCCTCGGCCTGGTCCCGCCACTTGCCCAGCAGGGCGAAGAGCCGGGCCTGTTCCAGCGGGTTAACGGTGGCCGAACTGGCTGCGCCGTCGGTGCCGGTGGCCAGGCGGAGGTTTTTCCAGTGCCGCCAGAGCCCGCCCTCGCCCATCCCCAGCTTGAGGTAGGTCTTGGGGCAGGCGGCGACAAAGGTGTCCTCCCCCAGCAGGGGGAGGTCGCCCTCCTCGATGTAGAGGGCGTGGGCGACGATACAGGGCAGGGTGAAGCCCCCGCAGTCGGCCACCACCGCAAAGGGGGTGCGGCCGTACTTCTCCCGGCTCTCGGCCACCTGGGCGGCGGTCTCGGAGACGTGCAGGTGGATGCCCGCCCCCCGGGCCCGGGCCCGCTCGACGAGGGCGGTGAGCACCTCCGGGGTGCACATGTAGGGGGAGTGGGGGCCGAAGCGCACCTGCACCAGGGGGTCGCCGGCGCAGGCGTCCATCAGGTCCTCGGTGGCCTGTATCTCGGCGGCGGCGTCCCCCCCAAAGCCGAAGGCGGTGTAGGCGATGTCCGCCCGCAGCCCGCACTCCCTGGCGGCCTGGGCGATCATCGCCCCGCCGAAGTAGTGGTCGGCAAAGGCGGTGACCCCGTTCTGGGCCATCTCGGCGATGGCCAGCTTGGAGCCCCAGTAGATGTCCTCATCGGTGATCTTGGACTCGTAGGGCCAGAGCTCCCGGTTGAACCAGTCGTCGATGTTCACGTCCTCGGCGATCCCCTTGAAGATGTTCATGGGGGTGTGGGCGTGGAGATTGCAGAGCCCGGGGGTCAAAAACTGCCCGGTGCAGTCGATCACCCGGGCCCCTTCGGCCGGCAGGTGGGGGCCGATGCGGGCGATGAGCCCCCCCTCCACCAGCAAGTCGGTGTGGGGAGAGAGGCGCCCTTGTTCGTCGATGAGGGTGGCGTTTTGAAAGAGGGTGGACATGGCGGGTCCTTCCTTTCTGGTGGGGCCGCGGCGGCGGTCAGTTGAATCCGTTTTCGGAGATGGAGGAGAAGAGCCGCCCCACCGCCTGGCGCAGCAGGGGCCAGCGGCGGAGGGTGGCGTCCTCTTCCAACAGTTGGCGGGCCACGGCCGAGGTCTCGGCCAGGGTGGTGCGGTCGGTGAGCAGGTCGGCGATCTTGAGCTGGGGCAGGCCGTGCTGGGCGGCCCCGAAAAAGTCGCCAGGGCCCCGCATCTCTAGATCCAGGTTGGCCAGGGCGAAGCCGTCGGAGCTCTCGCACATGGCCTGCAGCCGCTTGCGGGCCCCCTCCCCCCCGCTCTTGGAGAGGAGGATGCAGTAGCTCTGGCAGTCCGAGCGCCCCACCCGGCCCCGCAGCTGGTGCAGGGCCGAGAGGCCGAACCGGTCGGCGTTGTGGATCATCATCAGGTTGGCGTTGGGCACGTCCACCCCCACCTCCACCACCGTGGTGGAGCAGAGGGCGTCCAGCTCCCCGGCCGAGAAGGCGGCCATCACCGCCTCCTTCTCCCGGGCCTTCATCTTCCCGTGCAGCAGGCCGATGCGGCGGTGGGGGAGGTAGGCGGCCATCTGGTCGCGCACCGCGCTCACGCTCTCCAGTTCGCTCTCCCCCTCCTCGATGAGGGGGCAGACCACGTAGACCTGATGGCCGGCGGCGATCTGCTTCTCGGCGAAGTTCAGGGCCCGCTGGTAGCGGCCGTAGCCCACGGCAAAGGTCTCGATCTCCCGCCGCCCGGCGGGCTTTTCGTCCAGCACCGAGATGTCCAGGTCGCCGTAGATGATCAGCGCCAGGGTGCGGGGGATTGGGGTGGCGCTCATCACCAGCACGTGGGGGGCGCGGCCCTTGTCCCCCAGGGCGCCCCGCTGGTTGACCCCAAAGCGGTGCTGCTCGTCGGTGATGACCAGCCCCAGCTCGGCAAAGGAGACCGCCTCCCCCAGCAGGGCGTGGGTGCCCACCACCAAGTCGGTGCTGCCGTCTTGCAGCCCGGCCAGCACCGCCCGCTTCTCGGCGGCCTTCATCGACCCGGTGAGGAGGGCGACGGTCAGCCCCAGGGGGCGAAGCAGCCCCTCCAGGGTGCGGTGGTGCTGGGCGGCGAGGATCTCGGTGGGGGCCATCAGAGCGCTCTGCACCCCGGCCTGGGCGGCCCGGTAGACGGCGGCGGCGGCCACCACCGTCTTGCCCGAGCCCACGTCCCCCTGCAGCAGCCGGTTCATGGGCACCGCCCCCGCCATGTCCCCCCCGATCTCGCCGATGCAGCGCAGCTGCGCCCCGGTGAGGGAGTAGGGGAGGGCCTGCAAAAAGGGCCCCAGGTCGGCGGCGGGGATCTGCAAGTCGGTGTGCTCCCGCCCCTTTTTTTTGAGGCTGCCCAGCCCCAACTGCAACACCAGCAGCTCCTCGAAAATCAGCCGGCGGCGGGCGGTCTGGGCTGCCTGGGCGGTCTCGGGGCGGTGGATGTTCTTCACCGCATACCCCGCCCGGCAGAGCTGGTATTCGGCCTGCACCGGGGCGGGTAGGGGGTCGGGGATCTCCTCCCCGTAGGCCGCGAGGGCGTTTTCCACCGCCGTGGCCACCGCCTTGGAGGTCAGCCCCTTGGTCAGGGGGTAGACCGGCAGCAGATCCCGCCGCTCCCCCTCGGGCAAAAAGAGGGGGGAGTTGACCTCCCGCTGGGTCAGGGTGCCGCCGAATTTGCCGTAGAAGAGGTAGTCCTGCCCCTCCTTGAGGGACTCGTAGGGGAAGCGGTTTTGCCAGAAGACGACGGCAAAGTCCTGGGTGAAGTCGGTGGCCAGCAGCTTGTAGAGGGTCTTGCCTCCGCCCAGCCGGGCGGGGGGGAGTTTGCGCACCACCCGCCCCAGCACCGCGCAGGGGGCGTCAAAGGGCGCTTGTGAGAGGGGGAGCGTCTGCTGCAGGTCGATGTAGGCCCGGGGGTAAAACTGCAGCAGGGCGCCCACCGAGTCGATGCCCAGCTTGGAAAACAGCTCGGCCCGCTTCGGCCCCACCCCTTTGACGTACTGTATGTCGATAGAAAACAGGTCCCGCTGTCCGTCCACGGCGCTTCCTCCTCTCGCGGGAAAATAAAAGGGCGGCAGGGGCGGCGGCCGGCTGCAACCGGCTGCGCCGCCACTGCCGCGCCAAGGGCCGAACAGCTCTCTATTCGGCGGAAATGATGTAGTAATAGACCGGCTGGCCGCCGTAGACCACCGCCATCTCCACCCCTTCGGGGAGGCGGGCGCGCACGGCGTTTTCGATCTGCTCGCTCTCGGCGGTGGGGACGTCTTGCCCGGTGATGAGGGTGATGAAGGAGGTGTCCTTCTTGATGAGCTGGCGCACCAGCTTGACCACCGCCTTCTGCAGGTCGCTCTCGGTGAAGGAGAGCTTGCCCCCCAACAGGGCCAGCATCTGCCCCTCTTTGATTTTGTGGCCGTCGTATTCGGAGTTGCGGGCGGCATAGGTGATCTGCCCGGTGCCCACGTGGTCGATGGCCTTGGTCATGTTCACCGAGTTCTCCCGCACCGAGGCGGAGGGGTCAAAACTCAGCATGGCCGAGAGCCCCTGGGGGATGGTGCGGGTCTGCAGCACCACCACCCGGCGGTCGGCCAGGGCCAGGGTCTGCTCGGCGGACATGATGATGTTTTTGTTGTTGGGCAGCACGAAGACCGTTTTGGCCGGCACCGAGTGGATGGCCTTGAGGATGTCCTCGGTGGAGGGGTTCATGGTCTGCCCCCCGCTGACCACCGCGTTGACCCCCAGGTCCAAAAAGAGGGTCTTGATGCCGCTGCCGGCGGCCACCGCCACAAAGCCGTACTCGCAGTCCGGATCCACCGGCTGGTAGTCAAAGCGCTCCTCGTCCTCGTCGGAGACAAAGGTGGGGGGGATTTCCTCCTCGGGATTGGCCCCCTCGGCCAGCCGGGCCTTGTACTGCTCGAGCATGTTCTCGATTTTCAGGTTGGTCAGGTAGCCCCACTTGACCGCCTCGCTCAAAGCGGCGCCCGGGTCCCCGGTGTGCACGTGCACCTTGATGATGTCCTCGTCGTCCACAAAGACCACGCTGTTGCCCATGGCCTCCAAAAAGGCCCGCAGCTTCAGGGGGTCCTGCCGGTCCTCGCCCCGGTTGATGATGAACTCGGTGCAGTAGAGCTCGGTCATGGACATGTCGAACTCGCCGGCCACCTCTTTGGTGCCGGCGGCCTTCTTGGCCTTTTCGGCGGGGCGGTTTTCGCCCTCCACCACCGGGCCGCCCTGCAGCACCTGCAGCATCCCCTGGAAGATGACCAGCAGCCCGCGGCCGCCGGCGTCCACCACCCCAGCCTTTTTCAGCACCGGCAGCAGTTCGGGGGTCTCGGCCAGGGTCTCCTCGGCCACCTGGCAGACCAGCGCCCACAGATCGGCGGCGCTCTCGGCGTGGGGGGCGTACTCCACCGCCCGCTCGGCCGACACCCGGGCCACCGTGAGGATGGTGCCCTCGGTGGGCTTCATCACCGCCTTGTAGGCCCCGGCCACCCCCTCTTGCAGGGCGCGGGCCAGATCGGCGGGGGAGGCGGTCTCCAGCCCCTTGAGGCCCTTGGAAAAGCCGCGGAAGATCAGGGACAGAATGACCCCCGAATTGCCCCGCGCCCCCCGCAGCAGGGCCGAGGCGGCGGTCTTGGCGGCCTCGGCCACGGTGCAGCTGTCCGGCAGCACGGCCAGCTCTTTGGCCCCGTTGCCGATGGTCATGGACATGTTGGTGCCGGTGTCCCCGTCGGGCACCGGGAAGACGTTTAACTCATCCACCGCCAACCGCTGGTTTTGAATGTTGTTGGCGCCGGAGATGATGCTGTCGCGCAGCAGTTGTCCTGTTATCATCCAAATACTCCCCTTTATTCGGCCGCCATGTCGTCAACAAAGACGTTGATCTTTGCCACCTGCAGACCCACGGCCTGGGAGACGGCGTACCGGACTTTGTTCATGATGCTTTTCACAATGGCGGAAACGTTGATTCCGTAGAGGACCTTGATGTGAATGTCCACGACCAGCTTGTCGCCGATCGCCTTGATCTTGACCCCCTGCGCGGGAGTGGAGCGGCCGGACACCCGGCGCAACATCCCCTGCATCGGGGTCGAG
The DNA here is from genome assembly GCF_018917875.1 of Acetanaerobacterium sp. MSJ-12. Lineage (NCBI taxonomy): Bacteria > Bacillati > Bacillota > Clostridia > Eubacteriales > Oscillospiraceae > Acetanaerobacterium > Acetanaerobacterium sp. MSJ-12. The sequence goes on along the minus strand of NZ_JAHLPK010000007.1, from coordinate 85,449 downwards.
GCGGAGATCCCCACCACGCCGTAGCAGCTGGAGACCACGTTGCCAATGAGACCGGCAAAGTATTCGGTGGTGATCGTTGTCGTGCCCAGGTGGTTTTCTAATTTCAACAAACCAAGTCACTCCCTTTTCCATTCGTCTGGCGGGGCGGGGGAGCGCTGCCCCCGCGTCCGCCTGAAAGCAATCAAAACAGGCACCTCTCGCCCGGCGCCCAGCGGGGCCGGGGGAGAAATGCGGAAAAATGGTACCTCTATTATAGAGAATAAACGCCGTTTTGTAAACTGGGGGGCGGCCGGGGTGTCCACCCCCCTTTCAGTTTATGCCAAAATGGGGCCCCTTATCGCCCGGGGCGGCACAAAAAGACAGCCAGCGCCCGCGAGCGGCGCTGGCTGACAGCGGGGCGTCGGACTGCCCCACCCGACTTGGAGTCCCCGATTCAGCGGGGCTCTACAATGAGCTTGATACCGGTCTTTTCCTCCCCGTCAATGGCGATGGTGGTAAAGGCGGGAATGCAGATCAGGTTGACCCCCGACGGCGCCATATAGCCCCGGGCAACGGCCACCGCCTTGAGGGCCTGGTTGATCGCGCCGGCGCCCACCGCCTGGAGTTCAGCCGCGCCGCTTTCTTTGACCACTGCTGCGATTGCGCCCGCCACAGAGTTGGGCGCGGACTTGGACGACACCTTTAACACTTCCATGTAACACCCTCCTTACAAGGTGAACTCCTGATAAAGAGAGTGTAACACATTGACTATATTTTTACAATAGCAAAGGAAATATACGGTTGTTATACACAAAAAGAGGCGATATTTTTCGCTCTTTTGCCCTCCAGCTCCAGGGCGACCCCGCAGAGGGTGCAGGGGCCGGAGGCGATCTCGAACCGGTTTGGCAGGTGGGTGAGGAACCGCTCCAGAATGATTTCCTTTTTCACCCCCAGCACCGAGTCGGCGGGCCCGGTCATCCCCGCGTCGGTGATGTAGGCGGTGCCGCCGGGCAGGATCTGGGCGTCGGCGGTCTGCACGTGGGTGTGGGTGCCCAGCACGGCGGCCACCCGCCCGTCCAGGTAAAACCCCATGGCCCGCTTCTCGCTGGTGGCCTCGGCGTGAAAGTCCACCACCACCGTCTCGCAGGGCGGGTCTTTGAGAAATTCGTCCATCGTCTCAAAGGGGCTGGGGAGGCCGTCCATAAAGACCGTCCCCATCAGGGAGACCACGCAGACCTGCCCGCGGATGCTGTCAAAGAGGTACCAGCCGCAGCCCGGCGCCCGGGTGTAGTTGAGGGGGCGCACCACGTGGGGCATCTCCTCGAGGAGGGAGAGGGCCTCCCTCTTTTTAAAGAGGTGGTTGCCGGTGGTGATCACGTCGACCCCGGCCTGCAGGAGCATCTGGGCGCTGTCGTAGCCAAGGCCGTTCCCCTCGGCCGAGTTCTCCCCGTTGCAGATGCACAGCTGCGCCCCGTACTGCCGCCGCAGGTCGGGCAGCACCCGCTGCAGGTGGCGGCAGCCCGCCGGCCCCACCACGTCCCCGATGAAGAGGATGTTCACATCTCCTCGCTCCCTTCTCAAAAGCCCGCCGCCCCCATCTCCGGGCGGCCGATCCTGTCTGGTATTATAGCACAAAAGCGGCGAAAAAAGCGCCCCGCGCCGGAGAAATCCCGGCGCGGGGCGCTCTGTGTACAGAGAAATGGGCGCGGCCTTATTTGGCGAAGTCGATGGCCCGGCTCTCGCGGATGATGTGCACCTTGATTTGGCCGGGGTAGTCCAGGTCGGACTCGATCTTCTTGACGATGTCGTGGGCCAGCACGGTCATCTCGTCGTCCTTGATGACCTCCGGCTTGACCATGATCCGCACCTCGCGGCCGGCCTGGATGGCAAAGGACTTCTCGACCCCGTCGAAGGAGTTGGTCAGCTCTTCCAGCCGCTGCAGCCGCTTGATGTAGTTCTCCACGTTCTCCCGGCGGGCGCCCGGGCGGGCGGCGCTGATGGCGTCGGCCGCCTTGACGATGCAGGCGAGAACGGTCTGGGCCTCCACGTCGCCGTGGTGGGCCTCGATGGCGTGAACGATCTGGGGGTTTTCCCGGTAGCGCTTGGCCACGTCCACCCCGATCTTGATGTGGGAGCCCTCGACCTCGTGGTCCAGGGCCTTGCCGATGTCGTGCAGCAGCCCGGCCCGCTTGGCCATGTCCACGTCCACTCCCAGTTCACCGGCCAGAAGGCCCGAGAGCTGGGCGACCTCCATCGAGTGGTTGAGGACGTTTTGGCCGTAGCTGGTGCGGTAGCGCAGCCGGCCCAGCAGCTTGACCAGGTCGGGGTTGATGCTGTGGATACCCAGTTCCATCACGGCGCGGTGCCCCTCCTGCTTGATGGTGTTCTCCACCTCGTTTTTGGCCTTGTTCACCATCTCCTCGATGCGGGAGGGGTGGATCCGCCCGTCCTGGATCAGCCGCTCCAGGGCCACCCGCGCCACCTCCCGGCGCACCGGGTCAAAGCTCGAGAGGGTGATGGCCTCGGGGGTGTCGTCAATGATCAGGTCGACCCCGGTCAGGGTCTCCAGCGCGCGGATGTTGCGGCCCTCGCGGCCGATGATCCGCCCCTTCATCTCGTCGTTGGGCAGGGGCACCACCGAGACGGTGGCCTCCGAGGCGTGGTCGGCGGCGCAGCGGGCGATGGAGAGGCCCAGCAGGTTGCGGGTCATCTCGTCCTGCTCCTCTTTCAGGCGGGCCTCGTAGGCGCTGATCTTCAGGGCCTTCTCGTGGGTCAGTTCCTCGTCCAGCTTTTCCAGCAGCTGGGCCTTGGCCTGCTCGGCGGTCAGGCCGGAAATCTTCTCCAGGGTCTCAAACTGGCTGGCCTTGATGGCCTCGGCCTCGGCCAGGCGGTCCTCGGCGTCCTTGAGCTTCTTTTCCAGCCGGTCGCTCTTCTGCTCCACCCCGGCGATCTTTTTGTCCAGGGACTCCTCTTTTTGAATGACCCGCTTCTCCTGGCGGGAGATGTCCGCCCGGCGGTCTTTCAGCTCCCGGTCGGTTTCGGTTTTCAGTTTGAGGATTTCGTCTTTGGCTTCCAGCAGGCTCTCTTTCTTGCGGGCCTGCGCCTCTTTCACGGCGTCATTTACAATTCTGGTCGCTTCGGTCTCGGCTGCGCCGATTTTGGATTCGGCCACTTTCTTGCGATAGGCAAAGCCGCCGGCAAAGGCGACGACTGCCAAAATCACCGCTGAAACGGCGATGATTGCAATGGTTACAGGCGTAAATGGCATGGAGAAAATCCCTCCTTTTCTTTGAATTTTTTGCTTTTCAGCATGTATTTTTTAGCAGTTAGAACAAAAAGGACACTGTTCTTATTTTATATTAGGAACAAGTTGCTGTCAAGGCGCAAAGACGGGCGCAGGGGGCGGAAGTCCCGCCCAATAGGCGTGCTTTTTTCGCCGAAAAACGGCCTGCCAGGCGGGCAGATGGCGATTGACAGGGGGGAGAAGCTGTGCTAGTATGAAAACAGAAAAAGCGTAGATGAGGACATGCGCGCCCGTCTTCCCCCAAAAGAGAGCGCCGCCGCCGGCTGAAAGCGGCGCGGGGTGGGGGCGGGGTCGCGTACCACCTCGGAGTGCAGCCAATCCCTGCCGGCCCAGGGCCGTTATCCCCTGGCACGAGTGGCGCCCCTTGCCGGGCGCAATTTGGGTGGAACCGTGGAGTTTGCGAGAGTGTGACTTCACCCCTTGGAAGATGCGAGGGGTGAAGTTTTTTTATTGCGCCGCGGCCGACGGGCCGGGCGCAGGGCGCGGCCTTCCCGCCGCCAGCCCCTCTGGGCCCCGCCGCGCAGACGCGGCAACTTGTGCACACAGCGCCTTTTTGGGCGCACAGTGAGGAGGAGACAACAATGATTGATGTCAAACTGAAAGACGGCTCGTCTCTGCAGGTGGAGCAGGGCTCTACCGTGGCGGAGGTGGCCAAGCAGATCTCCATGGGCCTTTACCGCAATGCGGTGGGCGGCCTGGTGGACGGCGAGGTGGCCGACCTGCGCCAGCCGCTGGAGAAGGACTGTTCCCTGGAGATCTTGACCTTTGAAGACGCGGCGGGCAAGCGGGTTTTCTGGCACACCGCCTCCCACGTCCTGGCCCAGGCGGTGCAGCACCTCTTCCCCGGGGTGAAATTCGCCATCGGCCCGGCCATCGACGGCGGCTTCTACTACGATTTCGACGTGGAGAAGCCCTTCACTACCGAGGACCTGGAGAAAATCGAGGTCGAGATGAAGAAGATCGCCAAAGAGGCCCTGCCCCTGGAGCGCTTCGAGCTGGACCCCGCCGAGGCCAAGGAACTGATGGCCGACCAGCCCTATAAGCTGGAGCTGATCGAGGAGCACGCCGGCAAGGGGGAGAAGATCTCCTTCTTTAAACAGGGGGACTTCACCGACCTCTGCGCCGGGCCCCACCTGCTGGACACCTCCAAGGTCAAAGCCGTCAAGCTCACCAGCGCCACCGGCGCCTACTGGCGGGGCGATTCGGACAAGGCCATGCTCTGCCGCGTCTACGGCACCGCCTTCCCCAAGGCCAGCTTGCTGGAAGAGCACCTGGCCATGCTGGAAGAGGCCAAAAAGCGGGACCACCGCAAACTGGGCAAGGAGCTGGAGCTCTTCACCCTGCTGGACGAGGGCCCGGGCTTCCCCTTCTTCCTGCCCAAGGGGATGGTGCTCAAAAACACCCTCATCGACTACTGGCGGGAGATCCACCACAAGGCCGGCTACCAGGAGATCAGCACCCCCATCATCCTCAGCCGCACCCTGTGGGAGCGCAGCGGCCACTGGGGCCACTACAAGGACAACATGTACACCACCGTCATCGACGAGCAGGACTTCGCCATCAAGCCGATGAACTGCCCCGGCGGGATGCTGGTCTACAAGACCCAGCCCCACTCCTACCGCGACCTGCCCATGCGGGTGGGCGAGCTGGGTCTGGTGCACCGGCACGAGCTCTCCGGCGCCCTTCACGGGCTGATGCGGGTGCGCTGCTTCACCCAGGACGACGCCCACATCTTCATGACCTCCGAGCAGATCAAGGACGAGATCAAAGGGGTCATCCGCCTCATCGACGAGGTGTACAGCCTCTTCGGCTTCCCCTATAAGATCGAGCTCTCCACCATGCCCGAGGACCACATGGGCAGCGACGAGGACTGGGAGCGCGCCACCAACGGCCTGAAGGAGGCCATGGAGGAGCTGGGCCGGGAGTACACCATCAACGAGGGCGACGGCGCCTTCTACGGGCCCAAGCTGGACTTCCACCTGGTGGACGCCATCGGCCGCACCTGGCAGTGCGGCACCATTCAGCTGGACATGCAGATGCCCGAGCGCTTTGAGCTGGAGTACACCGGCGAGGACGGCCAGAAGCACCGCCCCGTGATGATCCACCGGGTGGTCTTTGGCAGCATCGAGCGGTTCATCGGCATCCTCATCGAGCACTTTGCCGGCGCCTTCCCCACCTGGCTGGCCCCGGTGCAGGTGAAGATCGTCCCCATCAGCGAGAAGTTCCACGACTACGCCCAGCAGTTGCAGCAGCAGCTGGACAGCCAGGGCATCCGGGTCGAGGGGGACTACCGCGCCGAGAAGATGGGCTACAAGATCCGCGAGGCCCAGTTGCAGAAGATTCCCTACATGCTGGTGGTGGGCGAGAAGGAGCAGTCCGAGGGCAACGTCTCGGTCCGCTCCCGCAGCGAGGGCGACCTGGGCGCCATGTCGGTGGAGGCCTTTACCGACATGGTGAGGGCGAAGATCGCCACCAAAGAGCGCGACTGACCGAACCTGCCCTGTATAAAATATAAGAAAACGCCTGCACGGCGATGGGAGAGCGGCGGCCACCTGTGGCCGCCGCTCGCTTTTTGCGCCCCGAGGGCCCGGCAAAAAATCGGTATATTTTTTGCGCGGCGGGGCAGGATAGTGGGGAGCGCGGCCGGCGGGGGGAGAGATGACTCCCTCAAAGCGGCGCAGAGGGCGCGCGGGGCCGACCAGCCGCCCCGCAGATTTCCGGAAATTTGGCAAAAAAGTGTTGACTTTGCAGGGGGCAGGTGCTATTATAAATAAGCGCTTTACGGGCGCATTTTTCAGAATATGAACCACTAGCTCAGTTGGCAGAGCATTTGACTTTTAATCAAAGGGTCCGGGGTTCGAATCCCCGGTGGTTCACCAGAACTCCCCTGTTCTTACAGGGGAGTTTTTTTGTTGGAAAATAGAAAAGGTTGGAGAGCAAATCGCCTCCAACCTTTTCTATTTCTGTGGTTTGTGGGCGCATACAAGAACGCCATTGTAGCTATTTCAATCCGCATATCGAAGAGATATGACAATGAAATTATAAGCATTGGGTTACTAAAAAGCAAGCTACGCAAAAATAAATGTTTTAATTTATTTTAGATAAAATGGAAGTTCTTTCTATGTGACCTAAATAAAGCATTGACAATCTGTCTGCTTAGAGGTATCTTAATTTTTAGGAAATAATTTCCTCCAGACAGAGCAATAGCCTGCAGTATTGCGCACTGCAGGCTACCTCCAAACAACTTGGCACCATTTAAAATAAGGTAGACCAAAATGTTGCTAACACAGTTTACCGTACGAAATACGGCGATGTCAAGGAACCCGGGGGAGAAAGGGGGACAGGCAATTTCTGTCTTCAAACAAAATATAGAAAGGAGATATTGTCTATGTATGCAGACAAGCTGCATATGAACCCGGGGCGTGAGAATTCTCATCGGCCCCAAGACATCGAATCCCTCCACATCGTCGGCAGCGGTTGGGACGGCTACTACCCGGTGGAGTACGTCTGCAATTTTTTGCTGCGGCAGCCGGAGTCCATTCAGTTAGATTTCTACCCCTTTGAGGACCTGCAGCCCGCCATCGAGCCCTACGGCAGGCGGTATGTGGTCTCCTCCCCCGACCCACAGGTAGGGGACACACTCTTTTACCTGGCAAAATCATAGGCAGAAATGGCTCGGGTATCTCCGGGCCATTTCTTTCCCCCAAAATTGTCGGATTTCGTCGAATATTCAAATGTCAAAAGATGTCGCAAATTGGTTGATTTGTCCAATCAAAAAGCGTATCATTTAAACAAATATAGTAAAAAGGTGGTGGCGCGGTGTATATTGCCCACAAAACTGGGGACGAGAGGGAGCAACCCCTCAAAGCGCACCTTTTCGCGGTGGCCGAGAGCTGCTGCACGGTGGGCCTCGGCGTCGGCCTCCCCACCACCTTCCACCTGGTGGGTTTGCTCCACGACATGGGGAAGTACAGCCGGGAATTTCAGGACTATATCCGCAAAGCCCTCCCCGCCCTGCGGGGCACCGTCAACCACAGCGCCGCCGGCGGCAGGTGGGTGGAGCAATGCAACCCCATGACCGGGGTGGACGGGCTGCTGTCTGAATTGATGGTGGCCGCCATCTGCGGCCACCACAGCGGTCTCCCCGACTGCCTGGATTTAAATGGGGATTTGCCGCTGCGCAACCGCCTCACCCCCCGCAAGCCCCCGGACTGGGACGAAGTGTTTGCCCGCTTTTTCTCCGACTGCCTGGAAAAGGGCGAGTGGGACCGCCTCTTTGCACAGGCCAGGGGGGAGTGGCAGCTGCACAAAAAAGTGCTGGTGGACATCGCCAAAAAGGCGGGCGCTTCGGCCAACGCGCTCTACGCCTTTTTGTTCGGGATGACACAGCGCTTTCTGGAGAGCGCCCTTGTCGATGCCGACCGCTACGACGCCTATCTCTTTGAAGCGGGCCTACCCCCCTCCCCGGAAGTGGATGTTGCCCCCCTGTGGGAGCAGATGGCCGACAACCTGGAAAAGCAGATGCGGGATTTTGCCCAGATGCCCGACAGAAATGCCATCGAGATTGCGCGGGGGGAGATTGCGGACGCCTGTCTGGCCTCTGCCCAGCGGGTCCCGGGCATCTATCGGCTCTATGTCCCCACCGGCGGGGGGAAGACCCTCAGCTCGGTGCGCTACGCTCTGGCCTGCGCCCGCCGCTGGAAGATGCGGCGGATATTCTACATCGCCCCCTACAAGTCCATCCTCACCCAAAACGCCGGCGTGCTGGGCAAAACACTGAAGGCGGGAGACGCCCTGCTGGAACACCACGGCGATGCGGTGGTGCCGGAGGGCAAAGAGGGGGGTGAGGACGACGGCCGCGCGCGCCACCAACTCCTCACCGAGCGCTGGAACGCGCCGATGATCCTCACCTCGGCCGTCCAGTTCCTCAACACCCTCTTCAGCGGGAAATCCGCCTCGGTCCGCCGGTTTCACCAGCTGGCCGGTTCGGTCATCCTCCTCGACGAGGTGCAGTCCATCCCCATCAAATGCCTCCATCTCCTCAACGGCGCCCTGGATTATCTGGCGGGGGTCTGCGGCTGTTCGGTGGTCCTCTGCACCGCCACCCAGCCCAATCTGGACGACCGGGAGATCCCCCTTCTCCTCGGCCCCAACACCCAGATGGTGGAGGGGGTGGAGGAGATTTTCGAGAAATTCCGCCGGGTCGACGTCATCGACGAAACCCGACAGGAACACACCGCCGACACCTTTGCCCAGCGGCTGGAGCAGCAGCTGGAAGAGGCCGACAGCATCTTGGCGGTGGTCAACACCAAGGCGGCGGCGCAGGCGCTCTACGAGGCGCTGTGCCGGCGGCGCGAGGAGGGGGAGGGGCGGAGCGACTACCTGTTGAGCAACTGGCTCTGTTCCCAACACCGACAGGACAAGCTGGATGTGCTGTGCGAGCAGTTGTCGGCAAATGAAGAGCCTGGTCTCCACCAAAAAATCATCTGCGTCAGCACCCAGCTCATCGAGGCGGGGGTGGACATCTCCTTTGACTGCGTCTTTCGCTCTCTGGCGGGCCTTGACAGCATTGCCCAGGCGGCGGGCCGCTGCAACCGCCACGGCAAGGGCGGGCGTGGCAAGGTCTTTATCGTCAAATACGGGGCGGAGAGACTGGGCCCCCTGCCGGACATCCGGCGCGCACAGGAGGCCTGTATCCCGATCCTCGAGCAGGTGGCGAGAAAGATCGCCAGGGGAGAGGCGGACGGGGGGACCTACCTGGCGCCCGCCACCATCCACGCCTACTATCGGGAGTACTATACCCGGCAGGGCGGGCAGCTCAACTACCCGGTCTCCGCCAAAAAGAGCGACTGTCTCCTCGATGTGGAACTCTTTGATCTGCTCTCCGCCAACCGGGCAGGGGAGGAAGTTTGGAAGGACAGGCGCGAGGGCGAGGGCATCACCGTCCCCGCCCACCACGCCTACCATACAGCGGGCCGCCTCTTTGAGGCCATCGAGGACCGGGGCGGTATCGACGTGCTGGTGCCCTATGGCAAGGGAAAGGAACTGATCGACTGGTTTGCAAACTGTCCCGATATCCGGCAGTTGCCCGCCAAGTTGAGGGAAGCCCAGCGCTACCTGGTGCACATCTCCGACTACGAAAAGAACCTGTTGACGGAGAAACAGGCCCTGGAGTACCGGCCCGAGGCCGGCGTCTGGACGCTGGATGAGCGCTTTTACGACAGCGAGTTGGGCCTGCAAAAAGAGCCCGGCGAGCTCTCTTTACTGAATTTTTAAACAAAACTACACAGAAAGGCGGGAGAGAATGGAACGGGAGAACCGAATCGATTTTCTGGTCTACGGGCGGAATGCCCTCTTCAGTGACCCGGTGACCCGGGTGGGCGGCGAAAAGTGCAGCTACCAGGTCCCCACCTACCAGGCCCTCAAGGGGATCGCGGAATCCATATACTGGAAGCCAACGTTTACTTGGGTCGTCGACCGGGTGCGGGTCCTCAACCCCATCCGCACCCAGTCCAAGGGGGTGCGCCCCATCAAGTACCAGAGCGATGAAAACGAACTGTCCATCTACACCTATCTCACCGATGTGGCCTACCAGGTGCAGGTCCACTTTGAGTGGAACGAGCACCGCCCTGAACTGGCCTGCGACAGAAACGAGAACAAGCACTACGCCATCGCCAAGCGGATGGTGGAGCGGGGCGGCCGGCGGGACATCTTCCTGGGCGCGCGGGAGTGCCAGGGCTATGTCGAGCCCTGCACCTTCGGCGAGGGGCCGGGCGCCTATGACGACTGTCCGGAACTGGCCTTTGGGGTGATGTTTCACGGCTTCAACTACCCGGACGAGACGGGCCGCACCCAGATGGAGACCCGCCTCTGGCTGCCCAAGATGGAGCGGGGGGTCATCGCCTTCTGCCGGCCGGAGGAGTGCACCCTGGTTCACCCGGTGGGGGAGCGCTCAGTCAAAGCCTTTGTTCCGGGGGAAAACCTCTCCCTCAGCGATTGCCTGGCAGAGGAGGTGGGCCTGTGAGCTGGATGCAAAAACTCTGCGAGACCTATGACCGCTGTGCCGACCAGGTGGGGGTGGTGCAGGCGGGGCGGGTCCCCCTGCTCCCGGCCTATCACACCACCCAGCTGGCGCAGATCGAGCTGGTGCTCGACACCGAGGGGAACATCTGCCCCGGCCGCTCGTCGGTCATCGAGGGGAAGGGAGAACAGACCACCATCATCCCCTGCACCGAGTCCTCTGCCGGGCGCACCAGCGGGTTGGAACCCCACCCCCTCTTTGACAAACTGCAGTACCTGGCGGGCGATTTTGCCGCCTGTGTGCCGGGGAAGAAGAGCGGGTACGAGCTCTATATGGAGCAGCTGGACCGCTGGTGCGAAGACCCGGCCTGCCACCCTTTTGTCGTGGCGGTCTGGCAGTACTTAAAGAAGGGGCGGCTGATTGCCGATTTGGCGGCCGACGGCATTCTCTGGCTGGACGAGCAGGCCCATCTTCTGCAAAAGTGGGACGGCGCCAAGGAGGAGCTGCCCCCCATCTTCCGGGCCTGTACCGGCGGCAAGCAGATGGACGCCTTTGTCCGCTTCACCGTTCTCCCCGCCGACGGCAGCTTTTCGCCCGACAGCCGCCTCTGGGCCAGCGCGGCGGTCCGGCAGTGCTATATCGACTGGCAAAACCGCGCCCCGCAGGAGCGGGACATCTGCTTTGTCGCCGGCCGGGAGATGCCGGTCTCGGTGATGAGCCCCAAAAAGATCCGCAACCCCGGCGACGGGGCCAAACTGGTGTCCAGCAACGACGCGTCGGGCTTTACCTACCGCGGCCGCTTTCGAGACGCCCGAGAGGCCTTCTCCCTGGGGCGGGAGACCACCGAAAAGGCCCACAGCGCCCTGCGCTGGCTGATTTCTCGCCAGGGCTACAAAAACGGCGACCAGGTGGTGCTCACCTGGCGGGACAGCGGCGGCAAATTGCCCTCGGTCTGTGCAGACAGCATGGACGTTGTGGGCGAGGTGCCTGAGCCGCCTTCCCGCCGGGTGGATACGGGTGATTGGTGGGCCGCGCAGCTCAACCGCGCCCTGGCCGGGTACAGCGGGGTGCCGGACGGAGGGGAGCGCGCCATGATCTTGGGCCTCGATTCGGCCACCCCCGGCCGCCTCTCCGTCTTTTACTACCGGGAGATGCCGGCGGAGGACTTTTTGGAGCGCATCCGGCGGTGGCACACCAGTTGCACCTGGCTGCACCGCTACCGCAGCCGCCCGACAGGGGAACTGGACAAGAAGGGGAAGCCCAAATACGAGCCAGCGACCTTTGTCGGCGCTCCCTCCTCAATTGACATTGTCGAGACAGCCTACGGGCGCAATGTGGACGACAAGTTGAGAAAGAGCGCGCTGGAGCGACTGCTCCCCTGCATCATCGAGGGCGCCCAGCTGCCGTCCGACCTGGTGCACTGCGTTGCCCGCAGAGCGTCCAACCCCATCGCGATGGAGGGGTGGGAGGCCGGAAAGACCCTCAGCATCGCCTGCGCCCTCATTCGCAAGCTGAAAAACGACCGGATAAACGGTTGGAATACGACCGGTGAATACAAGGAGGAATGGACCATGGCACTGGACACCCAAAAGACCGACCGCAGCTATCTCTTTGGTCGGCTGCTGGCCTACGCCCGCCAGATCGAGAGCCGCGCCCTCTTTTTGATGGAGGAAAAGCGCGCCACCAACGCCGAGCGGCTGCAGCAGGCCTTTGCCTCGCACCCCCGGCGCACCTGGAAAATCATCGACGGCCAGCTCAAACCCTATCTGCTGCGCTACAAGGGACAGACCTTTGAATACGAAAAGGGCATCTTTCAAATCATCGACATGTTTGAAGAGGGCGACTTCAACGACGAGCCGCTGGACGAGACCTATCTGCTGGGATACAGCAGCCAGATGAACCACTTTATCCAGACCAGCAAGAAGAGCGGCAAAAGCGAGGAAAAATCGCCCGCCGAGAGCCAGTCGGAAGACAAACAGTAAAAAAGAGGAGGATATTTGAGATGAGCGCTCTGAACAACAAAATCGACTTTGCGGTGATCCTTTCGGTGACCAACGCCAACCCCAACGGCGACCCCCTCAACGGCAACCGCCCCCGCATCAACTACGACGGCCACGGGGAGATTTCCGACGTCTGTATCAAGCGGAAGATCCGCAACCGGCTGATGGATATGGGGGAGCCCGTTTTTGTCCAGTCCGACGACCGCCGGAACGACGGGTACAAGAGCTTGCAGGACCGCGCCAAGGGCTGCGAGGCGGTGCAGAAGGCCGCCAAGGACAAAGACGCCTATGCCAAGGCGGCCTGCGAGGCCTGGACCGACGTCCGCAGCTTTGGTCAGGTCTTCGCCTTCAAAGGGGAAGACGTGTCGGTAGGGGTGCGGGGCCCGGTTTCGGTGCATCCGGCCATCAGCGTTGACCCGGTGGACCTTGTGAGCATTCAGATCACCAAGAGCGTCAACAGCGTCACCGAGAGCAAGAAGTCCTCGGACACCATGGGGATGAAGCACCGGGTGCCCTTTGGCCTCTACATCTTCTACGGCAGCATCAACTGTCAGCTGGCAGAGAAGACCGGCTTTAGCCGGGAGGACGCGGACAAGATCAAAGAGGCCCTTCGCACCCTCTTTGAAAACGACGCCTCTTCGGCCCGCCCCGACGGCAGCATGGAAGTCTGTAAACTCTACTGGTGGGAGCACGGCTGCAAGTGCGGACAGCACTCCTCGGCCAAGGTGCACCACAGCCTCCACGTGCAGAAAAAGGAAGGGGTCGACATCCCCCACTCCTTTGCCGACTATGTGGTGACCCTGGACCCGCTCGCCGACTTGGAGCCCGAGATCTGCGATGGAATATAGGGAGGAGGAATACCTCCAGCTCTCCGGCCTGCAGCACTTCGCCTTCTGCCGCCGCCAGTGGGCGCTGGCCTATATCGAGATGCAGTGGGCCGAGAACCTGCGCACCGTCGAGGGGGAGATCCTCCACGAAAAGGCGCACGACCCCTTCGGGGCTGAGAAGCGGGGGGACCTGCTGATCTCCCGGGGGATGGCGGTCTCCTCCCGGCGGCTAGGGATATCGGGAAACTGCGACGTGGTGGAATTTCACCGCGACCCCGGCGGCGTCTCCCTCTTTGGCAGGGAGGGGCTCTGGCTGCCGGTGCCGGTGGAGTACAAGCGAGGCCGCCCCAAGGAGGGGGAGGCCGACGAGCTGCAGCTCTGCGCCCAGGCCGTCTGTCTAGAGGAAATGTTGGCCTGTCCGGCCATTCCCAAAGCCTATCTCTACTACGGAGAGACGGCCCGCCGCCACACAGTTGAGCTGAACGACGCCCTTCGCCAGCGGGTCGAGGAGCTGTTGACAGAGATGCACGACCTGGCCCGCCGCCAGCACACCCCCAAGGGGAGGTGGAGCAAGGGCTGCAATGCCTGTTCCCTCAAAAACATCTGTCTGCCCCGCCTCTGCAAAGAGCCGTCGGCAGTCGAATACATCCGCGAGCGGCTGGAGGAATGCCCATGAGGATCCTGCAAAATACCCTCTATGTGACCTCTCCCGACGCCTATCTGGCGCTGGAGGGCGAGAACATCGTCGTCTCCAAGGGAAAGACGCAGGTGGGGCGGGTGCCCCTGCACAACTTGGAAGGGGTGGTGGCCTTTGGCTACACCGGGGCCAGCCCAGCCCTGATGGGGGCCTGCGCCCAACGGGGGATCGCCCTCACCTTTCTCACCGCCCACGGCCGCTTTTTGGCGCGGGTGGAGGGGGTGGAGCGGGGCAATGTCGTGCTGCGCAAGACCCAGTACCGGGCCTCCGACAGCGAGGTGGCCAGCGCCGATATCGCCCGCGCCATCTTGACGGGAAAGCTCTACAACAGCCGCTGGGTGCTGGAGAGGGCCCTCCGCGATCACGCCCTCCGCCTTGACGCCGAGGAGATCCGCGCCGCCTCACAGGAAATAGCCGAGCGGCTGAAACAGCTGCAGACAGCCGGCAATCTGGACGCTCTGCGGGGCATCGAAGGGGAGGCGGCCAGACGGTATTTTTCGGCGCTGGACCAGCTGATCTTGCAGCAAAAAGAGACCTTCTTTTTCAGGGAGAGGAGCCGCCGCCCGCCCACCGACCCCTTTAACGCGCTGCTCTCCTTTGTCTACACCCTGCTCTCCCATGATGTCGCCGCCGCCCTGCAGATGGCGGGACTTGACCCCTATGTGGGCTTTTTGCACCGCGACCGGCCGGGCCGCCTTTCCCTGGCACTGGATTTGATGGAGGAGTTGCGCCCCATTTTGGCGGACCGCTTTGTTTTGACCCTCGTCAACAACCGACAGGTGGGGGAAAGGGGATTTGCCCGCAAGGAAAACGGGGCGGTCCTGATGGACGACGACACGCGAAAGACGGTCCTCGCCGCCTGGCAAAAGAAGAAACAAGAGATGATCACCCACCCCTTTTTGGGGGAGAAGTTGGAGTGGGGCTTGGTCCCCTACGCCCAGTCCCTGTTGCTCGCCCGATTTTTGCGGGGAGATTTGGATGGCTATCCGCCCTTTTTGTGGAAGTGAGGGGGAGAGGGAGTGCTTTTGCTCATCACCTATGACGTCAACACCGAGACGCCGGAGGGGAGACGGCGCCTGCGCCGGGTGGCCAAGGCCTGTGTTGACTGCGGCCAGCGGGTCCAGAACTCCGTTTTCGAGTGCGTGGTGGATGCGGCCCAGAGCAGGGCCCTTCGCCACCGCCTAGAACAGATCATCGACCCGGAGAGGGACAGCCTGCGCTTTTACAATCTGGGGAACCGCTATCAGAACAAGGTGGAGCACATCGGTGCCAAACCGGGCTTTGACGTGACAGAACCGCTGATATTCTAGCGGTGCGAAGGCCAAGCGCACAGCATTTTCCAGAGGGGGTTCGCACCTGCGCTGAAGCAGCTGCGGCCCCCTTTTTACAGATTGAATTGCAAAAAAAGCGAAAAATTCCTTTGGGCTTTGGCCATTTGGGAGAAGATAGAGAGAGAAGGCCGACGGCACAGGGCAATTTTGCCCAAATCGCCCCCTCGCGGGGCGCGGATTGAAATAATCGCGCCGGCGCTGGCGCACAGACAATCTCCAGAAAATCGCCCCCTCGCGGGGCGCAATCGAAACTTGATTTGCGGTGTCGGCAGCGTTTGAATCGCCTCCCCATAAGCGCGAATGCGCCCTCTCCAATGACCGTTCTAAGCCATCTGTCAGCCAAACCAAATTTTCCAAACAATGGGACTTTGAAGGCCTGCCCACCCGCCTTTTCCCTGTCCGGTCCCCAACACTATCCAGCCATAATCCCCGCCCTTTCGCCAATACTAATCCCGTTGAAATTTGTGACAGACGGGAAGTGGTTTTGGGTGAAACGAGCGGGGGAATCGGCGGCGGTCTTCGCCATCGGCTGTGTGGGGTACGGCGCCATCGAGGTGCTCTGGCGGGGGTATACCCACTGGACCATGGTGCTCACCGGGGGCACCTGTTTTTCCATCCTCTACGCCGTCAACGGCAAGCACCCCGCCATGCCCCTCTGGAAAAAGTGCCTGGTGGGGGATGCAGTCATCACCGGCATTGAATTTTGCGTGGGCTGCGTGGTCAACCGCTGGCTGCACTGGAATGTGTGGGACTACTCCCAGCTGGCGGGCAATCTCCTGGGGCAGATCTGTCCCCTCTACTCCTTTCTCTGGTACCTGCTCTCCGCCCCCATCGCCTGGCTGGCGGCAGGGCTGCGGCGCAAGATCAAGGGGCAGCAGGGCCTTTTGCAGCCGCTGCGACGACTGCTCCACCCCTAGTAAGTAAACAAACAAAAACGAGCCCCTGCGCCACATCTGGCACAGGGGCTCGTTTTGATTCGGTCTTAGAGGGCGTTTTTCAGCCCGCAGCTGTAGATGGAGGCGATGTCCCCGGCGCACTGGCTCACGTCCACCCGGTAGCCCTCGCCCTCCTTGGTCAGCTTGAGGACGATCTTCCACTTGGTCTCTTTGCCGCCCTTTTCCAGCTGCTTGACGATGTTCTGGGCGATGTCGTCCTCGCTCAGATCGCCGCCTTCCAAGCTGGCGGCCAGCTGCTCTTCCGAGGCCTTTTGAAACTCCTCGGTCAGGTCGACAAAGGTGGCCCCCACGGTGACGGTGTAGCCCGAAGCGTCGTCGCCGGTGGACTCCAAAATGTCAAACTTGGCCTCGGCGCGGCGCTTGGCCACCACGTCGGCGCAGTAGCTCAAGTCGATCTCCCCCTGGTCGTAGCCGTCGGCCGCGGCCATGGTCGCCGCGTCCCCCTTTGCCACTGCCTCCATATAGGCGATGGCCGCCTTGTCCTGGGGCGCTTTGGGGCCGCCACAACCCGCCAGCAGGCAGAGGCTCAGCAGCGCAGTGGCGCACAGGGCAAACCGCTTTTTCATCATTCGTGTCTCCTCCGTTTCCGCAGCGCGCCGGCCGTTCTGCCGGGAGTTCGCGCCGCTGTCGCAAAAATGCGCGAAATGTAGCGAAATAGCAAATACATCTTAACATGGGCGGCGCTTCATTGCAACAAAAGCCCCTTGTTTTATGGGGAAAGATGGATTATTATAGAGGTGGCGCACCGCCCGGCGCGCCGCATTACTGCAAAGCTACTGTAAATCGAGCTGTGCATTTTTGGAGGTACTCAAATGGCAGAATTCATGTCGTACGACCCCTGGAAGAACATCACCAGCAGAAACGGGATCCCCGGTGACGAACTGGTCTCCGCCCTGCAGAAGTCCATCCGCCGCGGCAAAGAGGAGATCGCTGTGGACGTGGCTTACGAGATGTACATCACCAGCGAGCAGTTCGAGGACAAGATGTGGCGCCGCCTGATGGCCATGTCCGTCGAGGACGTGGGCTTTGGCGACACCAACGCCCCGGTGGTGGTCTACACCCTCAACAAGATCCGGCAGGAGTTCCCCTACAACGACGGGGATCGCCCCCTCTTCTTCATGCACGCCATCCGCTTCCTCTGCTCCCGCAGCAAAGAGCGCTCCACCGACTGCCTGAAAAACATCACCATCAAAAAATTCGACCGCGGCTACAAGCTCGAGATCCCCGACTACGCCTACGACATGCACACCGACAAGGGCCGCGCCATGGGCCGCGACATCATCCACTTCCTCGAGTCCTCCAGCAAGGTCGAGCCGGTGATGGAGGGGTACGACGACACCTACCGCCAGAGACTCATCAAAATGATCCACGAAGAGCTGGAGCAGGGCGACGACCTGCCCCACGACCCGGACGCCTTCGTGTACAGCGTCTGGCAGTTCTAGGCGCAAACCGGCACAGCACAGACCGCTTTTTGAGGGGGCCGCACCGCAGGGGTGCGGCCCCTTTTTTTGTGGCTTTCGCGTTCCAAAGCCCCATTTTTACCGGGGGAGACAACGTGCTTTTCTCGTAAAAATTCTTGAAAGGAAAGGCGTTGAAGGCGTGAGAAGCAGAAAAAGCAGGCTTTGGAGTGATAGATGACACGAAACGGGCTCCTGGATTGCCGGTAGCAGTGAGTGCAGCGCAATCAAAAAATTTCGACGCCCTTTGGGGGAGGAGTCCGCATGACGCCCGTTTAAGGCCGGTGCAGACCCTCTGTTTCCCCGGCGGTTTTGTCCCCTCGCCCCTCTTCCCGCATGGCCCCGGTGCGCGGCGCATATCCATGTGTGGAAAAAGAGGGGAGGGGTTGCCCGGTGGACAGCGGCGTTTTACAGGCCCTGGCCCTCTCCAGCGCGGCGGGTCTCTCCACCGCGCTGGGGGCGCTGGCGGTCTTTTTGGGCAGGCGGGGAAGCGACACCCCCATGGCGGCGGCCCTGGGCTTTGCCGCCGGGGTGATGGCCGGCGTCAGCCTCTGGGACCTCTTTCCCGAAGCCATCTCCCTACTGGCCGGGGCGCTGGGCCGCAGGCGGGGCTTCTGGCTCCTCTTCACCTCCTTTTTGGCGGGCATCGCCCTCACCTTTGCCATTGACCGGCTGGTCCCCGACCGGCCGGCCGCGGGGAAAGGGGCGCCCGGCGTCGCCCCGGGGAAGCGGAGTCTCTTTCACCTGGGGCTGGTCTCGATGCTGGCCATCTTGCTGCACAACCTCCCCGAGGGGATGGCCACCTTTATGGCCGGCTACCAGGACGCGGGGCTGGGCCTCTCGGTGGCCCTGGCCATCGCCCTGCACAACATCCCCGAAGGGGTCACGGTGGCGGTGCCCATCTACCAGTCCACCGGCAGCCGCGCCCGCGCCTTTGGCTGCGCCCTTCTCTCCGGCCTCTCCGAGCCGGTGGGGGCCCTTCTGGCCTGGCTGGTGCTGGGCCCCTTTCTCTCGCCGACCCTGCTGGGGGCGGTCTTCTCCCTGGTCTGCGGGGTGATGCTCTTCATCGCCGTGGAGGAGCTGATCCCCGCCTCCTGGGGGTTCGGACGCTACCGCCTCACCCTCCTCTCTATCGGGGCGGGGCTGGCGATCTCCTGGCTGGGCACCCGGCTCTAAATGGGGCGGCCCCGATCCCCCCTTGCCAAACATTTTTTATTCTGTTAAAGTGGAAAAAACGATTGGGGGAAAATGCCGGTGAAGAGAAGCGTCTTGTTTGGCAGCCTTGTGGCCGAGGGGAGCCGCTACCAGGTGGGGCAGGCCTATGCCGCCCAGCTGCGGCAAAACCCCCTCCTGCGGCAAATCAACCTCCTGCCGGAGGGGGAGGAGGTCACCGGCCCCGCCCTGCGGGCGAAAATGCGGCTGCTGGAGGCGGCGATCCCCGGGCTGGGGGAGGAGATCGCCGGCACCAGCGAGGCCCTGGGCATCCGCCCCGGCCGGCTGGCCATCTTTTCCGACCGCTGCTGTCAGCCCGGCCGCTGCAGCCAGATCGCCGCCCTCCCCGCCATCACCCGGGACGGGCACCTCTACCTGGCCCGCAGCTACGAGTACGGGTTTGCGGACGAGCTCTGCCTCTGCGTCACCCGGGCGGCGGGCAGCCCGGCCCAGGCGGGGTTCTCCCTCCTCCTCTTTGGGCGGATGGACGGGATGAACGACCGGGGACTCTGCGTCACCATGTCCACCTGTTCCTTCCTGCAGCCGGCCGAGGGGGAGGGGCTCTGGTTCCCCGTGGTCCTGCGGGCCCTGCTGGAGCGCTGTGCCACGGTGGCCGAGGCCAGCGACCTGCTGGCCCAGCTCCCCCTGCGCACCAACGACGTCTTTTTGCTGGCCGACCGCGGCGGCCGCGCCCGGGTGGCGGAGATGGCCAGTGTC
This sequence comes from Acetanaerobacterium sp. MSJ-12, assembly GCF_018917875.1. NCBI lineage: Bacteria > Bacillati > Bacillota > Clostridia > Eubacteriales > Oscillospiraceae > Acetanaerobacterium > Acetanaerobacterium sp. MSJ-12. The sequence goes on along the minus strand of NZ_JAHLPK010000007.1, from coordinate 65,948 downwards.
GGCGGCGCGCACCATCTCTCCTTCCGCGACAGCGAGCGGTGGCTGGTGGCCACCAACCACTATCAAAACGAGGAGATGCGCCCCTTTGACAACCACCGGGGCCGCCACTCGGTCCGGCGCTGGAAGATCGCCCGCCGCGCCCTGGAGGAGGGGGCGGGCCGGCTGGACGAGGCCGCCCTCAAGGCCCTGCTGGAGCGCCCCATGCCCGGCGGGGTCGCCTGCCCCTACTATCAAGATGGGCTGGGCACCCTCCGCTCCATGCTCTTTGACGTCACCGCCGGCCGCCTGGAGGTCTGCTTCGGCGCCCCCACCGGGGCGGGGTGGACCCCGGTCTCCCTGCAAGCTGCTCGCGAAAACCGGACCTTTTCGGTGGAGGTGGAGAGCTGTGCCCCCCAGGACCCGGCCTCCTTCTGGACCTTTCTCCCCCCGGGGGACGAGGACGAGGGCGACGACTGGCAGAGCGCTTATTGAATCAAAAAAGAGCCGCCCCGGCCGGGGCGGCTCTTTTTATCGGTTTGCGTTCGGTCAGTGGACCGAGTACTTCTCGCTGTACTCCTGGTAGAGGCGGTTGTACTCCTCCTCCCGCCCGTCGTGCAGGGTCTGGCGGTACTGGTGGGCGTCGAAATCGCCCTTCTGCTCCCCCTCGTACCCCACCACATAGGCGGCGATGTTGGAGCAGTGGTCGGCGATCCGCTCCAGGTTAGTCAAGATCTCCAGGAAGATGACCCCCGCGTCGATGGAGCAGGTGCCCTGTTTCAGCCGCTCGATGTGCTGGGCCTTCAGCTCGTCTTTGATTTGGTCGATGGTCTCTTCCAGCGGCTCGATTTCCCGGGCGACCGCCACGTCCCGGTCCCGGAAGGCGGCGACCGCCTTGCCCAAGATCTCGCCGATGGCCTTGTCCAGGGTGATCAGCTCCCTCTTGGCCATGTCCGAGAGGACGACCTTCTTGTCGGCGATCTCCCCGCCCCGCTCCAACACGTTGATGGCGTAGTCGCCGATGCGCTCGAACTCGGTCACCAGCCAGAACATCTCGGACACCTGGCGGCTCTCCTGGTCGCTCAGGGGCTGGTTGGTCAGCTTTAACAGGTAGCGGGAGAGGGTGACCTCCATCTTGTCGATGGCGGCCTCGTACTCGGCAATGTTGTCGGCGGTCTTCTGGTCGTAGCTGAACAGCTGGGAGACCATCTTCGAGCAGTTTTTCTGCCCGTATTCCCCCATCTTCAGCACCACGCTGCGGGCCTGCTCAATGGCCAGCCCCGGCGAGGCCAGCAGCCGCTCGTCCAGCAGCGGCACCTCGGGGGTGAGGTCCTCCTCCCCCTTTTTGGAGCGGATGGACATCTCGGCCAGCTTGCCCAGCCCCTTGTAAAAGGGGACCAGCAGCACGGTGGTGCAGATGTTGAAGACGGTGTGGAAGTTGGCGATGTCGGCCCGGGTGATGGCCTCGTTCCAGAACCCGAAACCCACCAGGTGCTGCACCGCGTAGATGGCGGTGAGGAAGACCGCGGTGCCGATGACGTTGAAGTAGAGGTGGACCGCCGCCGCCCGCTTGGCGTTTTTGTTGGCGCCGATGGAGGCCAGGATGGCGGTGATGCAGGTGCCGATGTTCTGCCCCATGATGATGGGGATGGCGGTGGAGTAGCGCAGCTGCCCGGTGGAGGAGACGGCCTGCAAAATGCCCACCGAGGCCGAGGAGGACTGGATGACCGCCGTGAGGATGGTCCCCGCCAGCACCCCGAGGATGGGGTTGGAGAGGGCGATGAGGATGTCGGCGAACTGGGGCAGGTCCCGCAGGGGGGCCATGGCGTTTTCCATCGACTGCATCCCGATGAAGAGGATGCCGAAGCCCATCAGGATCTGGCCCAGGTTTTTCTGCTTGTTGCCCTGCAAGAACATGAAGAAGACGATGCCGATGGCCGCCATCATCGGCGCCAGGGCGGTGGGCTTGACCAGCTGCAGGAAGAAGTTGGAGGAGCTGATGTCCCCCAGGGCCAGGATCTGGGCGGTGATGGTGGTGCCGATGTTGGCCCCCATGATGATGCCGATGGCCCGGTCCAGCTTGAGGATGCCCGAGTTGACCAGCCCCACCACAATGACGGTGGTGGCCGAGGAGGACTGGATGACCGCCGTGATCAGCGCCCCCAGCAGCACGCTCTTGAAGATGTTGGAGGTCATCTTGGTGAGGATGATCTCCAGCTTGGAGCCGGCCAGCTTCTCCAGCCCCGACCCCATGATGTTCATTCCGTAGAGAAACATGGCCAGCCCGCCGGCCAGCGAGAGAAAGTTGAAGAAATTCATGTCGTTCCCCCAAAACACAAGAATTGGTCCGCCGCCTCGCCCCTCTGCCCGCCCCTAAAAGGCGAGCGCCGCGGGAAAAGGCCGCTCCTTTTGTCGGCGCTTTTTGCCAGGGCCAGTATAACAGTTCTTTATGGGCACTTTAATATTATTTTGCAAAGCTAATATTTTTCGATGTTTTGTCCAAAATATCTTTTCAGACACTCCGTGTTATCCACTTAAAGCGACAAGAAAATAGCCAAAAAAAGGAATTGCTCCTTGGAGGGGAACGGCCCGATTTACAGAGACTTTACAAAAAAGGCAGGCGGCCGGTCGCCCCGGCCGCCTGCCAGTTTAGAGGGCGGCGTCACATGGTCTGAAAGGTGTAGCCCTGGGAGAGGGCGTAGTCGATGAAGTCGCCGAGGATGGCGGTGTTGGTGCTGGAGACCGAGTGCAGCAGGAAGATGGCCCCGGGATGGAGGTTCTTTTTCAGCTTCTCCAGGCTCTCGGCCTTGTCCGGCTGGGCCTCGGGCACCCAGTCCTTGTAGGCGTAGGACCAGAAGATGGACTTGTAGCCGTAGTCGCGCACCACAGCCAGCATCCGCTCGGAGTACTCGCCCATGGGGAAGCGAAAGACCTTCATGTCATAGCCAAAGGTGTCCTTGACGTACTGGTGCATAAAGTCGATGTCGGCGTTGGCCTCGCTCACCGAGAGGGTGGGGAAGGACTTGTGCTTTTGGGAGTGGTTGCCCAGGGTGTGCCCCTCGGCGACCATCCGCCGGCAGAGGTCAGGGGCCTCTTTACAGTAGTCGTAGGTCAAAAAGAAGGTGGCGGGCACCTGCTTTTCCTTGAGGGTGTCGAGGATCTTGCCGGTGTAGCCGTTTTCGTACCCCTGGTCAAAGGTCAGGTAGATGACCTTGTCCTCCGGGCCGATGAAGGCGGCGTTGTACTCGTCCCCCAGCTTCTGCTGGGTCTCCACGGCGGCCACCGGGCGGTTTTTGTCGTCCATCTCCCGCCCCTGCCCCCAGCCGATCTTGTTGTTTTTCAGGCTGTCGTAGTCGGTTTTGGAGGCGGTGGTCCCGGCGTTGGCGGCAAAGGCGCTGCCGCGGGAGGTGTCGTCCCCGTCCTGATTTTTGGTGATGGAGGAGGTGCTCCCGATCCCGCCGGTGTCGTTGGTGCAGCCTGCCATCGAGAGACAGATGGCCAGGCAGAGAGCCAGTGCGGCGCATTTTTTCATACTCGTCTGTCCTTTCCGGGTGCGGCCCGCCAGCGGGCTGCATCGCTTGCAAAATAGGGTTGCGAAGATTAGTGTTGCGGCTTTTGCAGGGGATATGCGCCCCGGCGCTCCTGCGGGGGGAAGTGGCAAAACTGGCAGAAATTTGCCCTTCAAAGGGGACAAAATAGAAAACAAATTGTCGTTTTTAATTCAAAAAATACGATTTGTATACAAAGAGGGCAGCCGAGACGGGGGATCGGCGGTGGGGGAAGGGGGCATTCCTCTCCCCCTTTTTGTCCCGGCAGGAACCGGATATCGTCCACTCCTCTTTTCCCTCTGCGCCGTGCGGCCGATACGCCCCAAACGGTTTTCCTCTGCCAACAGAGCCAGGCGGCTACCCAGCCCCTTTTTTCTCTGCGCCGGTGTGGCCGGTTTGCCGCCCGGCCGGTTTCTCTGTGACGGCGGGGCGGAACACGCACTCCCCTTTTCTTTTGACGGGCGAGCGGGGGCTTGCCCGCTCTCGCCTCGTCTTTGCGCCGGCAGGGAAGGCCGCCGCCTGTTTTTCCATCGTGCCGATGGGGGTGTCGCCCGCCTCTTTCCCAGCTTGGTGGATAAAACTGCCATTTCCCCCCTTCTTCCCCACCCGTCGGTCGGCCAGGGGCCATCCCTCTGCTTTTTCCCGCTGACGGGGTAGGTTGCTGCCCGCCTCTCCCCTCTTCGCGTCGGCAGTGAAAGCGCCGCCCGCTTTTTTCTCCCTGTGCCAGTAGAACAGAGATGCCGCTCGCTCTTCCGCTGCCTCTGTAGGACAGGACTCCCCACCCCCGCCCCTGCGCACCAGTGAAGGCTGGGATGCATCCCGTTCCCGTCCTTCTGGCGCAGTGTGGCAGGGCACTCCAGCGCACCAGCAGAGCCGGAACGCGTTCAGCCTATCTCTTCCCGCCCCGGGGGACGGGGCGCCTCTGTGCACCAGTGTAGCCGGAACGCGCCCGGTCCACCTCTTCCCGGCGCAGGGGGAGGTCTCCGGCTACCTTTCCCCTGCGGCGGTAGGGGGGGAGTTGCCCATCCCCACCAGCTACATGAAAAGGGAAGTGCCTTTACAGGATGCCGCCGCAGAGGGACAGCGCCCCAAAGGCAGTTGGCCGGTGAAAGAAAGCAGTGGTGGCGGGGAGAGGTCAAGGCCGTCCCTGCCACCCCTTTCCAAGCTCCCTCCTTCCCCGCTGCCTTCAGGGAAGGGGGGTCCGTCTGCGGGAGGGCCCATCCCTTGCCACCCCCCTAGAGGCCCGGTGTTGCGCCCCTTTCTCGGCCCACCGCCTGCGATCGTTTGGCCCGGGTGGGCCGCTGTCCGCCCCTTTTCCTTTGCCCCTCCAGCCCGCAGCCCCTTTGCCCCCACATGGGCCCCGTTGGGGGAGAAAAAAAGAGCCCCGGCCCCCACAGAGGGGGCGCGGAGCTCTTTTAAAACGGCTCGGTCGGCCTTTTAGAGAACTTTGTCCAGTTCCAACAGGGTCTCGATGTAGAGGCCCAGGGCCTTTTGCAGGGTGGCGATGGGCATCACCTCATCGGGCTGGTGGGGGGCGCCGAACCCCTCGGGCAGGGAGGCGTCGTCCCCGACAAAGGAGGGGCCGTAGGTCAGCCCCAGGGGGAAGTAGCGGGCGTAGGTGGCCCCGTAAATCACATAGGGCTCGCACTGCTCGCCAGTGACCCGGTCGTAGCAGTCGCAGAGGGTGCGCACCCCCGGGTGGTCGGGGTCGATGTAGTGGGGTGGGTCAAAGAGGGGGAGGAAGAGCTCCCCGTCGATGTCGTCGCAGCAGAGCTCGATGCCCGCCTTCAGCGCCTCGGCGTCGATGGCCATCGGCCAGCGGATGTTGAAGCCGATCAGGTAGCGCTCCTCCTTCTTGTTGAGGGTGCCACAGATGCAGGTCAGCTTTTTGAAGACCTCCTCCTCGCAGGCGACGCCGAACCCCTCGCCGTAGATGGTGGAGGAGAGGTCCCAGCACAGTTCCAGCACCTCTCGCTCGTAGCCGTCCACCACGTCGTTGTCCAGCAGGTAGCGCACCGCCTTGGCGATGGCGTTGTCCCCCTTTTCGGGGGTGGAGGCGTGGGCCGAGCGGCCGAAGGCGTCGAGGATGGTCTGGCCGTTCTCCTCCCGCACCAGCAGCTCGCCGTCGTCCACCGGGGGCAGCCCCGCCCGGTCGATGACCACGTGGGCCTTGTCGGGCACCACGTTGGAGGCGACCCCCGCCTCAAAGACGACGATGGGGCTGTTGTCGATGGGCCGGGAGATGATGTCCCCCTCGCACAGCCCCTTCTCGCCGATGCAGACCGGGAAGGTGCCGTCGGGCACCAGGGTCATTTTGGGGGCGGTGCGGTGTTTCAGGTAGTAGGGCATGTCGGTCATCCCCGTCTCCTCGTCACAGCCGAGGATCAAATCCACCCGGTGCTTGAGGGGGAGGCCGCTCTCCTGCAAAAACTTCATGGCGTAGAGGGCCATGGCCGCCGCGCCCTTGTTGTCGTTGACCCCGCGGCCGTAGACCCGGCCGTCCTTCTCCACCATGTCAAAGGGGTCGTGGCTCCAGCCGGAACCGGGGGGCACCACGTCCAGGTGACAGGCAATGCCGATGGACCCCTCGGCCGAGCTGCCGTAGCTGAGGACCCCGCAGTGATAGTCCACATTGTCGGCGGAGAGGCCCAGCTCTTTCCCCCGAGCCAGCATGTAGTCCAGGGCCTTGGCGCAGTCCTCCAGGTAGGGGTAGCGCCCGCTGACGGGCACCACCGGCGCCATGGAGGGGATGGCCACCAGGCGGCGCAGGTCCTCCAGCATGGCGGGGGTGTTCTCCTCGATAAAGCGCTGAATTTGTTCCTTCATCTGCTCACCACTTTTCTGCGCCCAGGGCGCAATTTTTTTTGCCGGCCGTTCGGGCCGGTCGCCAAAGGGGGCGGTACCTGCCGCCCGGAGGCGGCTGCCGCCGCTCCGGGGGCCGACCGCCCCCCTTGGGAGACCGGGTGGATGGAGCCGCCCGGCCAGGCTTGTATCTTCATTGATAACTTTGCCGGGCAGTGTCTACTCGGCTTTCAGGGTCACGTCCGATTTTACCTTTGCCAGGAAGTCCTCGTCCTCGCTGATGACCGTCATCGGCTCGGACATGTTGAAAGAGCAGAGACCGAAGAAGCCCAGGGGGGATACCACCGGCGATCTCCACTGGCCCTGTTCGACGGCAACCTCGTCTTTGGCGGCGGAAGCCAGCTCGTACAGACGGACCGCTTTTGCCAGGTCATCGATTTTTACACTCACTTTTGCCATAGGTTGATACCTCCATTTTTGCTCTGCTGCAGATTAGATGGGCCGCTCTGACCCTATCCTCACATATTATACCATATTGCCGCCCAGTTGCAACGGCCTGCACAAAAAAAGGCGAAGATGGCAGGGGATGTCCCTCTTTTTACCCATTTTCGGCGGCCGGCTTCCAAAATATGCATCTGATTTTGGAAAAATATTTACAAATCACCTGTGTGTCCGCGGGGGATTTGTGATATACTGAAAGCGTAGCAGTGAGCCGCGGCAAACCCGCCTTTTTTCTGCCGATGGGGCGGTGTGAATTAAATTGGATAATAATAGTTGACTTTCTTTTTCCCCTCTGGTATACTGGTGTCAGAAAATAGGAATGATTCCTGTTATCACTTGAAGGGAAAGAGAGGTGAGCTGCTTGAAGTACTCCAGACAGAGGGAGCTGGTGCTGGCGGAAGTCAAGTCCAGCCGGGAGCACCCCACGGCGGACATGGTCTACGCCGCCCTCAAGGCCGACAACCCCAGCCTCAGTCTGGGCACGGTCTACCGCAACCTGAACCTGCTGGCCCAGATGGGCCAGATCCACAAAATCGGCATGCCGGAGGGGAGCGACCGCTTTGACGGCCGCACCGACGAACACTATCACATGCTCTGCCAGAAGTGCGGCCGGGTATACGATGTGCAGCTGGACACCCTCTCCGAGTTGGACGGACAGATCCAGTCCCAAACAGGCTTTCTGGTGCACTCCCATGACCTGATCGTCAGGGGCGTCTGCCGGGCCTGTCAGCAATAAAAATCCCTGTGAGGGGAAATTTAAAAAGTGAGGTAATGAAACATGAACCTGAAGGGCACCAAGACCGAAGCCAACCTGCAAACCGCATTTGCCGGTGAGTCCCAGGCCAGAAACAAATACACCTACTACGCCTCTAAAGCCAAGAAAGAGGGATACGAGCAGATCGCCGCCCTCTTCCTGGAGACCGCCAACAACGAGAAAGAGCACGCCAAGATCTGGTTCAAGCTCCTCGACGGCATCGGCGACACCGCCGCCAACCTGGCCGACGCGGCCGCCGGCGAGAACTACGAGTGGACCGACATGTACGCCACCTTCGCCAAAGAGGCCAAGGAGGAGGGCTTTGACCACATCGCCTACCTGTTCGAGGCCGTGGGCGAGATCGAGAAGGAGCACGAGGCCCGCTACCGCAAGCTGCTGGCCAACGTGGAGGGCGGCGCCGTCTTCATCAAGGGCGAGAAGGTCATGTGGCAGTGCGCCAACTGCGGCCACATCGTCATCGGCGAGAAGGCCCCCGATGTCTGCCCGGTCTGCTCGCACCCCAAGGCCTACTTCCAGATCAAGGCCGAAAACTACTAAAAACGGCGAAACGGCCCCAAGCGGGCCGCGGGGCGGGTGCCGCACACCGGCGAGAGCGGGTGGGCAGCACCCGTTTTTTGCCCCATTTGGCCGGGCGGGACCCCCGCCCGGCCCGCCGAGGAGAGAGGAGGGGGCTTTTGATGTCCCATTTGGCAAGCGACCCGGTGGCCCTGGCGGCCCTGGGCACCGGCTTTACCTTTTTGTGCACCGCCCTGGGGGCGGCGGTGGTCTTTTTTGTCAGGCGGGAGCTGAGTCCCAAGCTGGGGCTGGGCTTTCTCGGCTTTGCCTCCGGGGTGATGATGGCGGCCTCGGTCTGGTCGCTGCTCATCCCCGCCATCGAGATGGCCGAGGAGCAGGGGAAGACCGGCTGGGTCCCCGCCCTGGGCGGCTTTGTGCTGGGGGGCGCCTTCCTCTTTTTGCTCGACCGGCTGCTGCCCCACCTCCACCTGGGGGCGAAAGAGCCCGAGGGGCCCAAGAGCTCCTTCAAGCGCACCACCATGCTGGTCTTTGCCGTCACCCTCCACAACGTGCCCGAGGGGATGGCGGTGGGCCTGGCCTTTGCCCTGGCCGCCACCGGCGAGCCCGGGGCCCTGACGGCCGCCTTTGCCCTGGCCCTGGGGATGGGGCTGCAAAACTTCCCCGAGGGGGCCGCCATCTCCCTGCCGCTGCACCGGGAGGGGCTGGGCCGGGGGAAGGCCTTCTTCTACGGCGCGGCCAGCGGCTTTGTCGAGCCGGTGGCCGGGCTGATCGGGGTGCTGCTGGCCAGCACCGTCTCGGGCATCATGCCCTGGATGCTGGCCTTTGCCGCCGGGGCCATGATCTACGTGGTGGTGGAGGAGCTCATCCCCCAGAGCCAGGAGGGGGAGCACGGCCACGCCGGCACCTTTGGCGCCATGGCCGGTTTTGCCCTGATGATGGTACTGGACGTGGCGCTGGGTTAGGAGTATAATACCCTTGCGCGGGGGCGGGGCGCTCGGTCGCCCCGCCCCCGCCCCTTTGCAGCAAAATTGGCCGGGCCCGCCGCGGGCGCGCCCGCTCGACGATATTTTTATAGAGGAACTTTGCCATGCCGGTGATCACGCCGCTGGGCAGCTATCTGCCCGGCTTTCTCTCCCTCACCCCGCTGGGGGGCGCCGCCCTGGGGGCGCTGGCCTTTCTCTTCTGCCGCCGCTTCACCCGCTGCGGGCGGGAGGTGGGCGGGGGCCGCCTCCTGCTGCTGGCCCTGCTCTTTCTCTGGGCGGGGGTGGTCTTCTCCCTCACCATCCCCATCGCCTTTCCCAGCCAGTGGCATCCGGGGGCCAACGTCCGGTACGTGCTGGCAAGCATCCAGTACCGGCCGCTGGAATCCTCCCTCCTCATCTACAAAAACTGCGCCTCCATCCAGAACTACTGGCCCTTTCTGCGGCTGGTGGTGGGCAACTTTTTCCTCCTCGCCCCCTTTGGGGTGCTGCTGCCGGCCCTCTGGCCCCGCCGCTGGAAGCTGGGGCGGGTGGCGCTGCTGGCGGGGGGGATCTCCCTGGGCATCGAGGGCAGCCAGCTGCTGATCAACCTGCTTTGCGGCTCTCTGGTGCGCACCGTGGAGATCGACGATTTGATCCTCAACCTCTCGGGCTGCGTGGCCTGCTACCTGCTCTTTGCCCTCTGCCGCGCCCTCTGGCGCAGGTGCCGAAAAAAGGCCGCCCGGTGATCCCCTCTCCCGCCCCCTGGGGGCGGGAGATTTGCTTTTTGGCGCGATTTGTGAGAAGATGGGGACAGAAAAACGAGGGCCGCCCGCCCCATAGAAGGGGCCCCGCCGCCCGCAGAGGAGGGAACTTATGCCGTCTCAACCGCCCGTCGACAAGAGCGCCCCCATCCCCCTGTACTACCAGGTGGCCTGCGACCTGAAGAGCCGCATCCAGCAGGGGGAGTGGAAGCCCAACGAAAAGATCCCCTCGGAGCACCAGCTGACCGAGTACTACGGCGTCAGCCGCATCTCCTTGCGGCAGGCCCTGGCCGAACTGGAAAAGGACGGCATCCTTCTAAAAAAGCGGGGGAAGGGGACCTTCCTCACCGACCGGCCCACCCCCGACTTGCAGCCCATGAAGTACATGCTCACCTCCTCCCTGCGCTTTAAAAACCAGCGCGAGCGGATGGAGGTGGAGGTGCTCGACAGCGGCCTGCGGGACGCCGGTTCCTTCCCCAACCTGCCGCAGGAGTTCGGGCTGCAGGGCCGGGTGGTCTACTACAAGCGCCTCTTCTTCTCCGGCGGGGTGCCCCTGGCCCTGGCCCGCTCCTGGATCCCGGCCGCCCTCGTCCCGGGGATGGAGGGAAAGACCCTCCCCCGGGGGCGGATCGTCCGGCTGCTGGAGGGGGAGTACGGCCTCTCCCCCTACCGGGTGGCCGACTCGCTGGAGATCATCCGCCCCACCCACACCGACGCCCAGGACCTGCAGATCACCCGCGACAGCCCCCTCATCTTTGTCAAGGGCATCTCCTACCTGAAGGGGGAGACGCCGCTGGAGTACTCCTCCACCCTCTGGGTGGCCGACCGGGTCCGCTTTCAGATGGAGAACCGGGCGGAGTGGATGGAGGGCTGACGCCCTGACCCGCAAAAATGGGTCTTGACAAATGGGCCCGGGGGGAGTATGTTGATAGCACATCCCCAAAAACAGTGAAATGCTTTGACGGAATTATGCCTGGACCAGAGCGCTCCAGAGAGCCGGCGGGTGGTGCGAGCCGGTGCCGAAGGTCCCTGTGCAGTCTGCCTCCCGAGCAGAGCTCCTGAACCCCATTGAGTAGGGAGCTCCGGTTTCCCCGTTACAGGATAGGGACTTGTTGGAGTCCCGAACAAGAGGGACTGCCCCCGCTGCGCGCCAGCGGTCGGGCGGTAACCAGGGTGGTACCGCGGAAGAGAGTTTTCGCCCCTGAAGCCAGTTGGCTTCAGGGGCTTTTTTGATTGTCTCCGCCCCCCATCGCCCCGCAGAGCAACAAAGTAGAAGCAGACCAGAGAAGAGAAGGAGAGGAAAGCGATGCGCAACTTGCAATTTGCCGACGTGACCCTGCGAATGACCGGAGCCCGGCCCGAGGGGGCCCCCAGCTTCAAAGAGAAGATCGAGATCGCCAAGCTGCTGGACCGGCTGGCGGTGCCGGTGATCGAGACGCCCCCCATCACCGACGCCCAGGTGGACGCCCTGGTGGTCAAAACCATCGCCAACCTGGCCGAGACGGCGGCCGTCAGCGTGCCGGTGGGGCTCACAGAAGAGGGGGTCGCCCGCGCCTGGGAGGCCGTCAAGGGGGCAAAGCGCCCCCGGCTGCAGGTGATCGTCCCCACCAGCCCGGTGCAGATGGAGTACGGCTGCCACAAAAAGCCCCCCATGGTGCTGGAGATGATCGCCGCCCTGGTGACGGCCTGCCGGGCCCGCTGCGCCGAGGTGGAGTTTGTGGCCGACGACGCCACCAGGGCCGAGCCCGCCTTCCTGCGCCGGGCGATCGCCGCCGCCGCGGCCGCCGGGGCCTCGGTCATCACCCTCTGCGACGCCGCGGGCGCCAGCCTGCCCGAGGAGTTTGCCGCCTTCTTCTCCGCCGTCCGGGCCGAGGTGCCCGAGGCCGCCGGCTGTGCCTGGGGGGTGCAGTGCAGCGACGGGCTGAAGATGGCCCTGGCCTGCGCGGTGGCCGCCATCCGCGCCGGGGCGGACGAGGTGAAGGTCACCGCGGACGGCGGCGACTGCCCGGCGCTGGACGCCCTGTCCCAGATCGTCCGCTCCCGGGGGGACGCCTGCGGGGTCTACTCCGACCTGCGGGTCACCGAGCTGCAGCGGGCGGTCTCCCAGATCCGCTGGATGACCGAGCCCGGCCGCAGCGCCAGCTCCCCCTTTGACGGCAACCGAGCGGCCGCCGCCCCCGCGGGGGGCGAGCTGGGCGCCCACGACGACCGGGAGAGCGTCGCCCGCGCGGTGCGCCAGTTGGGCTACGACCTCTCCGAGGAGGACATGGCCAAGGTCTACGAGGCCTTTGTCAAGATCGCCGAGAAAAAGACCGTCAGCCCCAAGGAGCTGGACGTCATCGTCGCCAGCAACGCCCTGCAGGTGCCCCCCTCCTACCAATTGCAGAGCTACCTCATCAACTCGGGCAACGTCATCACCCCTATCGCCCACCTGAAACTGGAGAGGGAGGGGGAGACCCTGCAGGGCATCTGCGCCGGGGACGGTCCCATCGACGCGGCCTTCCTGGCCATCGAGCAGGCCGTCGGCCACCACTACGAGCTGGACGACTACCAGATCCAGGCCGTGACCGAAGGGCGGGAGGCCATGGGCGCCGCCCTCATCCGGCTGCGCTCCGGCGGCAAGCTCTACTCCGGCCAGGGGATCTCCACCGACGTCATCGGCGCCAGCATCCAGGCCTACTTGAACGCCCTCAACAAGATCGTCTACGAGGAGATGTGAGATGAAACTGTCTTTTTCCATCAACGGCTGGGACGGCTACAGCTGGGAGGACTTTGTCCAGACCGCCCTCGAGGTGGGGATGCAGGGCATCGAACTGCGGGGGGTCCACGGCACCCCCCTCGACGCCCGGGGCGGCCCCTTCCACCCCCACCAGACGGCGGCCACCGCCCGCAGCCTCTTTGAGAAAAACCTGCAGATCCCCTGTCTGGACGCGGTCTGCGACCTCTCCGACCGGGGCGCCTGTGAGGAAAACCGCCGCGAGATCGCCGCCTGTATGGAGATCGCTCGCAACCTCTCGGTCCCCTATGTGCGCATCCACGCCACCGGGGAGGGGGAGGGGGCGGCCGAGGCCGCCGCCGACTGCCTGTCCCCCCTGGTCCCCCTGGCCGAGGAGCGGGGGATCACCCTGCTGTTGGAGACGGTGGGCGCCTTTTCGGACACCGCCCGGCTGCGGGACGTCCTCAACCGCTTTGCCTCCGACCGGCTGGCCGCCCTCTGGGACCTGCACCACCCCTACCGGGACCGGGGGGAGAGCCCCGAGACCACCATCCAGAACCTGGGCGCCTACGTCCGCCACGTCCACGTCAAGGACTCGGTGGTGGAGGAGGGGGGCCGGGTCCGCTACTGCCTCATCGGCGAGGGGACGCTGCCGGTGGAGGAGATGATGGGGGCCCTGGCCTCCATCAACTACGACGGCTACCTCTCCCTGGAGTGGGACCCCCGCTGGATGATGGAACTCACCGAGATGGAGGTCATCTTCACCCACTTTGTCACCTATATGGAGCGCTTCGGCAGCCCCTCCCGGGCCCGCCGCCACCTCTACCAAAACGACGCCCACACCGGCCACTACGTCTGGAAGAAGGACGATCTGGTGGACCTGACCTTCTCCCAGGTGCTCGACCGGATGGTGGAGGAGTTCCCCGACCAGTACGCCTTTGTCTACACCACCCTCGACTACACCCGCACCTACGCCCAGTTCCGGGACGACGTGGACCGCTTCTGCCGCGCCCTCATCTCCCTGGGGGTGGGGCCGGGCAGCCACGTGGCCATCTGGGCCACCAACATCCCCCAGTGGTTCATCTCCTTCTGGGCGGTGACCAAGATCGGGGCGGTGCTGGTGTCGATGAACACCGCCTACAAGAGCCACGAGGCCGAGTACCTGCTGCGCCAGTCGGACACCCACACCCTCATCATGGTGGACGGGTACCGCGACTCCCACTACACCGAGATCGTCCAGCAGCTCTGCCCCGAGCTGGAAAAGACCCGTCCCGGCGAGCCCCTGCACGCCCAGCGCCTGCCCTTTTTGCGCAACGTCATCACCGTGGGCTGCAAGCTGCCCGGCTGTCTCACCTGGGAGGAGGCGCTGCAGCGGGCGAGCGCCGTCCCTTTGCAGGAGGTCTACCGCCTGGCCGCGCGGGTGGACACCGGCGATGTCTGCAACATGCAGTACACCTCCGGCACCACCGGCTTCCCCAAGGGGGTCATGCTCACCCACTACAACGTGGTCAACAACGGCAAGTACATCGGCGACCGGATGGACCTCTCCACCGCCGACCGGATGATGATCCAGGTGCCCATGTTCCACTGCTTTGGGATGGTGCTGTCCATGACCGCCTCCATGACCCACGGGGCCACCATGTACCCGCTGCCCTACTTCTCCCCCAAGCCGGCCCTCTCCTGCGTGAACGGGGAGAAGATCACCTGCTTCAACGGGGTGCCCACCATGTTCATCGCCATGATGCAGCACGAGGACTTTGAAAAGACCGACTTCTCCCACATCCGCACCGGCATCATGGCCGGTTCCAACTGCCCGGCGGACCTGATGAAGCAGGCCGCCGAGGTGATGAACATGCGCCAGATCGTCAGCGTCTACGGCCAGACCGAGGCCTCGCCCGGCTGCACCATGTCCAGCTACACCGACTCGCTGGAGGTGCGCACCGAGACGGTGGGCAGCGCCTTTGCCAACGTGGAGTGCCGCATCGTCGACCCCGAGACAGGGGAGGCGTGCCCCGACGGGGTCACCGGCGAGTTCGTGGCCCGGGGCTACAACATCATGAAGGGCTACTACAAGATGCCCGGCGCCACCGCCGCCGCCATCGACGGCGAGGGCTGGCTCCACACCGGCGACCTGGCCTGCCGGGACGAGAGCGGCAACTACCAGATCACCGGCCGCCTCAAGGACATGATCATCCGCGGGGGGGAGAACATCTACCCCCGGGAGATCGAGGAGTTCATCTTCACCCACCCCAAGGTGCAGGACGTGCAGGTGATCGGGGTGCCCGACCCGCGCTACGGCGAGGAGATCATGGCCTGCATCGTCCTCAAGGAGGGGGAGCAGATGGGCGAGGAGGAGATGCGCGATTTCATCGCCGCGCAGATGGCCCGCCACAAGGTCCCCCGCTACATCGACTTTGTGGACGGCTTCCCCATGAACGTGGCCGGCAAGATCCTCAAGTACAAGATGAGAGAGGACGCCATCAAAAAGCTGGGGCTGGAAGGGTAGTTCCCGCCCCGCCCAAAAAGGGCCCCCGGCCAGTTCGGCCGGGGGCCCTTTTTTTCGTCTGCCGGCGGGGGGGAGGGGGCTACCCCTCCTCCTTTACCGGCCTGCCTCTAAAGTAGAAGTCCCTGTCCTGGGGGCCGATGGGGCGGAGCACCCGGCAGGGGTTGCCGGCGGCCACCACCCCGGCGGGCAGGTCCTTGGTGACCACGCTGCCCGAGCCCACCACCGTGTGCTCGCCGATGGTCACCCCGGGGTTGACCACGGTGTTGCCGCCGATCCAGACCCCGTCGCCGATGGTGATGGGAAAGGCGTACTCCACCCCCTGCCGGCGCAGGCCGGGGTCCACCGGGTGCCCGGCGGCGAAGAGCCCCACGCGGGGACCGATGAGGACGTCCCGCCCGATGGTCACCGCCGCGCAGTCGAGGACGGTGAGCCCGGCGTTGGCGTAGAAGTTCTCCCCCACCCGCAAAAAACAGCCGTAGTCGCAGTGAAAGGGCGGCTCGATGGCGCAGTGTTCCCCCTGGGCCCCCAGCAGTTCCCGCAGCACCGCCCGGCGGCCGTCGTCGTCCTCTGCGGGCAGGGCGTTGAAGCGGGCCACCAGCGCCCGGGCCCGCCGGTGCATGGCCGTGAGCTCCGGGTCGTCGGCCCGATAGAGCCGCCCGGAGAGCATCTTTTCTCTCTCTGTCATCGCGTTTTCTCCCCCTAGCGTACCACGCCGCCCAGGGACTCGGCGATCACCACCGCCTGTTCCAGGTCCAGCTTGGTGTTTTTCATCTTGCAGGCGCGCAGGTCCACCCCGTCGATGCGGGCGCCCCGCAGGTCGCAGTCCTGCAGTTTGGCCCCCTGCAGGTAGCAGAGGGTCAGGTTGCACTCCCGCAGGTCGGCCCCCCGCAAGTCGCACTCCCGCAGGTCGGCCCGCTCGAAGTTGATCCCCCGCAGGTCCTGGTTGCGAAAGCCTGCCCTTTGCAAGGAGGTGTAGCTGAAGTTGCCCCCCTGCAGGGCGAGTCCGGACAGATTGCAGCCCACAAAGCTGCCGCCCATGCACTTGCACTGGGCAAACAGGGCCCCGAAGAGGCCGCACTCCCGAAACTTGCAGCCGGTGAAGGCGCAGCGGGTAAAGCTGGCCCCGTCCAGCTGGCAAAACTGAAAGGCGCAGTTTACAAACTGGCAGCGCACCGCCTGCAGACAGTCCATCTTGGAGGACTGAAAGGTGCAGTTTTCAAAGGTCAGCCCCTCCAGCGCCAGATCGGAGAGGTCCTCCTCCAAAAAGGTCTCCCCGACAAAGTGCTCCTGTGTTGCAGAAAACAACCTTCTCCCCCCTTTTTTCTCGCCCTCCCAGTATGCCACAACCGCCGGGCAAAGGCAACCGGGCCAAATGTGAACGGCGTTTGGACAAACGGGGAAGCGGGGGCCGCTCTGTCACAAAACGGCCACAAATTGTTTACCCGCTACCGGTATAAATGGGGGCGGGGTTGGGGTATTCTATAAGCACAGGGAAAACCTGATGACACTCGATATCCTCTCATCTTTTGTTTCATATAACTCCTCTTTTAGAAAAGGCCGCTTGCAGCCCCCACTGCAGGCGGTTTTTTCTGTGCAAAAAGGGCGGTCCCCCGGCGGGGGGGGGGCTATCCCTGCGCCGCCTGGTCGGAGACGGCCTCGGTGTGCCGCTTGCCCATGGAGAAGCCGCGGCCCCGCACCTCGTTGACCTTGCTGATGACCAAAAAGGCCTCCCCGTCGATCCCCTGCACCAGTTTGCGCAGGGCGGCCAGCTCCCGCTGGGAGATCACCGTCATCACCGCCCGGCCGGGGCGGTGGAGGTGTCCCGACACCGTCTCGAGGAAGGTGCAGCCCCGGTCCAGCTTCTCCTGCACCGCCTGGGCCACCTCCTCGTAGCGGGGGGTGATGACGGTCACCTGGGTCTGGTTTTTGCCCATCACCATCACCCGGTCCATCACCAAAGAGGTCACCAGCACCACCGCGATGCCGTAGAGCACCTGTTCGCTGGTGGAGAAGAGCACCTGGGTGAGGAGGATGGCGGTGTCGAAGACGTAGATGAGGGCCGGCACCGACCAGCCGAAGTACTTGTTGAGGATCAGCGGGGGGATGTCCATCCCCCCGGTGGAGGAGCCCTCGCGGATGACCAGCCCCATCCCCGCGCCCATGAGGATGCCGGCGTAGAGGGCGGCCAGCAGGGTGTCCTGGGTCAGGTGTTGCAGGACGTCCAGCTGCCGGAAGAGGGAGAGAAAGACCGGGTAGAGGACGGTGGAGAGCAGGGTGGTCAGGGCGAATTTCTTCCCCAGCACCACCGCGCCGGCGAGGAAGAGCACCCCGTTGGCCACCGCCACCCCGGCGCTCACATCCATTGCGAAAAAGTGTTCAAACACCAGGGCGATGCCGGTGACCCCGCCGGAGATCAGCCGGTTTGGCAGCACAAAGGCCGCGATGGCAAAGGTCAAAATGGCGTTGCCCAGGACCACCACTCCGACGCTGCGGATCTGTTTTGCCGCTTGTTTCATCTTCTTGTATCCTCCTTCTGCCGCCCTCTGTTTGCCGGGGCGGCGCTGGCGCGGGCCGCAAAAGCCCGCAAAAAAAGAGAACGGCCGCCGCGGTCTCCCGCGGGCCCGTTCTCCCATTTTACTCTTCTACGACGGTAGCAGACAAAAGCGCCGGCATGCAGATGGCCGACTCCCCGACCTTGTTGATGTAGCCGTACTGCTCGCACAGGTGGTCGGGACACTTGGAATCGACAAACTTGACGCCGTTTTCGTCCCGCACCAAGGTGGCCGTGTTGTAGGTCTTGGTGGAACCGTCTTCATTGAGGATGGGCTCGCCGTTCTCGTCGAGCTGCTCCATGTTCTCCCCCTTGACGGTGAAGGTGGCCGGCTCCCCGTTGAGGGGAATCTCCAGGATGTTTTTGTTGTCGTGCTCCACCACCACCATCAACCCCTCGTACTGGCTGGGCTTGAACAGCAGCCCCCCCGCCGAGGCGATGAGGATGACCCCCAACAGGGCCATGGATATGATAAATGGTTTGGACTTCAAAAGGTACACCTCGCAGTTTCAGACCGGCGGGGCCAGTTTGCCCTCGCTCTCTTTACGAGTATACCACAAAATTCTCACTTGGCAAGGGCCGGCGCGCCCCCTGT
The DNA here is from genome assembly GCF_018917875.1 of Acetanaerobacterium sp. MSJ-12. Taxonomy (NCBI): domain Bacteria; kingdom Bacillati; phylum Bacillota; class Clostridia; order Eubacteriales; family Oscillospiraceae; genus Acetanaerobacterium; species Acetanaerobacterium sp. MSJ-12. The sequence goes on along the minus strand of NZ_JAHLPK010000007.1, from coordinate 47,739 downwards.
GGACCGGCCGAAGGGGAGAAAAAGTGGGAGGGAGCGGCGTGCGCCGACTCCCTCCCACCGGGTCAGGTATGGAAAAATGGGGTGCTAGATCCGCAGGTCGCAGGCAGATGTCATCTGGCTGCCGCCAGAGTAAAAGCGGTCCGTCGGCTTATCCCCCGCAATGGCGACCAGCGAGCCGATCACCAACAGCGCTGTGAGCAGACCAATCAACTTTTTCATCTTTGCGACCTCCTTTGAAACCGGCGGCTGCGCCGCTCGTCTTTTCTTCTGTACTTTCAGTATACTACATCGCCGCAGAAATAAAACTACTGGCCGCTTACAATCAAGTGAAGAATTGGTTACAACAGATTACAAAATGGAAACAAAGGTTTCAAAAGAACTACAAACGGCGTCGCCAAGCGAAAAAAGGGGGGGCGACCCCCTTTTGCCCCCTTTTCGGGGGGAACCGCGGCGGGCGGATGTGAATAGACTACGGGCAGGGAGTGAACCCCAATCTTTGAAAAAGGTGATTGCTATGATTCCGTTTTTCCAGAGACCTGCGCTGGCCTATGCCCTGGCCGGAGAGAGTTCCGCCCGCCACCCGGGGCAGGGCGGGAAGATGCGCTCACTCTTGTTGAGCGTGTACGATGAGATCAAGAGCTTTGGCGACCGGGACCGCTTTTACAAGCGGGCTGCCGACAAGGAGCTCGACGACATTTTGCAAGAGGCGGAGCGCCCGGCCGAAGAGGCGGGCTTTGACCGCTACTACTCGGCCCAGGAACTGGCGCCGGAGGCCCCGCGGGCGGAAAAACCGGGATCTGCCCCGGTTGCAAGCGAATGGGGCGTTCGGGACGCTGTTCCGGCCGCGCCGGTTCCCGCGCGCGACTGCGACTGTGGGTGCGGTTGTCCCACCGGCGAGACCGGGGGCACCGGCGGAGAGACCGACGGCAGCGGCTGTCTGGACGCAAACGGGTACTGCTACGGCTACTGGGACCAAAACGGCGTCTGCCACTGCGGGGACGAGACCGGCGAGACCGGGGGCACCGGCGGAGAGACCGGCGGCAGCGGCTGTCTGGACGCAAACGGGTACTGCTACGGCTACTGGGACCAAAACGGCGTCTGCCACTGTGGGGATGAAACCGGCGAGACCGGGGGCACCGGCGGGGAGACCGGCGGCAGCGGCTGCCTGGACGCAAACGGGTACTGCTACGGCTACTGGGACCAAAACGGCGTCTGCCACTGCGGGGATGAGACCGGCGAGACCGGCGGCACCGGCGGGGAGACCGGCGGCAGCGACTGCCTGGATGCAAACGGGTACTGCCACGGCTACTGGGACGCAAACGGCGTCTGTCACTGCGGGGACGAGACCGGCGAGACCGGGGGCACCGGCGGAGAGACCGGCGGCAGCGGCTGCCTGGATGCAAACGGGTACTGCCACGGCTACTGGGACCAAAACGGCGTCTGTCACTGTGGGGACGAGACCGGCGGCACCGGTGGGGAGACCGGCGGCGATTGCGACGAGTGCTGTGACTGCAGCCAGTACTGCGACTGCGCCTCCTTCTGTCACTGCAGCGGCCAGACCGGCAGGGAGAGTGGCGGCTGTGGCTGCGGCTGTGGTTGCGGGTGCAGCGGCGGCCAGCCCAGCGGGTGCTCCGGCTGCGACTGCGAGCAGCACTGCCTGTGCAGCGAGTACTGCGATTGCGACGCCTTCTGCTGTGGCGACGACGCCACCGGCTGTGACACCGGTACTACCGGCGGCGAGACGGGCGGCGGCTGTGGGTGCGTTTGCACCTGCACCTGCGACTGCTGCACCGGCGGTACCGGTGGAACGGGTGGCACCGGCGGGACGGGCGGCAACACCGGCGGCACCGGCTGCGGGTGTGGCTGTGGATGCGGCTGCGGCGACACCGGCTGCACCAGCTGCTGCCCCCACTGCGACGAGGGCTGCGGAAATGAGACGGGCTGCGGCTGTGACGCCGGCGGCGAGCCGGGTAACGCCTATAACGGCTGTGGCCGCAGCGAGGGCGGCGGCTGTGTCGGCGCCGGCGGGTTCAGCGGCGGCACCGACGGGGATTCGGTGGAGACCAGCATCACCAGCGGCTGCGGCTGCGGCAGCTTTCGGGGGGAGAGCCTCTTTGCCTGCGGCGCGTGTTGCGACTGCAGCTACATCTGCTACCCCCGCATCTACTGTGACGAGCGGGACTGCTCCTACAACTTAAACGGCCGCTGTGGCAAGCACCTCCCCTGTGAGGACAACACCTTTGAACACAACAGCTTCCGCCCCCACTGCGGCTGTGCCAAGACCGAGGAAGACCGCCCTGTTTCGCGGCCTCCCATCCCCCAGGAGGACCCCGACAACCCCCGCCCCCTGGACCCGGCGACCGAGTGCTTCTACCGCAACGAGCGCCGGCGGATCATGGGGGAGTAAGCACCCTATTCTGTCTCGGAAAGCAAGCCGTCCCCGGCCAACCAAAGGCCGGGGGCGGCTTGTTGTTACAAAGCAAACAAATCACATTGTTGTCGAATTGCGTCGAAAACAATGCTTTTTAATAATTTGCTGTAACAGTTTACTGAATGGTTTGTTGTGTTTATTGACAATTGAAATTGCTATTTTATAAGAGTACAATATAGACAATAAAAAATATATACTATGTTTAAAATATTAGTTTTTATATTGGGGGGGATTCCGGTGTTTTAAAAAAATGGAATGAGTAGGGTGACCAAGTAGTTTGAGCTTATTGCGCTCTGGAGGTTACTATTACAAAGATAAAAAAGATGGTTATCGCCCTTCTGGCGGTTGCGGCAATTGCAATAGGTGCGATTGTCCCGGCCTTTGCAAGTGGACAGACATCTACTGCAAATATTTATACAACGAGTATGACGTATGGTTCTTATACAACAGATACAGCCACCAGTTGCTACGGCTATATTTCTTGTGGACCAAGGGCTAGTACGGTGTATGGATATTTTCAATATAATAATGGGATAAATGGCGGATCAACAAGTGTATACGATACAACTGGAAGCGGTACCACTAAAAACTTTAGTGGCAGCAGCAGCGGTCTGTGGACCAGATGGCGGACAGCGGGGTATTGTGCATACTCTGGTAGTAGTGCAGTTTGTCGGCTGACGACGAACTAGATTGTTGGGAAGGGAGGCGACTAATTCAGTCGCCTCCCTTTCGATTATGGTGAAGGAGGGGATTGTTGGTGTGGGAACTGTATAAATGCAATTTAAAACGGTTGGTCCGCTCCCCGATACCGCTGGCGACCATTTTGGCTCTTTTTCTCTTTGTCAATGCGTTGGGGGTTTCTTCTCTCCACCAGTATGGAGAGCCTTTGGCCATGCTGCAAAACGACATCCCATCCAACCTCATCCTCTTTCTCGGTTTTCTCTTCCTCTCCTTTTTTTGCGTGCAGACGGCTGGCCGCCAGGTGGGGGAGTCGCTGGGGCAAGGCAACGGTGTGCGGGCCCGACAGGAGTGCTGCCAACTGGCGGTTATGGTCAGCGTTTGCCTGCTTGTCTCCTGTAATTATTTCCTCTATCCTCTCATCGCCTATGCGAAAATGGGCGTTTCCAGTTCTCTGCTCCTTCTCCACCTCTTAAAGGTGACGGTGCTGGACTTCTTTTTGGTGGGGTTGTTGGGGATTTCTGCGGGGAGCGCCATCGGCATCTGGCTGTCTCCGACTGCGGGTACGGTAACTCTTTTGGGAACAGCGATCCTCTTTTCCCCAGCTCCCCAGATGGTATTGAGCAGTTTTTCATCTCCCGATACCAATTTCTCCCCGCTTTTGGACCTGTTTCACATCCAGCTGCGAACCCCAATCGTGCGCTTTGACCTCCCTTCCTACGGCATTCCCAACGAGGCGATCCGCTGGGATCGCATCGGGTTTTCCATCGCACTTTTTCTCTTCTTTTGGGCCTTGCGCGCGCTGCCTGCAAGCAGGTGGCAGGGAAAGACGGCAGCTGCCCTGCTGGCGGTGTTGACGGGGGTTTCTCTGTGGCAGTACAGTCGGGGCGGAAGTTATCTGTACTATGGATACAATTTAGAGACCGCTCTGTCCAAAATTGGAAATCTGTCTTCTGAGGAGAGGGAGGAGGTACCGGCAAAATTTTCGGTCGAGGGATACCAGATGGAGCTAAAGATCGACCGAGAGTTGCACGCCGATGTGACGGTGACGCTTTCCGATGCGCAGGAACAGGAGGAGTATGTTTTTACCCTCTATCGGGGCTACCACCTGCAAACGCTTACCGACCATCTGGGAAACCAGTTGTCTTGGGAACAGGAGGGGGATTGGATCCGATTTTCTCCTGTTGTTTCTGGGACGACCGCCTTCCGCTTTTCCTATTCCGGCAGTGGCGATATGTTTTACAGCAACCGACAGGGGATTTTTTTGCCGGGATACTTCCCCTTTTACCCCATGCCGGGAGAGAAGGTGGTCAACGACGGATTGGGCTTTATGACGCCCATCGATCGGTCGCAAAAACAGTTTGAAGTGACCGTTCACACGGACGCCCCCAATCTCAATTGCAGCCTTTTGCCAACTGGCGGCGACAGCTGTTTTGCGGGTGAAAGCGAGTCGGTCTCCCTCTTTGCCGGGCTGATCGAGGAGAGGCAGGAGGACGGGATAGCGGTGGTCACCCCCATTGTTCCGGTGCTGGGAGAGGACCCGAGTTTTGGGGTCAAGGCATTTGATGCAGCCAATCAGAGGCGCACTGCCGGCGATGTTTACGAGGACTACGCCCGCCTCTGCGACTGGTGCGGTGCGGCCAACGACTTAAAGCGGCCCCGCAAGGTGTTTCAGGTGGGGGAAACGGTCCCTGCGGGCGATCCGGCATATCCTTTTTCGGACCACTGGTTTTTGTTGGACCCCAGATACAGCCCCTACGCTGCCACCGCTCTTTTTGAAACGCGTGCGGAGTTGCGGCCAATTTTTGAGTATTTGGGGAAGGATATCACGGCGGAAATGATGCTTGAGGGATACGATCCTGAAAGCTTGCGGCAGAAGCATCTGCTCTGGCAAGCTTTGCGCGCCCAATTTGAAGACCCAGATGTCTTTCGCGCCACTGCTTTGCGAGACCCCTCAGACGGCAATCCCAATTACCGGCTCTTACAGGCAACTGGGCGGTGGGGAGAGCCGGCAGTCTATCGTCAGGTTTATCGATATCTCACCGATGAAGAGGACAAGCGCACCTCTGCCCAATTCTTTGCCGAACTGGAAAGTCGGTTTTTATCCTCTGTGTCAATAGAGGGAGGGGGGGGACATTTTGAAGATTGAACTTCAAGACGTGAGCAAGCGCTTTGGGAAGAAGAGGGCGCTGGACGGACTCACCCTGTCCATCGACACGGGTGTCTATGGACTTTTGGGCCCGAATGGCGCGGGGAAGACGACCCTGATGCGCTGCCTTCTCGGGCGCTATGAATGCAGTGGGGGAAGCATTTTGGTGGACGGTCAAAAGATGGGAAAACACCATTCCCTATCCGCCCACTGTGGATATCTCCCCCAGAGTTTTGACTTCTTCCACGAATTGACATGTAGGGAGGTGCTTGCTTATTTTTGCGCCCTTAAAAAAATCCCTCGACGGCAGTGGAGTGAGGAGGCGAACCGCTGTCTGCGGGTAGTCAATCTTTTGGGGGAGGAGAAGAAAAAGGTCGGCGCTCTTTCTGGGGGGATGCGCCGCCGCTTGGGGATCGCGCAAGCTCTGTTGGGAGATCCCCCTCTCCTTATCTTCGACGAGCCTACGGCCGGCCTGGATCCAGAAGAGAGGATGCGTTTCAAAAATATCGTTGCGGAGGTGAAAGGGGGGCGGACCATTCTCATTTCCACCCATATCGTGGATGATATCGATGTGGTCTGTGATCACATTTTGGTGATTTCTCAGGGGAGGCTGCTTGCTTCGGGGAAAAAAGAGGCGATTTGCCGGTGCGCGCAGGGGCTTGTCTACTGCCTGCCCCGCAATCTGCAAAAAAATTTGGTCGGCGACTGGAGCTTGGAAAATATTTTTGAAGAGGGTGGAGAGGAGTGGATCCGGATCCTCTCATCAGAGCCCCAACCTTGCCAGGCGGTCGCACCCAACTTGGAAGATGGCTACTTTTCACTGGTAAGGGAGGTGTCGTCATGGCGGCCAGATGGCAGCTCTCTTGGCTGAACTTTAAAAATATGAAAGGGCGCTATTTTGCCCCTTGGATCTTGTGTTATCTATTGCTGCCAGCCATGGTGCACTTTAGAAAGATGTCTTTGATAGGGGAACTCTACTTTGAAGATGCCTTTTTTCCCTTTGTTCGCAACCTGACGGAGCAGTTTTTTCCCCTTGTCATCATCTGGTACAGCTACCTATTCTTTCGAGAAAAGTACGACACCGGAGCAGAGGAGCTCTTTTCAGTCTATCAGAATGGGCGATACAGTTTGCCGGGCGAGGCCCTTCTCGTCTGGGCGCATTCCCTTTTGATGATTGCCCCGCTCCTCTTTCTCTATCGTCCCTACCTGGGCGAAGCAGCCGCGATCTTTCTGCGCTACGCGGCTCATTTTTGGATGTTAGAGGCACTTTTTGTCCTCTGCGTTTCGCTCTTCCACACCACTTTGCCGGGACTTCTTCTATGCCTGGGATATCATCTCTCCAGCCTTTTTATCCACGTGGGCTCCACCGCCACCTGGAATCTCTATTTCTATGATTTTCCTCTGAGCTGGGAAACGGTATTTCCCAAAGCCCTTTGGGCGCTGGGGATGGGGGCGCTCTTCGCAGTGGCCGGAGGCGTCTGGTGCTCTTCTGCAGTTCGCCGTGGGACCGACAGGGTAGGCGGCGCCATTCGACTGGTGTTTTATGGCCCCCACCGCCGCCGATGGGTTGCTGGACTCGTTGTGGCCTCGCTGCTGGGAGGGTGGGGGCTTTACCAGGCAGTAAAGCCGCAGAAAACCAGTTATACGTATCGGGAGGCGCAGAAGTTGGCCTCTGATCTGCTCTCGAGGAATGGCATTGACCTTGTTCCTGGCAGTGAGCCCTATCGCGAGTATGCTGAGCTGGCAAGCCTAGGGGCTGTTCCCATCTACGACAGCAAGATCCGGGATGAATATCAACAAAAGGCGGTTCTCGACTACTACGAAATTGTTCTCAAAACGCAGCGGTACAATGCGTTTAAAGAGGGGGAAGACCCGGTATTGGACCTCTCTGCCAACATGGACACCTCCACGGGGTCTTTGACCATGCTCCTCTGGAACGGCGCACCGGCGAAATACACCGGACGGACCCTCCACGACACCTTCCGCAGGGAGCTCTGCACAGAAGTTGCATCTCAGCAAATGTTGCAGTGGGAGTACTATCGGGAGGTAGTGGAGAACCTGACGTTTGAACAATTGGAGACAAAAGCGCTGGAGGCACTGGATGAAGGGGCCTTTCCCCTGGAGGAGGGGAGTGCTTGGTCGGCAGAGAGGCTTTCTCTCGACAGGGATTTGGTCTATGCGGCCCAGGGCTTGAATGTGGCTCAAAAACTCCAGGTATTGGAGTATGCCCGCCTCCTCTATATAGCGCAGCGGGCAGAGGAGTTGGGGCTTTCGACTCCCGACTGGAAGGAGTTGGGAAATCGGCGCTTGGGAGAGGTTGGCCCCACATTGGACGCCCTTGTTGCCGCGATCAACGCGGACCCCTCCCAGGAACAGCGAAATGCCCGTTACACCTCCCTCACCGCCCATTTGGGAATATGGAGTTGGGAGATGCGAAATTGGTGAAAAAGTGCCCGGAGCGGTCACTTGTGGGCAGGCGCAGAAAAACAGTTGCCCTTCTCCCTCCGAGCAGGTATACTCAAGAAAAGGGGGGCCGCAGCCCTTGGGACGCCTCCCCAGATATAGAGGAGGAGATGTGAATGCAGTATAAAATCGTAGGGGAACCCCTGCCGGTGGTGGTCTGTGACCTGCAGCCGGGGGAGACCATGATCACCGAGCGGGGCTCCATGAGCTGGATGAGCCCCAACATGAAGATGGAGACCACCTCCGGCGGCGGGCTGGGCAAGGCCTTTGGGCGGATGTTTGCCGGCGAGGCCATGTTCCAAAACCGCTACACCGCCCTGGGCGGCGCGGGGATGATCGCCTTTGCCTCCAGCTTTCCCGGTTCCATCCGCGCGGTGCCGATCACCCCGGGCAACAGCGTGATCGTCCAGAAATCTGGGTTTTTGGCCTCCGAGTCGGGGGTGGAGCTGTCGGTTCACTTCAAGAAAAAGCTGGGGGCCGGCTTCTTCGGCGGCGAGGGCTTTATCATGCAGAAGCTCTCCGGCTCCGGCATGGCCTTTGTAGAGGTCGACGGCTACGCGGTGGAGTACGAGCTGGGCCCCGGCCAGTCCATCGTCGTGGACACCGGCAACCTGGCCATGATGAGCGAGACCTGCTCGCTGGACATCCAGTCGGTCAAGGGGGTCAAAAACGTCCTCTTTGGCGGGGAGGGGCTCTTCAACACCGTCATCACCGGGCCGGGCAAGGTCACCCTGCAGACCATGCCGGTCAGCGGGTTTGCCAGCGCCCTGACGCCCTTTATAAGCAGCAACAGCCAGTGAGAGACAACAGATGGAAAGGGACCCGCCGGTATCGCTCCGGCGGGTCCCTTTTTTAGTTGTAGATAGAATGCTAAAAAGATAGGATTTTGTACGAGAAACAAATTGGCTTTGGCATAGGACTTTCCGAAAGGATGGGCGCCAAGAGCGCAATAAAGAAGGGCGCTCTTCGGGGGTAGGGGCACGAGACGGTGTCCCGGATCGCCGGCTTGCCGGTGGCAGTGGGTGGAAGGCAGCCCTAAAATCCCGACGCCCCTTGGGGGCGGAGCCTGGGCAGTGCCCTTTTAGGGGGGGAGTATATCCCCCGTTTCACTGGTGGCTTTGGTTCAAATGTGGGGGCGGGAGGAGAAGTGATCGATATCGCCAGAATCGTCGCCGAGGTGCGCGGTCGCGCTCTGCGGGGATGCGCGGGGGGAGACAGTTGCGCCCCGCGAGGGCGCGTCAGGGGGCCTCGCTCTTGCCCTCGCCCTCGCTGTCCTTGCCCCCGCCCAGTTCGCTGAAAAGGGAGCAGCCCAGCACCACCGCGCCCCCGACCAGCTGCCAGGGGCCGATGGCCTCCCCCAGCCAGAGGGCCGACACCCCCACCGCCACCAGCGGGTCCAGGTAGCTCAGGAGGGCGGCGGTCTGGCCCGGCAGCTCCTTGAGGGCCGAGAAGTAGAGGCAGTAGGCCGCCCCGGTGTGCACCAGACCCACCGCCAGCAGCGCCGCCCAGCCGGCGGGGTCCAGCGCGCCCAGGTGAAAGCCCCCGCTGAGGAGCTGGTAGGGTGCCAGCACCAGGATGGCCGCGGCGAACTGCACCAGGGTCCGGTCCACCCCGCTCACCGAGCGGATGCCCTTGTTGAGCAGGATCACCGCCGCGTAGAGCACGGCGGCCCCCAGTCCCAGGGCAATGCCCAGCCGGTCGTTTGCGCCCGCGCTGCGGCCCTGTGTGCCGATGACCAGCGCCATCCCCCCGGTGGCCAGGAGAAAGCAGACCCCCTTGCGGGCGGTCAGCCGCTCCCGAAAGAGGAGGGCGGAGGCCAGCACCACCAGGGAGGGGGCGAAGTAGTAGCTCAAGGTCGCCACCGAGACCGAGGTGTAGCGGTAGGCGGCGAAGAGCAGGATCCAGTTCAATCCCATGGCCGCCCCGGAGAGGAGGAGCCGGGGCAGCTCCCCCTTGATCTGCGCCAGGGGGAGGGGGCGCCGCCGCGCCAGCAGCACCGCCCCGATGGCGACCGTGGCGATCGCCGCCCGCCAGAGGGCGATCTCCGCCGAGGGCAGGGGGATGGCCCGCACAAAGGCGCCAATGCTGCCAAAGACGGCCATTGCCGCCAACATCTTTCCCCGCGCGCCCATCGCTGTGCCCCCTCTCCACTGCTTGTCAGCCCCCATCATAGCGCCTATGGGGCCCTTTGTAAAGCGGAGGGCGGCAAAAAAGGGCGCGCCCCTTTGTATCAGTAGCCCCGCGAGAAGTCCACCAGGTCGGCCAGGGGCTCCCCCTTTGCGTAGGCCTTTAGGTTTTGGCAGACCATCTCGAAGATGCGGCCGTCGCAGTTGTCCGAGAAGATGGCGTTGTGGGGGGTGATGTAGACCCCCGGCAGGTCCCAGAGGGGGCTGTCCACCCCCAGCGGCTCCTCCTCGAACACGTCCAGGGCCACCCCGCGAAAGTGGTGCTGTGCGGCGAGAAGGGTCAGGGCCTGGGTGTCGATGACCGAGCCGCGGGAGACGTTGACCAGGGCGCAGCCCGGCTTGGTCTTTTGCAGCAGGGGCCCGTTTAGCAGGTGGTGGGTCGCGGGGGTGGCGGGCAGGGTGCAGACCAGGGCGTCCGCTCGGGGGAGGAGGGCCTCTAGCTGGCCGATGGGGGAGACCTGGTCGATCCCCTCTGCCGGGCGGCCGCTGCGGCTGACTGCCAGGGTGGTGCAGCCAAAGGCCTTGCACTTCTTGGCGGTCTCGCTGGCGATGTTCCCCGCCCCCAAAAAGAGGACGGTCTTCCCCCAGAGCTCCAGGATGTCCGTCTGCACCTGCCAGCGGTGTTCCGCCTGTTGGCGCAGGAAGAGGCGGGCGTTTTTAAAGATTTCCAGCAGCTGAAAGAGGACCCACTCGCTGATGGGGATCTTGGTCTGCCCCGCGTTGTGGGCCACCGCGATGCCGCGGGACTCGATTTCCTGCCGGGGCAGGTGGTCAAAGCCCACGCTCACCAGCTGGATGAGCCGCAGCTGGGGGCAGTCGGCCAGGGAGAGGTGGGGAAAGGGGTCGTATCCCACCAGCACCTCGGCCTCCCGGGCGGCCATGGCCAGGGGGGCCGCCGCTTCGGGGAGCCGCTTTTCGTCGATGTAGAGGACCTTGTAGCCCAGCTTTTCCACCCGGGCAAAGGCCTCATCCCCGTAGGGGAGGGTGAAGAGCACGGTCGGTTGTGACATGAAACATCACTCCTTTTGCAGATAAGATGGGCAGAATGGCCGCGCCCTATGCCGGGGCGGGGGGCTGCCCGGTGAAATCAGTGTGCAAAGCGGCGCTCCCCTTTGCCGCCGTCAGGCGGCGAGGAGAGCGCCGTTGCTCAAAGTGCCCTCAGCTGGGCATGATGTCGTTGTAGATGAAGTCGTGCAGCTTCTGGGTGGTGACCGCGTCGTCAAAGGTCATGTAGTAGGTGCCGTTGATCTTCTCCCCCTTGTAGTCCGAATCGGTGGGGAAGCGGGTGGTCACCATGGTGGGCTTTTGCAGGGCCATCGGGGCGTAGCCCATCAGGGTGCCAAAGTCGAGGGAGGTCTTGGTGAGCCCCAGCAGGTCTTTGGCCAGCTGGGGGTACCTGGTGGGGTTCATGGCCAGGGCCTTGTTGAACAGCTGCATTAGGACGGTGCGCTGCCGCTCGGTCCGCTCGAAGTCGCCGTTGCCCACATAGCGGATGCGGGAGTAGGCGACGGCTTGAATGCCGTTGAGGGTCTGGGTGCCGCCCGATTTCACGTACGTTGCCGGTTTCCCAGTGGCTTCGGCCTGCTCTCTGACGCTTGCATTGAGATTGTCCACCTCGTTGTCCTTCACGTCGATGGTCACCCCGCCCACGGCGTCCACGATCTCGGCCATGTTGGCAAAGTCCACGGTGGCGAAGTCGGTGATGTCCAGATCGAAGTTTTCGTTGAGGGTGCGAACGGCCAGCTCGGCCCCGCCGAAGGCGTAGGCGTGGGTGATCTTGTCCATCCCCCGGCCGGGGATGTTGACATAGGCGTCCCGCATGATGGAGGAGAGCTTGACCTTGTTGTGGTTTTTGTCGATGGAGAGGATGATGATGGAGTCGGAGCGGGTGCCCTTGTCCAGGAGGCCGTTGCGGCTGTCGACGCCGAAGAGGGCGATGTTCTTGACGTTTTTGTCGATCACCGAGTCAAAGCCCAGCTCGGCCTCGTTGAGTTCCACCGGGTCGTAGCTGCCGGCGATGTCCATCAGGACATAGGCGGCGGTGCCTCCCGCGATCCCCAGCACCACCAGTACGGGGATGAGGATCTTCAGCCAGAGCTTCATCTTTTTCTTGCCGTTTTTCTTCCGTTTCGGCTCTTTTTTGCCCATGTTGGACGCCTCCCTTCCATTCCTGTCCGCTTCCTGCCCCTGGCCGGCTGCGCGGCGGGGGGCGGCGCTCTTTTTCTCCTCGCCCTTGCCGGTGCGAGAGGGGACCTCGTCCTCCTCCAACAGGTTGGGGGAGTGGGGGCGAGGGGCGGGCCGGGCCGGGATGTCCCGCCCCGGCTTGGGGATGTCGTCTAAGTCCAAGATGTTAAACGGATCGTCTCCGCGAATGGGTTTTGCCATCTGCTGTACCTCCTTGTGCGCGCGATACAGGGTTTACACATGGCAACTAGTATACGACATTTTCTGCAAAAAGGCAAACGGCGGCCCGGGCGTTTTTATGAAGGTTCTCTTAACAATCGCCGGCGGCGGGGAATGGACAGCCCCGCCTCCCCTGTGGTAAGATAGGGATCAGAAAAGCGCAGCCGGCCCGGGGCGTTGGGGCGGCAGGGGAGGGACGCCGGTGTTTGAAAAATTGGGCGATTGGAGCCAGGTGTTAAAGGGCGAGTTTGCCAAGCCCTATTTTGAGGAACTCGTGCGGCGGGTACAGCAGGAGTACCGCACCGCCACCGTCTATCCGCCGCAGGGGAGCGTCTTTCGCGCCTTTTTGATGACCCCCTACCAGCGGGTGCGGGTGGTCTTGCTGGGGCAGGACCCCTACCACGGCCCGGGCCAGGCCATGGGGATGAGCTTCTCGGTCCCCCCCGGCGTGCCGCTGCCCCCGTCTTTGCAAAACATCTATCAGGAGCTCTGGAACGACCTGGACATCCCCCCCTCGCCCAGCGGCTACCTGGGCCCCTGGGCGGAGCAGGGGGTCTTCCTTTTGAACAGCAGCCTCACCGTGCGCAGGGGGCAGGCGGGGTCCCACCGGGCCCTGGGCTGGCAGCAGTTCACCGACGCGGTGATCGAAAAGCTGGGGGAGAGGGAGGCGCCCATGGTCTTTTTGCTCTGGGGGGCCGACGCCCGCTCCAAGGTGCCCCTCATCAAGGGGCCCCAGCACCTGATCCTGCAGGCCCCCCACCCCAGCCCCCTCTCGGCCTTCCGGGGGTTTTTCGGCTGTCGCCACTTCTCCAAGGCCAACGCCTTTTTGCAGCAGCACTACGGCCAGGGCATCGACTGGGACCTCTCCCACCCGCCCCGGGAGCCGGCGCAGTAGCCGGCGGAAAAACTTGCCTTTTAAGAGGACCCTGCCCATGGAGGCGGGGCTCTTTTTTTGCCCTGGCGGCGCGGCCGCTTGGCCGGGGAAGTGGGGCGCGGCCCTCGCCTCCTCTTGATTTCGCGTAGGGGTTGAAGGGGCGGCCTGAAAGTCCACCAAGAGGGCTTGGGGAAAGGCTGTTCCAGCGGCGGAAAATTGCAAAAGCAGGGGGGGAACGGCGCCGGGCGGCAGGGTGCAGGGCGGCCCCCAGCGCCCAGCGCCGCCGCATCGCTTTGCAGGTGCGAAAAATGGCTCGCGCTGGGGAAGGGATTGGGTCGCCAAGGGGGGGAGCGGGTTTTCGCTGGGCGGTGGGCGGAAGAGGGGGAAAAAGGAGTCTCCGCCCTTCCCCGCGCCTTTTTGTGCTTTGGAGTTCGGTTTGACTGCGGGAGCGCTATAGCGCCCTTTTTGCCGCGGGGAGGGGGAAAAAGCCGGCTGCTGTGCGGGCGAGTTGGACGCCGAGAGGGCGACTGGGTTTGTGCTCTGCAGCTGTTTGTCCGGCCTTGATGTCCCTGCCTTGCAAGGGGCGGCGTGTTGCACGTGGGCCGTTTTCCCCCCTCCCGGCGCCGCGGCGGTTGGAGGGTTTGCGGCCGTTGTCTCTTCGCTGTTTTGGCACTCCTTCTTTTAAAGTGGGGTTGCGCTGGGAGGGAGAACAGCTGGTTTGACCTGGCGATTGCCCAGGCGCGGCCAAAAGAGCGCGGCCGCAGGGAGAAACAGGGGGGAGGCCGGGTCGAGCGGGAGGTGCCTGCTGTGGGGGAGGGGGGATAACCGCTCCCTTTAAAAAAATAAAATGATTTGCGCCCAGAGGTTGACAGATGATTCACAAGAGTGTATTATTGTATTAACGACTTAGTACAGTGGTACAATGGGTGGAAAGGAGCGGGGATATGTGGAAAATTGAGAGCGACCGGCCGATCTACCTGCAGCTGGTGGAGACCCTGCAGCAGCAGATCCTGACCGGCGTCTATCCGCCGGGGGGCAAGCTCCCCTCGGTGCGGGACCTGGCCGCCGAGGCGGCGGTCAACCCCAACACCATGCAAAAGGCCCTGGGGGAGTTGGAGCGGCTGGGCCTGGTGTACGCCCAGCGCACCGCAGGCCGGTTTATCACCGACGACAGAGAGAGGCTGGAACAGATGAAAGAGCAGTTGGCCGCCGAGCAGGTGCAGATATTTTTGAAGAAGATGAGTGAGATGGGCCTTTCCCGGCAGGACGTCATTGCCCTGCTGGAGCGGGCGGAAAAGGAGATGGAGTGAGATGAACAGAGACGCCATTATCAGCTGCCAGGGGCTGCAAAAGCGCTACAGCTACAAGCTGGCCCTGAATGGGCTGACCCTGGAGATCCCCCGTGGGAAGATCGTGGGGCTTTTGGGGCCCAACGGCAGCGGCAAGACCACCTTTATCAAACTGGTCAGCGGACTGTTGACCCCCACCGCCGGGGAACTGCTGGTGGGGGGACACCGCCCGGGGGTGGAGAGCAAGCGGATCGTCTCCTACCTGCCCGAGCGCACCTACCTCAACGACTGGATGCGGGTGGAGGGCATTCTGGAGATGTTCTCCGACTTCTACCCCGACTTCAACGAGGCCAAGGCGCGGGATATGCTGGCCCGCCTGGGCATCAATCTCAAAGACAAGCTCAAGACCATGTCCAAGGGCACCAAGGAGAAGGTGCAGTTGATTTTGGTCATGAGCCGGGAGGCGGAGCTCTACTTGCTGGATGAGCCCATCGGCGGGGTGGACCCCGCCGCCCGGGACTACATCCTCGACACCATCATCTCGAACTACAGCGAGAACGCCACCGTCCTCATCTCCACCCACCTGATCTCGGACATTGAAAAGGTGCTCGACGAGGTGGTCTTCATCAAAAACGGCCAGATGGTCCTGCAGTCCTCGGTGGACGACATCCGCGAGAGCCGGGGCGTGTCGGTGGACCAGCTGTTCAGGGAGGAATTCAGATGTTAGGGAAACTGATCAAATACGAGTTCAAGGCCACCGGTCGGCTGTTGCTGCCGGTGTACGGGGCACTGCTGCTCATGGGCGGGGTGGTCAACCTGGGGCTGACGCTGCAGGGCAAGCTGCCGGTGCTCAAGTTCGCCCAGGGGGTCCTCATCTTCGCCTATGTGGCCCTGATGGTGGCGGCCTTCGCCCTCTCCTTCTTTGTGGTGATCTCCCGCTTTTACAAAAACCTCATCTGCGATGAGGGCTACCTGATGTTCACCCTGCCGGTCAAGGCGGGCACCCACCTGCTGGCAAAGACGGTGGTCTCCACCGTCTGGAGCGTGGGCACCTGTCTGGTGGCGGTGGGCTCCCTGCTGCTGATGGGGGTCGGACACGGCATCATCAGCAAGCTGCCCGACGCCCTGCGGATGGCCGATGCCGCCATGAAGGGCGAACTGGGGATGGGGATGAGCGAACTCCTCCTCTGGACCATCTTCACGGTCCTGGTCTCGCTGGTGGTGACAAACCTCATGTGCTACCTCTCCATCTCCATCGGGCAGTTTGGGCGGGGCCACCGGATCCTCACCTCGGTGGGGGCCTACCTGGTCCTCAACGTGGTGATCCAGAGCATCTCCACCGTGGCGCTGCTCATCGCCTGCCTCTTCACCGGGCTGGACTTCTTCGGCGACGTCCCCCTGGGGCAGATGGCCGGCTTCCTGCGGATGGTCTTTGCCCTCTCCATCGGCCTCAACGTCCTTTTCGGCGGCTGCTTCTACGTGGGCTCCAACTTCATCCTCTCCAGAAAGCTCAATCTGGAGTAGGGTATCGGGATACAGCGGAGAGAGGAGGGGATTTCCCTGAAGCGGATACAGCTGTCGGCCCTGCGCCGGCTGACCCAGTTGCTGGCCGCCCTGGCGGGCGTCGCCGGGCTGGCGCTGGGCATCTGGGCCCTGCTTTCGGCCCGGGTCTCGGCGGGGGGACTGCTCCTCTGCGCCCTGGTCTGCGGGGTGATGTTGGCCCCCAATCTGGCCCTCATGGGGCGAAAATAGGGGGATTCCCCCCTGAAAAATATGCAGAGACCGGCCTTTGTTCGAAGGCCGGTCTCTGTGCTGAGCCGGGCGAGTTTTTGTGTGCGAGTGAGGGCGGCCTCTCCCGGTGAGGGCGGCTACTTTTTCGCCGCTGCCGGCAGGGAAGGGGCCCCTTCCCCCCACAAGAGGCGGCGGGCGGCCATCTGGGTGGAGATTGCCGCCACCAGGTGGCCGGCGAGGACGGCGCACCAGATGCCGGTGAGGCCGAAGCCCAGGGCGCTGGCCAGCCAGGCCAGGGGGATGCGCGCGCCCAGGTGGTACAGGGCCGTCAGCAGCATCCCCGTCCCCGGGCGGCCCGCCCCGTTGACGGCCCCCAAAAAGCAGTTGGCGAGCCCGTTGCCGAGATAGCCCACCCCCACCACCAGCAGGTAGCGGGCGGCCAGGGAGACGGCCGCCTCCCCCGAGAGGAAGAGGGCGGCCAGCGGCCGCGCAAGGAGGAGCACCACCGCCGTGAGGGCTGCCAGCAGCCCGCTGCCGAAGAGGAGAGAGGCCCGCAGGTAGTCCCGGGCGCGGTCGGGCCGCCCGGCGCCGACGCACTGGCCGACAATGGCCGTCAGGGCCATGTTCAGGGAGACGGCGGGGTAGAGGAGGACGACTTCCAGCTTGCAGGCCACCCCGTATCCGGCAATGGCCGAGACCCCGTAGCCGCTGACGAGCCCGGTGAGAAAGGCGGTGCTGACGGCGGGGACGCCCTGTTGCACCACCGAGGGGAGGGCGCTTCGGCACAGGGAGAGGAGGAGGCCGCGGTCAAATTGGCGGATGTGGCAGGAAAACAGCCGTTTGCGCGCCAGGTAGACGAGCATGATGGCCAGGGCGGTCATCTGCGAGGTGACGGTGGCGACGGCGGCGCCCGAAAAGCCCAGCCAGTGGATGAAGAGGGGGTCGAGCACCGCGTTGAGGAGGGTGCAGAGGAGCATGGCGATGGCCTGAAAGGCGGTGTTGCCATAGCTTCGCAGCACGGCGGCAAAGTAGTTGTAGAGGAAGACCGAGAGGTAGCCCAGCAGGTAGACGGCCAGGTAGTCCCGGGCCAGGGGGAGGATGTCCGCCGGGGTGCCCAGCCCCCGCAGCAGCAGGGGCAACAGGGCCTCGCTCCCCGCAGTCAGCAGCAGGCAGAGGCCCAGGGAGGCGAAAAACGAGGTGCTCAACAGCCGCTCCCTGGCCGCCCTGTCCTCCGCCCCCACCGCCTGGGAGAGGAGGATGCTCCCCCCGCCCGCCGTGCCCATGGCGATGGCGTTGAGCAGCAGGATGACGGGGGTGGAGGAGGTGAGGGCGGCCATGGCCTCCTCCCCCAGCAGGTTGCCGATCCAGAGGCTGTCCACCAGGTTGTAGGCCATGCTCAAAAAGGTGGCTGCCATCATGGGAAGCGACATCTTCAGCAGCGCCGGCAGGGTCTTTTCCCCTGCAAAGTCGATGGTCGTAGACACAGAAAAACTCCTTTCTGAAAATAGTGAATGAATATCATTCACTTATAGGGCCAAATCAATGCCCTCTTTCGAGGGCGGAGGGACGTGGGGTGAGGGGTGGGGTCAAGAGAGGTTTAGCATCTGCCCGAGGAAGGCGGCGATGCGGGCGATCTTCTCCTCCCGGCTGATGTCCTGGCGGAGAAAGACCCCCCGCTGGCCGTAGATGCAGAAGTCGGCGGCGGTCTCAGGGTCGGCGATACAGGTCTCGCCCCGCTCGTTGGCCAGGCGGATCTGCTGGGCCACCAGGGGCACCAGCAGGGCCGAGAGCCGGGCGATCACCTGCTGGTGAACGGCGCTGTTCTCGGCCGCGTGGGCCAATTTGTAGTAGAAGTTGTCGTCGGTCTCGGTCTCCAGGACGCTGGGGGTGTCCCGCAGCTTCTCCCGCAGGGTGCGGTCGGGGGCGCAGAGGACGGGGGTGGTCTTGTCCAGGAGCATCTGGGCGTAGCGGTCCACCGCCGCGTCGGCGATGGCCTCTTTGGAGGGGAAGTAGCGGTAGCACAGCCCCTGGGAGATGCCCGCCTTTTGAGCGATGTCCGAAATGGAGGTGTGGGAGAACCCCTTTTTGTAAAACAGCTCGATGGCGGTGTCGAGGATCTCCCTGCGGCGCTCCTCCGGCTCCTTGCTGACGCGCGGCATCTGCCTCGCCCCCTTTCTGCCTCTACAGGATAGCACATTCGGCCGAACTTGTCAATGAATGATATTCATTCAGATAAATTGCTTTTTGATTTGCGGGGGAAGGGGCAATTTTTGGGGGGATGCGGCGGTCTGGCGAGGGCGCGGCGGACCTGGGGAGACGGGGGAGAGGACGGCGGGTGCCTATAACGCCTTGGGAAGGGGGGCAGTGGAGAGAGGGGCCGCCGCGGAGTGGGGGAGAGCGCATCCCCCAAAACGGGATATCTGCGGCGGGGGCGGGTGCCTTGGGCGGTGCAGACGGCCCCGGCAGGGGAGCGATTTTTGGGGCGAGTGTTCCCCTTGCCGTTGCTCCCGCCCTTCCCTTGCCCTTGCCCTCGCCCTTTGCCCTTTGCTCTGTCCGGCTCTTTTTCGGAGGGCGGCCGAGGGGGTGGGGACGACCTGCGGGGGCAGCCCTTTCGGCCGGGCGGTCGCCGAATGGGGGCACGGAAAAGATCTCTGGCCGGGGGACCGCGTTTTTGGGCGGTGTGACTGGGGTCTGCGGCGGGGCGGGCGGAGGCCTCCGCTCGCGGGGGGACGGCGCTCCTGCAGAGAGGTGTGGGACAGGGGGGAGGCCCGCGCTGGCGGCGGCGTTTTTTTGGCCCCTGCACAGGACCCGGGCGAGGGGTGCAAGCTGTCCGCCCCGCCTGCACCTGCCGGCCGGCGGGGTGTCGGCTGCGCCTGCCCCCCCTCCTTTGCCCGCGGGGGACGCGTCCCGGGCCGAATGGCGGGGGGAGTGGGGGACGGGCAAAACGAGAGACAGGCGGAGTTCTCCGCCTGTCTCTCGTTTCTCTGCGCCCCATCCGGCCGCACGGTGCGGGGAAAAGGGGGCGAGAGCGCATCTGCCGAGGGGTCAGCCGTTTGCCTTGGCGGTCTCGGCGAAGGTGTTGTTGACCAGCTTGTCGTAGTCGGCCTTCTGCTTGAGTTCGCCCGCTTCGGTCATCACGTCCTGCAGCCGCTCAAAGGACTCCCGCTCCATCACCGGGTCGGTGGACCAGGCGTCGATGTCCTTGTAGCGCTGCACCACGGTGGTCAAAAGCTCCACGTCGGTGTCGGCAAAGGAGGGGGCGATGGCCTCGGCCACCTCTTTGGCGCTGTGGCTCTGCACCCACTGCTGGCCTTTGTAGACGGCGTTGGTGAACCGCTGCACCAGGTCGGGGTTTTTCTCGATGAAGTCCTTGCTGGCAAAGTAGGCGGTGTAGGGGATCTCGCCGCTCTCCTCGCCGATAGAGGCCACGATGTAGCCGCGGCCCTCCTTCTCCAGCATGGAGGCGGTGGGCTCGAAGAGGGCGACATAGTCGCCGTTGCCGCCGGTGAAGGCGCCGGCCATGGCCGAGAACTGGATGCTGTCGTCCAGCGTCAGGTCGGTGCCGGGGATGAGGCCGTTCTGGCGCAGGACGTGGCCCAGGGTCATGTAGGGGACGCCGCCCTTGCGGCCGGGCAGCAGCGTGGTGCCCTTGAGTTTGGACCAGCTGAAGTTGTCGTCCTTCTCCCGGCCCACCAGGAAGGAGCCGTCCCGCTTGGTCAGCTGGGCAAAGACCTGGCTGTAGTTTTCCTTGCCCTCGTTGTAGATGTAGATGGCGGCTTCCGGCCCGCCGAAGCCCACGTCGATGGAGCCGGAGAGGACGCCGGTCATCACCTTGTCGGTGCCCTGGCCCACCGACAGGTCGATGTCGATGCCCTCCTCCTCGAAGAAGCCCAGGTTGATGGCGGCGTACTGGGGGGCGTAGAAGACCGAGTGGGTGACCTCGTTGACGGTGACCTTGGTCAGGGCCTTGTCGCCCTCGCCCTTCTTCTCGCCGCAGCCGGTGAAGGCGCCCAGCGCCAGGGCGGCTGCCAGGGTGCCCGCGGCCAGGCGGGCGGTGCGGGTTTGCCAGCTTTTTTTCTGCATACTATGTATCTCCCTTTCCTGTTGGATTTGTGAAGCGGGGTTACGACGTAGTCTATGTAAAAATGGGCCCCGGGGTTCCCCTTTTGGCGGGAAAATTGGCCAATTGGTTGTCCTTTGGGGGAAAAGGGAGTATCCTTTTTGGTACAGACATCCGCCCGCCGGGGCGCCAAAAAGGAGCGATCGCCGTGAAGGATTTTGCCAGAGAGGACCTGCTGCTCTCCCTCTGTGGGCTGTGCTGTGGCCTCTGCCCGATGCAGCTGGGCGGCCACTGCCCCGGCTGCGGCGGGGGGCCGGGCAACCAGCCCTGCGCCATTGCCCGCTGCAGTGGGGAGCACGGCGGGGTGGCCTACTGCTCCCTCTGCGACGAGTACCCCTGCCGGCGGTACGCGCAGCCCGAGCCCTTTGACTCCTTTATCACCCACCGCAACCGGCGGGAGAACCTGGAGCGGGTGCGGGGGAGCGGTGCCGCCGCCTTTCGCGCCGAGCAGGAGGAGCGGCGGGCCGCCCTCGACGAGCTGTTGGCCGGCTACAACGACGGCCGGCGCAAGACCTTTTTCTGCCTGGCCTGCAACCTGCTGGAGTGCGGGGAAATCCGCCGGGCGCTGGCGCGGCTGCGGGAGGAGACATCGCCCCGGCAGCCCCTCAAGGAGCGGGCCGCGCTGGCGGTGGAATTGTTGGAGGGGGCAGCCGCCCGCCAGGGGGTGACCCTCAAGTTGCGCCGCAAGCCCCGGGAGAAGAGGGGGTAGGCGGTCGCCCCGGGGGGACGTGGATCGAAATGTCCGCGGCTGCCGCCCGGCGGGCGGGTGGCGAGTCGTTCCCCTGCGCGGGGCGGGTGAGTCGAAATGGCACCCCGGCGAAACCGATGACCGGGAAGGGGGGCTCTCTCCTGCGCGGGGTGGGTCGAAAGAGCGGTCGGCTGTGCGTGCAATTTGCGCGTCCATGGTCTCGCTCCTCCGCGGGACGGGCGGGCAAAACGGCTGGGATGCGGCCGGGGCCTGCGGTGTGCGGGACAGTTCTCTCCTGGCTGGGGGGGAGGAGGATTTTTTGCCGGCGGCGGAAGCCTTTTCGCTGTTCCTGTCTCCCGCGGGAGGGTAGGTTAAAATGCCCAAACTGCCGGTGTGCGCATCGCCCGGCGATGTCTCCTTCTGCGGGAGGGGCAAATCGAAACATGGTGCCGGGGTGTGGGTCTTGTGCCTTCGACAATTCCCCGCGCGGGGGTGGGGATCGAAATGAAATCCTGCTGATTGCCTACTCCCTGGATGGCGGGTCGTCCCCCACGCGGGGGCGTGGATCGAAATTTCGAGAGCAAGGGCGCGATGGTGGAGAGAGGCGTCGTCTCCCACGCGAGGGGGGCGGATCGAAATTTGCCGCACTTGGTGCGGCGCAACCAGTTCGGTGCGTCGCATCCCACACGGGTATGTAGATGGAAGTGCGAACGCTGATATCGCGGTGCCCTCCGCCGCAAATTGCCCCCCCGGTGCGGGGGAGAGGAGGCGACGTTTGGACAATAGCGGCGCTTTGCCGGTCGCCCCTCTGCAGGGGGGCGGGAGAGAGGGGGAGAGGGGATGGCCATTCAAATTGCCGCCCTGGCGATCTTGGCGGCCTTTTACGGTGTCTACCTGGGCAAGATGTTGGCCCAGCGCAGGCGGGGGATCCGCACCGACCAGATGGCCCGGGGGAACAAGAGGGGGCGGCTCTTCTGGACCGAGTTGCTGCTGAAGGGGGTCACCTGCGCCGTGGCCTTGGCCGAGGCGGCCTGCGCCCTGGCCGACTGGAACAGCGCCCCCACCTGGCTGCGCTGGCTGGGGTTGGGGCTGGCGGCCGCGGGGGTCGGGGTGTTTGCCGCCTCGGTCTACACCATGCGCGACAGCTGGCGGGCGGGCATCCCCCGGGAGGGGGAGACCGAACTGGTCACCGCCGGCATCTATCGCTTTAGCCGCAACCCGGCCTTTCTCGGTTTTGACTTGACCTATCTGGGGCTGCTGCTGGCCTTTTGGAACCCCCTCCTCCTCGCCCTCTCCTGCCTGGCGGCGGTGCTTTTGCACCTGCAGATCTTGCAGGAAGAGGCCTTTCTCCCCGCCGCCTTTGGCCCAGCCTACACCCGCTACCGCAGCCGGGTCTGCCGCTACCTGGGCAGGCGGCGGCCGCGCTAGAGAGAAAAAACGGAGCCCCTTTCACAGCTGTGAAAGGGGCTCCGTTTGGGTGGGGGAGAGATACGGCCCTTGGCGGTCCGCTGCCACGGCCGCCTTCTTTGGCATGTCGCGGTGCAGGGAGGAGTTTTTTGAAAAGGGGGTTGTAGTGTTCCCACACTTCGCTATACTGGCAGTAGCGGCGCTGCTCAAAAACGAATTGGGAGGAAATGACCGTGCAAAATGCAACCCATCTGACCCTGTCGCCCATCGGCGTTGTCCGCGCCGAGAGCGGCGCCTTTCGCCTGGAGGTGGCGCCGCCCTATCGCCCCGCCCTCGCCGGGCTGGAGGGCTTTTCCCACCTGCAGATCCTCTGGTGGTTTTCCGGCTGCGAGGACGCGCGTTCCCGCGCCAGCCGCACCGAGGAGGCACCCTACCGGCGCGGACCGGCCCTGCTGGGCACCTTCGCCACCCGCTCCCCCCAGCGGCCCAACCCCATCGCCCTCTCCTGCGCGGGGGTGTTGGGGATAGACCGGGAGAGGGGCGTCCTCGCCCTGGACTACCTGGACGCCGAGGACGGCAGCCCGGTGCTCGACATCAAGCCCTATCTGTCCAGCCTCGACCGGGTGGGGGCCCCGGGCGTGCCCGACTGGTGCGCCCACTGGCCGGCCAGCGTGGAGGAGAGCGGCGACTTTGACTGGGGGGCGGAGTTCTCCTTTTAGCTGGTGCGCCCGCGGCCCTGCCGCTTGGGCACCGCGCCACCGGGGGCAGGGGAGGCGGGGCTTCCCCCCGCCCGGTGCGGCAAGGGACAAAAACGGCGGGCAGATCCCCTCTCACAGGGATCTGCCCGCCGTTTGCTCGGTCGGAGAGGGGGACGCACCGCCTTTTCACGCGGTGTGTTGCAGCCGCCGGTCGACCCATTTTTCCAGCAGGACGACGCACTGGTAGAGCAGGGCCGCCACCACCGCCAGAATGAAGACGCCGGTCATCACCAGATCCATCTGAAAGACCTGGCCGCCATAGACGATCAGGTAGCCCAGCCCGGCCTTGGAGACCAAGAACTCGCCGGCGATGACCCCCACCAGCGAGAGGCCGATGTTGACCTTGAGGGAGTTGAAGAGGGTGTGCAGGTTGGAGGGAAAGACCACCTTGGAAAAGAGCTGCCAGCGGGTGGCCCCGAAGGTGCGCACCATCTTGATGGTCTCCTTGTCGGTGTTGAGAAAGCCGTTTAACATCTCCATCACTGTGACGATGAGGGAGATGGCCAGGGCCATGACGATGATGGCCTGGGTGCCCGCCCCCACCCAGATGATGATGACCGGGCCCAGGGCGATTTTGGGCAGGGAGTTGAGCACCACCAGATAGGGCTCGGAGACTTTGGAGAGAAAGGGGGACCACCAGAGCAGGACCGCCAGCCCCACCCCCAACCCAGTGCCCAGCAAAAAGCCGATCAGCGTCTCGTAGCAGGTGACGCCGATATGTAGGGCCAGGTTGTTGTTGGACGCGTTCATCAGCGTCTTGACGATGCGGGACGGCTGGCTCATGACAAAGGCGTCGATGACGCCGACGCGGGCCAACACCTCCCACAGGGCCAAAAGAAAAACCAGGATGAGCACCTGGCAGAGCCGGATGTTCACCTTCCGGCGCCGAATTTTTTTCAGGTAGACGGCCCGCTCTTTGGAGATGGCCGCAGTGGTTGTCATCATTGGTTCAACTCCTTCCAAATCAGGTTGAAGTAGCGGCTGAATGCCGGGTTGTTGCGCCGCTGCAGGGGGGGCAGGTCGGGCTGGTCGAACTCCACCTGGTGCACCGCCTTGACCACCGAGGGCCGGGCCGAGAGGACGATGATCCGGTCGGACATGCTGATGGCCTCGGGGATGTCGTGGGTCACCATCAGGGTGGTTTTGCCCTCCTTCTTGAGGATGCGGTAGATGTCGTCGGTCACCGTCAGCCGGGTCTGGTAGTCCAGGGCGGAGAAGGCCTCGTCCAGCAATAGGATCTGGGGATTGACCGCCAAAGTGCGGATCAGGGCCGCCCGCTGGCGCATCCCCCCCGAGAGCTGCGAGGGGTACTTGTCTCGGAATTCGTAGAGCTCGTAGGTCTTTAGGAGTTTCATGGTCCGCTCCCGGCTTTTTTCGTCCAGCATCCCTCGGATCTCCAGCCCCAGGGTGGCGTTTCGCCAGATGGTGCGCCAGTCCAGCAGATTGTCCTTTTGCAGCATGTAGCCGATCTGTCCGCTGATGCCGCTCACCGGCTCGCCCTCGATGCTGACGGTGCCGTGGGTGGGCTGCTCCAGCCCCGCTATGATGGAGAGGAGGGTCGATTTGCCGCAGCCGCTGGGGCCGACGATGCTGATAAACTCGCCCTCTTTTACCTGAAAGCTGACATTTTCAATGGCAGTCACTTCGCCGTTGTGCGCTTGGTAGGTCTGGGACACTCGGTCCACTTTCAATATCGCGTCCATGCAATCACCTCGATTGTTTACCACAGTATATACGGCGCTTCCCCTGCGCGTCACAGCGGAGGGCCTTGCCGGTTTGCGCTGCGAGGGCCTCTCTCTGCGGGGGGCCTTGTCGAGGGGCGCAAAGGGAAGGGGGCGCTGGAGGGGGCCTGCACGTTTGCCCGGGTGGGCGCTCGGGCATTGCCCCTCCGCGCGGGGAGGAGGGTTTGCTCGTCTGGGGCTTGGCGGGCCGCTTTGTGCGGGCAGCTGTCTGCCCCGCCTGGGCCGTGTGGGGGGCGGCGGCTCCTTGGCGCCTGAACAGACGGTCTTCGCCCGGTGGCGACACGGCGTCGTTTTTGCCGGGCGGGAAGGGCTGGGATTTTGTTTGCCTGGGGCTGGCCGAGTCGCTCTGCGCGGGCGCTCGCCTGCCCCGGCTGGGCCGTGTGGCGTGGGAGACCTCTTTTTCCTGAAGGGGCGTCCCTGCCCGGTGGCGGCACACTGCCGGCGCGGGCAGGGACGCCCCTTGGCCCGCCGGGTTCGGCAGGGGAAATCTCTCCCTCCCGCGGTCCGCCCTGTTGGGGGCAAACCCCTGATGGGAGCGCGGCGCTCCCCTCCCCGTCCGCTGCGGCGGGCGGCGAACGGGGAGGGGCAAATTGCGAAAGAGGGCGATTTGTGGTATAATCACTTTGATTTGTAAGTTTTAAATCAGAAGAGAACAAAAGGGGGAGTTCACATGAGAGAACCGATGAAGACCATCAAGAGCTTTCAGGTCGACCACACCAAGCTGCAAAAGGGACTTTACCTGTCCCGCGTAGACGGGGACTGCGTCACCTACGACATTCGCATGTGCACCCCCAACGGCGGCATCTACCTGCAAAATGCGGGGCTGCACACCTTTGAGCACCTCTTCGCCACCTATGTGCGCAACAGCGCCCACTCCGACGAGGTCGTCTACGTGGGGCCCATGGGCTGCCGCACCGGCTTTTACTTCATTGCCCGCGACAGCATGAGCCGCCAGCAGGTGCTGGATCTGCTACGGGAGGCCTTCCTCTTCATCTCGGAATTCGTGGGCCAGATCCCTGGCGCCAGCAAGCCCGAGTGCGGCAACTACCTGGACCACGACCTGAACCAGGCCAAGGCCTACGCCCGCACCATCTGCCAGGTGCTCGAGGGCTGGACCCCCGAGCGGATGGACTACGAGGGATAGGGGGCGACGGCTTTGGAATGGGATTTGACAGAGCTGACCGAACAGGCGCGCCGGGCGGCGCGGGAACTCTGCGAGGCGGCGGCCCTGCGCCCCGGCGACCTGCTGGTGGTGGGCTGCTCCTCCAGCGAGGTGACCGGGCACGCCATCGGCTCTTTTTCCAGCACCCAGGTGGCCGACGCCCTCTTTGAGGGCGTTTTCCCGGTGCTCTCCAAGCGGGGGGTCTACCTGGCGGCCCAGTGCTGCGAGCACCTCAACCGCGCCCTCATCGTGGAGGAGGAGGCCGCCCGCGCCCACCGGCTGGAGGTGGTCAACGCCGTCCCCCAGCCCAAGGCGGGGGGCGCCTTTGCCACCGCGGCCTACCGGGAGTTTTCCCACCCGGTGGCAGTGGAGCGGGTGCAGGCCCAGGCGGGGATGGACATCGGCGACACCCTCATCGGGATGCACCTGCGGCCGGTGGCGGTGCCGGTGCGCCTGAGCCTGCGGGCCATCGGCCAGGCCAATTTGGTCTGCGCCCGCACCCGGCCCCGGTACATCGGCGGCGAGCGCGCCCACTACGACCCCGCCCTGGGGTGATGGGCGGGAAAGGGGGCAAAACCGCCGGGGAAGCGGGCGGCCTGCGCCGGCTTTGAAAGGGCGTCATGCAGGCGTCGCCCCGCAAGGGGCTGCGTTTGGCGGGCACATGGTACTCGCCGCCCCTGGCAAACCGGCGATCCGGGAGGCCGTTCCCCGTGGTGGCTACGCGGGGAGCGGTTTTTTTGTGACTTTGTGCCCTTTCCGTTCAGGGGGGTGTCGAGGGCAATGGGACGCCCCCGGCGGGGGGGATTGGAATGGGAGCGGGCATGCCATCAACGAGAGAGGGCCGGGCGGATTTCGCCCGGCCCTCTCTCGTTTTGGATGGAGGAGGATGTCAAAATTGTTTGGCGGCGCGCAGGGTCTCCTGCGCCAGGTGGGTGACGGTGGTGTGCTCCCACCCGCGGAAAAAGCTGTCGAAGCCGTCGTGGAAGGGCTCGGTCCAGCGGGGGGCGAGGGCGGGGTAGCCGTACATCAGCCCAAAGAGGGTGCCGATCTGGCCGGCGTTGCAGTCCACGTCCTCCCCGCAGAGGGCGATGATGGACATGCAGGTGTCGAAGCTGTCGCCGCAGAAGTAGAGGGCCACCACCTCGGCCGCGGCGTTGGGGTAGGTGTGGATCCAGTTGTAGCGGCGGTATTTGGCCCGGCAGGCCTCCCACGCTGTCTCCCAGCTGTCGGCGGCCTCGCACTGCTCCAGGGCGAAGGCCAGCACCGAGGCGTACTCGCTGCGGGGCGGGATGAGGGAGGCCGCCCGCTGGAGCAGGGGGCGGATGCCCCTCTCCACAAAGGCGAGGGAGGCCAGCAGGGCGTTGAAGACCTCGCCCAGGATGGCGTTGTTGACCGCCGAGATCTGGCCGTCCAGAAAGGCCAGCCGGGCCGCCTCGGCCGGGTCGCCCGGGGCCACCATCCCGCAGATGGTCCCCCGCATCTGGGCGCCGATCCACTCGGCCCAGGGGTTTTGCTGCCGGCCGCTCTCCGGTGGGAAGAGACCCCGCTGCAGGTTTTGGTAGGCGGCGCGCTCGGCCCCCCAGGTGTAGAGGATGCGGCCCACCCACTCCAGGGCGATGTCGGCGCTGGTCACCGCCCGCCCCCGCTTCAAGACGGCCTCCAAAAAGGCCAGCTCGTAGAGGACGTCGTCGTTGAAGGTGGTGGGTTGGCGCAGGAAGCCGTCGATGGTCCCAAAGGCCTTTTTCAGCTGGGGGGTGCAGTACCCCTCCACCATGGTGCCCACGGCGGCCCCGGCGATCTGCCCCTGCCAGCCGGCGTGCAGCCGCTCGAACAGCTCGTCGTCCGAGAGGGAGAGGGGCGTTTTTTCGGGGAAGGTGACCTCGGCCAGCAGGTCCTCAAAATTGCGGTATTCGGGGTAGGACCAGTAGGGGCTCTGGGGGTCCTTGGGGGCCTGTTCCAACAGGGCGTAGGTCTGGGCCACCAGCTTGGCCAGCTCCACGTCGTCCCCCGCCTCGTAGGCCTGCCAGACGGCGGGGATCAGGGCCTCGGCGGCGCGGACGTCCCGCCCCCGGTTGCCCACGGCCTGAATGGCGCCGAAGAGCTGCAACTGCGGCCCGCCCGAGTCGGCGACCGGGTCGGAGATCTGTTTGCGGATGGCCTGTTCCGGCGTCGGCTGCTCCGCGAATGCGGGGCCCCGCACGGCTTTCGGTTTCAGGTGGGGGACGGCGGCCTCTTTGGCCGCGGTGGTGATTTCCCAAGCTCTTTTCAAGGGGGTTCCCTCCTCTTTTCGCCTCGTTGGGTTCTCTTTGAGCCCATTGTGCGGCCCTTTGACCGGAAAATCCACTGGCAAAAGGGCCAAAACGGCGGGGAGGATTTTGTGGGGAGAGGGGGGAGATGGAGAGTTGGGGGCGCTTTCACCGGCAAAAGTGCCCAAATGGGTGGGGAAGGAGTGGACGTCTCTCTGCGGCGGGGGCACTGACGCCGAAAAAAGGGGCAAAAAGGGCGGCCTGGCCTTGGACAGTTTGGCGGGGGATAGGGCAAAGAGGGGGGCGGGGGCAACAAAATGGGCAAAAGGTGGCGGTGCGGAATGGGCAACTTTTTAGACCCCTTAAAAAGATCGTGCACCCCCTCCAAAATGTTGCCTGCGGGTTGTAAAAAAGGCGGGGGAGCTCTCTGCGGTATTGATTGTTTATACAAAAATGATGGCGCTGTATCGGCCCTCTTTTTTGGCGGGAGGGCGACCGGATGGCAAGCTGACAAAAAGGGCGGGGCCCGATTTGGGCAGCCCTCCGCCCCCCTGTCGTCGGCGGGGGCGAATTGCCCACCAAGCGCCCCCCTTTGGTGGCCAATAGGGAGAAAAGCCCCCACCTCTCTTGACAGGGCGCGGGGCGGGCGGATACCCTGGTGGCAGACGGGGAGAGCGGCGGCCAGAGAGGCGGCGCGGCCCCAAGAGGGAGGAAGTAAAATGAAAAAATATGCATCCATCTGTCTGGCGGCGCTGTTGGCGCTGGGCCTGTTTGCCACCGGCTGCGGCCAGAAGGAGAGCGTGGGCGGAGAGGAGAAAGAGGGGCAGATCCAGAGCGCCTGCTACCTGACCTACGCCCTGGGGGACAAGTCCTTCCACGACCTGGCCAACGAGGGGCTCACCAAGGCGGGGAAGGAACTGGGCATCCAGACCAAGACCATCGAGTACGGCACCGACAAGTCCAAGATGGAGCCGGCCATCCTCGACGCGATGGACAACTACGACATGGTCCTCTTTTACACCGGCGAGCAGTTGGAGATCATCAAGCGCTATGCCGCCGACTACGCCGACGTGAAGTTCGTGGGCTTTGACATTGACCCGGACATCGAGCCCGAGTTCCCCAACATCTTCTGCATGACCTACGCCCAGAACGAAGGGGAGTTTCTCGCCGGGGCTTTGGCGGCCAAGATGTCCAAGTCGGGGACGGTGGGCTTTGTCACCGGCACCGAGTCGCCGGTCATCAACGACTTTATGGTGGGCTATATCGAAGGGGCCCAGCACGTCAAGAGCGACATCAAGGTGGCCATCTCCTACAGCGGCGACTTCACCAACACCACCAAGACCAAAGAGGTGGCCCTGCTGCAGATCCAGCAAAACGGGGCGGACGTGATCCACCAGGTGGCCGCCGGCGCCGGGCTGGGGGTGTTCGAGGCGGTGGCGCAGTACCCGGGGGTCTGGGCCATCGGCGTGGACGCCGACCAGCGAAACTTCTTTGTGGACACCAAGCCGGCGGTGGCCGACGTCATCCTCACCTCGATGATGAAGCGCAACGACATCGTCCTCTGCGACCTGGTCAAACAGACCTACGCCGGCACTGCCGACTTTTACGGCACCCGCGCCAAGTGGGGCATCTCCGCCGGGGCCGTGGGGCTGGCGGACAACGAGTACTACCGGCAAAACACCCCGCAGGAGGTGCGCGACTACATCGCCGACTGCCAGGAAAAGGTCACCGGCGGCGAGATCACTGTCTCCACCGGCTACGGGATGGAGCAGTCCACTGTGGACGAAATTCGCAACTGGGTCCGGCCCTAGCGGGGCAAGATCCCTCTCCCTGTACAAAAAAGGCGGCGACGAGCCGCCTTTTTTGCTGTGGCGGGGGGAGTGGAGAGGCGGGGAGGTGCCCTGCCTGTTGGCAGGGTTGCACAGGGAAAAGGGGGGTAGACTGTCAAAACTGCGCATGAAAGAGGGCCTAAAAGACAGCGTTGTGAAATGGTGCACAAGGGAGAAACAGACTTTTTGTGCACTATTTGAGGCGAGGGGAAAGCCGCCTGAAGAGAGGAAAAAATGCCCCGCCCTCTTTGTGGGGAGCGCACAACCGGTTGGGAGGGTGGGAAGAGGCGAGGAGGAGTTTTGTACAAATAAACAAATCTACCTGTGGCCATTTGGTAGAAATAAATGAAGGGTTATTGACAGGGAGGGGGGCGGCAGATATCTTAGAAAACAGCAAGAGCCGCAGCCGTCCCACCGGGGCGGCGCGGGAAAAAAGGAGGCTTTCCTGTGAGAAAGTATATCGCATCTGGACTGGCTGCCCTGCTGGCGCTGTCCGCCGTTCTGACCGGCTGTGGAAAGGGCGAGGGGAACAAGGGCGGCGAGAGCAGCAGCGGCGGGGAGAAGAAGATCGCCAGCGTCTGCTACGTCACCGACATGTTGGGGGACAAGTCCTTCTCCGACATCGCCAACGAGGGGCTGGTCAAGGCCGGCAAGGACTTTGGACTGGAGGTCAAGACCATCGAGTACGGCACCGACAAGTCGAAGATGGAGCCCTCCATGCTGGACGCGGCCGAGAACTTCGATTTGGTGTTCTTTTACAGCGGCGAGCTGCTGGAGGTGGTGCAGCGCTACGCCGAGGACTACCCGGACGTGAAGTTTGTGGGCTTTGACATCGACCCCACCAAGGAGGCGGGCCACCCCAACGTCTTCTGCCTGACCTACGCCCAGAACGAGGGCGATTTCCTGGCCGGGGCCCTGGCGGCCAAAATCTCCAAGACCGGCACCATCGGCTATGTGGCGGGGCGGGAGTCCCCGGTCATCAACGACTTCCTGGTGGGCTACATCGAGGGCGCCCAGCACGCTGACCCCAGCGGCAAGGTGGCCTTCTCCTACATCGGCGACTTTGTGAACACCGCCAAGGCCAAGGAGCTGGCCCTGTTGCAGATCCAGCAGAACAAGGCCGACGTCATCCACCAGGTGGCCGCCGGCGCCGGGCTGGGTGTCTTTGAGGCCGCGGCCGACAACCCGGGCACCTGGACCATCGGCGTGGACGCCGACCAGCGAAACTTCTTCATCGACTCCAAGCCCGAGGTGGCCGACGTCATCCTCACCTCGATGATGAAGCGCAACGACATCACCCTCTACGACATCATTGAAAAGACCTGCGACGGCAGCGCCGACTTCTACGGCACCAACGAGACCTGGGGCATCCCCGAAGGGGTGGTGGTCCTGGTGGAGAACGACTACTACAAACAAAACACCCCGCAGGATGTGCAGGACTACGTCAAGGAGTGCGAGAGCAAGGTCACCAGCGGCGAGATCAAGGTGTCGACTGCCTACGGCATGGACCAGGACACCCTCAACGCGATGAGAAACAAGGTCAAGGCCTAACGGCAAGTTTCGTGAAATGAGGCGATCGTTTGCCAAAGAAAGTGATATTGGATGTGGACACCGGCCCGGATGACGCCGTCGCCATCATCGCCGCCCTGCTGGCCCCCGAGCTGGAGGTCGTGGGCATCTGCTCGGTCAACGGCAACCGGGAGGTGGCCCTCACCACCGACAACACCCTGCGCGTCAAGGCTTTGATGGGCTCCGACGTGCCGGTCTACCGGGGCTGTGAGTACCCCCTGGTGGCCACCCTCACCCCCGGGCGGCGGCCGGGCATCCCCCGCCGGGAGGGGCAGATCCGCCCCACCGGCTCCCGCATCCAGGGGGATCACCTCCCCTTCCCCGCCACCGACCTGGCAGAGGAGCCGGATCCGGCGGTCACCTGGCTGGTGGACACCCTGCTGCGCGCTGAGGAGAAAATCACCCTCATCCCCGTCGGCCCCCTGACCAACCTGGCGGTGGCCTTGCGGGCGGCCCCCCGCATTGCCGAGCACATCGAGGAGGTCGTCCTCATGGGGGGCGGACACCGCGTTCAAAACACCACCCCCATGACCGAGTACAACGTCTGGGTCGACCCCGAGGCGCTGGAGGTGGTGCTGCAGTCGGGCTGCAAGGTGACGGTGGTGCCCCTGGACGCCACTATGGAGTGCTACCTCACCCAGGCGGACGCCGACGAGATCCGCAGCTTTGGCGGCCCGGGGGCCGAGGCGGTGGCCTTTCTGGTGGACGAGTGGCTGCGGGACTACCGGGACGACCCGGCCATGAAGGGCTACCCCGGGGTCCCCGTCCACGACGCGCTGGCCGTCTGCGCCGCCATCGACCCCAGCATCCTCACCGATTTGCGGCCGGTCTGCTGCCACGTGGACATCGCCGGCGGGTACGCCGACGGGCAGACCTGTTTGGACCTGCGGGCCCGGCTGGAAAAGGAGGGGCCCAACTGCCTCTTCGCCTTTCACGCCGACCGGGAGAAGTTTGCCGCCACCCTCAAAAAAATCCTAAAAAACGGCTGATGAATTGGCTCCCCAGGGGGGGAAGCGCAGCGGGAAACCGCCCTGCGCTTCCCCCCTTTTGCCCGTCTGTGCGGGGGGCGTTGAACCCCGCCGCCGGAGGTGGTACAATGGGCGCAGAGGCGCGGCCACAGAGGTGCGCAGAGGAAGGGAAGGGTTGCAGTTGTACAAGGTGGTAGACAGCGAGCGGGGATTGGATCTGGTGAGCGGGGAGTACCTGCCCGGCTGCCGGTGGGCGGCGGCCCCCAGCTTTTCGGGCTGCCCGGTGGACCCGGGCAACCTGGGCAAGGTGATCTTTGACGAGGAGCGGATGTCCCTGGTGCGGGCCCTGCAGGAGCCGGGGGTCTGCTCCCCCGAGCTGCCCGGCTATGTCTTTCACGAGCGCCGGGCCGAGATCGAGTACCTGAGCGCGGGGGAGGGGGTCGCCCCCTACCCGGACGGGAGCAGCCACCCGGTGGCGGCGGGGGACTGTCTCTTCCACCGGGAGGGGCAGCCTCACCGGCTGCTCTGCACCGGCGGAGAGGGGCTGGAGCTCTGCGTGGGGATAGGCGGCACCGACAGCGAGCGATACCCCGGCCAGCTGGGCCAGAGCCGGGGGGAGTGGAAGCCGGATGTCCCCTACCGCGAGGAGGGGGGCTACCGGGTGTTGCCGGCGGGCCAGGGGCCGGACTGGGACGGCTGGGGCCCGGGCTGCCAGCTCACTCTGACCTGCGAGAGCCCCGGCCTCACCTCGGCCCGGGCGCTGGTGGGGCCGGAGGCGGCCTTTGCGGGGGGCTTTTGCCAAAACGACGGGGCCGACGAGATGACCCTGGTGGTTGGGGGCGAGGGGCTGCTGCTCCTCCCCGACCGCATCCTTCCCCTGCGCAAGAACACCGCCTACTACCTCTTTGCCGGGCAGCCCTACAAGCTGGCCGCCACCGGCGGGGCGCTGGAGCTGTTTGTCTACTGGTCGGTCTCCTCGACGGGGGAGATCGAACGGCGGGAGAGCGAGCTGTCCTTTTAGAGGGGGCTGGATGCAGGGCCAAAACAAAGTGAAAAGCAGGCGCAAAAAGGGGCGCGCTGTCAGGCTGAAAACAGCTGACGGCGCGCCCCTTTTGACGGGCCAGCGGGTTTTGCGGCGGGTTTTGGCAGAGATGTCCGCCTCCACGGCCAGCAGGGCGACCGGCGCCCAGAGGCCCGCTTCGGCGGGGATTCCCGTCACCGGTGACAAGTCTTCGGGGGCGGGGGTTCGGGAGGGGGGCCTCCGGCGGTGGAAACGCAGGCTTTTCGGGGATCCCTTTAGGGCGGCGAGGAGGGGGACTGCGCCTTTTTTGCCCTCGCCAGATGGCGGTTGGCCTGGCGCTGAGAGCTCAGGGCGACGGAGTGGGGTCCCGGGGTCAGCTTCCTGTTGGTGGCGGGCTGGCGGGAGTGTAGCTGGGCAGCGGCCTGCCCGCCTCGCGGGTGCAGGGGATGGCTGGGCCCGGCACTGGGGGTGCCTGGGGCGACGGAGTGGGGCTTCGGGGTCAGCTTCCCGCTGGTGGCGGGCTGGCGGGAGTGTAGCTGGGCGGCGGCCTGCCTGCCTCGCGGGTGCAGGGGATGGTTGGGTCTGGAGCCGGGGGTGCCTGGGGGGACGGAGTGGGGCTTCGGGGTCAGCTTCCCGCTGGTGGCGGGCTGGCCGGCGGGGGTGTTGCCGAGCGATGACCGCCTGCCTTGCGGGTGCAGGGGATGATTGGGTCTGGAGCCGGGGGTGCCCATGGGGGCGGGGTGGAGCTTTGGAGTCGGCACGCCGCTGGTGGCGTGCTGGCCGTTGGAGGCATCGCCGGGTGGCGGTCTGTCTACCCCATGGGTACAGGGGGTGGCTGGCGGCGGCCGCTCGGCTTGGAGGGAAGAGAAAAGAGATCCGGGAACGCCAAAGGCGTTCCCGGATCTCTCGCATTTTAAAAGGGGAAGGGGATCAGCCCCTTGCCAGGATGTTTTTGAGCATGGCGGCGAATTTGTCCCGGTCGGCGTGGAAGGCGAAGAAGCAGTTGGGCTCCTCCTTGTCGACGCGGGCCCGCAGGTCCAGGCAGGTCTGCCCGTCGGCGTACCCGCCGGAGATGTCCACGTGGCAGCAGACCGGGCGGACGTCGGTGAGAACGGTGGGGTCCAGCAGGGCGCAGACGGCCAGGGCATCGTGGATGGGGGCGCCCTGGTAGGCCTTCATGTCGGCGTCCATCGAGTAGCCCTTGGTCCGCTGTTCGATGAGGGTGGCCACCGCGTCGCCTGCTTTGTTGCCCAGGGCGCGCAGGTCGGCGGCGTCCTCCACCGTGAGGTAGCACTCGTGGGTGGCGTCCAGGGGGACCAGGGTCACCTTGCAGCCGGACTGGAGCACCACCTCCAGCGATTCGGGGTCGACCCAGACGTTGTACTCGGCCATGGGGGTGGTGTTGTTGACCAGGTAGCCGCCGCCCATGATCATGATCTCCTCGATGTGCTCGACGATGCGGGGGTCGGCTCGGATGGCCATGCCGATGTTGGTCAGGGGGCCGACGGGGATGAGGGTGATCTTCTCCTCGGCGTGCAGCAGGGTGTCGATGAGCCAGGTGACGGCGGGCTCCGGCTCCTCTTTCAAATCGGTCTCAGGCAGGGGCAGGTGGTCGCCGTGGACCAGAGAGCGCACCCCGGTCATCTCCCCCTCCCGGTGGGGGATGCCGGGTTTGCGCCCGGGGGTGAGGGTGGCCACCATGGGGTACTCGCAGCCCCGGTAGACCGGCACGTCGGAGCCCATGAGGGCCTTGACCCGCAGGGTGTTGTCGGTGGTGAGTTTGACCTCCCGGTTGCCGTTGACCGAGCAGATGCCGATGACCTCCAGCTCGGGGGCCAGCAGGGCGGTGATGATGGCGACGGCGTCATCGGTGCCGGTGTCCACATCTAAAATCACTTTTCTGGGCATGGTGTTGTCTCCTCCTCTATCTCGTCCGGCCCGGCGTCTAGCGGTCGGCCAGCTTTAAGATGTCGATGACCATGGAGCGGAACTTCTCCCGGTCGGCGTGCATGGCGAAGCGGCAGTTGGGGGCCTCCTTGTTGATGCGCATCCGCCGGTCCAGGCAGGTCTGGCCGTCGGCGTACCCGGCGGCGATGTCCACGTGGCAATTGACCTCCTCCACCTCGGTGAGGACGGTGGGGTCCAGCAGGGCGCAGACGGCCAGGGCGTCGTGTACCGGCGCGCCGGAGTACTCCTTCATGTCCACGTCGTTGGAGTAGCCTCTGGTGCGCTTTTCGATGATGGCGGCCACCGCGTCGGCGGTCTTGGTGCCCAGCTTGCGGATCTCGGCGGCGTCCTCGGTGGTGAGGTAGCACTCGTGGGTGGCGTCCAGGGGCACCCAGGTGATCTTGCAGCCCGACTGCATCACGATCTCGGCCGCCTCGGGGTCGACCCAGACGTTGTACTCGGACACGGCGGAGGAGTTGTTGGTGAGGAAGCCCCCGCCCATGATTATGATCTCCTCGATGTTCTCGGCGATCTCCGGGGCCACCCGCAGGGCCATGCCGATATTGGTCAGGGGGCCGACGGGGATGAGGGTGATCTTCTCTTTGGCGTTTTTCAGGGCGTGCACCAGGTAGCTGACCGCGCACTCCTCCTGCTCCTTGAGGTCGGTCTCGGGGATCTCCAGGTGGTCGCCGTGCACCAGGGCCTCGACGCCGGTCATCATCCCCTCCCGCCAGGGGATGTTGGGCTTCCGCCCCGGTTTGAGGGTGGAGACCATGGGGTACTCGCAGCCCCGGTAGACCGGCACCTCGCCCCGGCCCAGCAGGTCGAGCACCCGCAGGGTGTTGTCGGTGGTGAGGCGGACCTCCCGGTTGCCGTTGACCGAGCAGATGCCGATGACCTCCAGCTCGGGGGCCAACAGGGCCAGCATGATGGCCACCGCGTCGTCCGCGCCGGTGTCCACGTCGAGAATGACTTTCCGCTTGTCCATAGAACCTTCCTCCTGTCGCTGTTGTGGAGGGGTTTCCCCTCCTGTTTACCCCAAGTATAGGCGCTCTCCCCCTCCGGGGGAAGGACAATTGCCCTAAGAAATAGACAAACATTGCAGTTATTCTTGCGCGATTTAACGAAAGAGGCGGGCGGTTTGCCGCCTTGGGGGGAGGTGCCGGGTGAGGGAGGGCGGCTTGAGGGAAGGGGAGGACGGCGCTCCCCTTGGCGGGAGGGCGTCGGGGAGGGGAGACTTCTCCGCCCCGGCCGGGGGGGAGCGAGAAAGAGGGGGATTTGAGGGGAGAGGGCGGCGCTGCACCCCTGGAGAGGAATGGCGAAGGAGAGGGTGTGTCGGGCGCGGAAGGGGCGGGGGAGGGGAGCGCCGCCCTGCCAAAATACTGGCGGCAGGCGGGGGTTGCCGGCTTGGCAGGGCAGGGAGGGGGCCGGGAAGGGCGGGTGGCGGGTTTTGGGCGCTTGGGAAAGGGGGCGAAGGACAGGGAGAAGCAAAAGAGAAAGGGAAAAGGGGCGCAAAAAAGAGAGCCGGCCCGGGCGCTGCCCGGGAACCGGCTCTCTGGTGGGTCCTATCCTGCTGGCGGGCGTTTGCCCGGATGGGGTCTACTGGCCCTCTTCCCCTTCAAAGAGATCGATAGGGGACTCGGCCTTGAACTTGTTGACGGCGGCGGTGGCCTTGTTGATGGGCTGCAGGGTGCCGGGGCCGGCGACGCAGCCGCCGACACAGGCCATCCCCTCCATCAGGTAGCCCTCGCGCTTGCCTGCCTTGGCGATGGCCAGCATCTTTTTGCAGTTGGCCAGGCCCTCGGCCCGGTCCATCTTGACCTCCACCTCGGGGTAGAGTTTGTGCACCCCGCTGGCGATGGCCCCGGCGACCCCGCCGGAGACGGCGTAGCCCCGCCCCTCGGGGGCGGCGTCGGCGAAGGGCTCGCCCTCGATCTCGCCGAAGTCCACGTCCTTGGCGGCGAACATCCCCATCAGCTCTTCAAAGGTGATGACGTAGTCCACGTCGCTGCGGATGGTGCGGCGCATGGCCTCCAGCTTTTTGGCGGAGCAGGGGCCGATGAAGGCCACCTTGTGGTCCGGGTGGGTCTTTTTGACGTGGCGGGCGGTCTCCACCATGGGGGTGTAGGCCTGGGACAGGTACTGGGAGATCTCGGGGAACTCGTTTTTGGCCATGACCGACCAGGCCGGGCAGCAGGAGGTGGCCAGGAACCGGGCCTCCCCGGTGGCCACGTGCTTGGCGTAGTGGTGCACCTCTTCCACGGTGCCCCGGTCGGCGCCCCAGCCCACCTCCACCACGTCGGCAAAGCCGATGAGTTTGAGGGCTGCCTTCACCTTGTCGGGGGTGGCGGCCGGACCGAACTGGCCCACAAAGGAGGGGGCCACCTCGGCCACCACCGGCACCCCCTCTTTGAGGGCGGTGGCCAGCTGGAAGAGCTGGGACTTGTCGGTGATGGCGCCAAAGGGGCAGGAGACGATGCACTGGCCGCAGGCCACGCACTTGTCATAGTCGATCTTGGCGCGGCCCAGGTGGTCGCTGCCGATGGCCTTTACCCCGCAGGCGGCGGCGCAGGGGCGGTCGTACTTGACGATGGCGCTGTAGGGGCAGACCTCTTTGCAGCGGCCGCACTTGAGGCACTTGTCCTGGTCGATGACCGTCCCCTCGGCGGTGAACTGGATGGCCGACACCGGGCAGACCGACACGCAGGGGTGGGCCAGGCAGTGGCGGCAGTTGTCGGTGACCATGTAGGAGGTCTCAGGGCAGGCGTTGCAAGCAAAGGGGATGACGTTGATCAGTGGCAGCTCGTAGGCCTGGTTGATGAGCATGTCGTCGCTGAGGCCCTTGGAGATGGGGGCGTTGTCGTTGATGTCGCGCAGGGGCAGGCCCATGGCCAGCCGCAGCCGCTCGCCGACGATGGCCCGCTCTTTGAAGACGCTGTCGCGGTATTGGGGAATTTCGCCCGAGATGATCTTGTAGGGCAGCTCCTCTACCTTTTCGTGGCTCCACCCCTCAAAGGCGAGCCGGGCGATCTCGGTAAAGATCTGGCGGCGAATTTTGGTGACGGGTGTGTAAACTCCTCTCACGTTGCAATCACTTCCTCACAATCGATAAAATGCGTGTCATGACCTCTTCATTGGTGGCCTTTTCGATCTGCTGGCCGTCCACAAAGACCACCGGACAGACCTGGCTGTGGTCGTGCTCGGTGTGGCAGACCTGGGTCTCCACCTCGATTTTTACCCCGTGGCGCATCTCGTACTTGAGCTTTTTCAGGCTCTCCACCGACTCAATGATGTCCATGGCGCCATTCATGATGCACTGGGTGCAAACGCAGACGACCACACGGATGGATTTCATCGTTTTCACCTTTGTTCACTCCTGCTCTTATTTGGTTTGCGGGTTGGGCGGCTTGATACCGAATTAACAATCTAACCTATTATACACTGGCCATACCGCCATTTCAATAGCATTTATCGACAGTTTTTCCACCCGATTTTGGCAGGAACGCGGCCTTTTCCCGCCCTGCGCAATCGTGTATAATAGATAAAATAGAGAAGCCATGCCCTCCCCCCTGCCCGGCGGGGCGGCGGGGCCGGCAGTTTGACGCGAGGAGGCGCAGAGAGACGATGGTTACAGTGACAGTCTGTGTGGGCAGTTCCTGCCACATGAAGGGCTCCTACCAGGTCATCAAGACCTTTCAGGAGATCATCAAGGAGCGGGGGCTGGAGGACAAGGTGGCCCTCAAGGCCTCGTTTTGCATGGGGCGCTGTTTGGACGGCATCTCCATGCAGGTGGACGACGAGCCCATCTCCCATGTGGGGTTTGCCAACGCCAGCGACATTTTTTACCAGTACGTACTGCCCAAGGTAGAGGAGGAATAAAACGGTGAGCAGCATCATCAAACTCAACGAGGGAAACTGCCAAAACTGCTACAAGTGCATCCGGCACTGCCCCATCAAGGCCATCTCCTTTTCGGGCGGGAAGGTGCAGATCATCGAGGACGAGTGCGTCCTCTGCGGCACCTGCGTGGACGTCTGCCCGCAAAACGCCCGCTTCACCACCGACCACCGGCCCAAGGTGCTGGAGCTGCTGAAGGGGCCCGACCCGGTCTACGTGACCCTGGCCCCCTCTTACAAGAGCTACTTCACCGACCTCACCTTTGAGCAGCTCTCGGCCGCCCTCAAGGCCGTGGGCTTTGCCGGGGTGGAGGAGACCGCCGTGGGCGCCTACGAGACCTCCCGCGCCTACGCCCAGCTGATGGCCGCCGGCGAGATGGAGAACATCATCGCCACGGCCTGCCCCTCGGTGGTGATGATGGTCGAGCGCCACTACCCGGCCATCGCCCAGTGGCTGGCCCCGGTCTACTCCCCCATGATGGCCCACGCTAAGATGATGAAGGCGAAATACGGCCAGAACATCCACGTGGTCTTCATCGGCCCCTGCCTGGCCAAGAAGGAGGAGGCCATGGACCCCCTGGCCGGGGGGGACGTGGACTACGCCCTGAGCTTCAACGCCCTGCGCGCCCTCATCGAGGGGGCCCCCCAGGGGGAGGCCGACGGGGAGGCGGTGGGCACCGCCCACCCGGTCAGCCGCCTCTACCCCAAGCCCAGCGGCATCCTCAAGAGCATCGAGCCGGAGAGCTACGGCCACTACCGCAAGGTCTGCGTCGACGGGGTGGAAAACTGCATGGAGCTCTTCTCCTGGCTGGAGAGCGAGCGCCCCACCGGCCTCTTCATCGAGGCCAACATGTGCGCTGGGGCCTGCCTGGGCGGCCCGGTGATGCGCCGGGCGGGGATCTCCAGCTTCCGCGGGCGGATGGAGATCGACGACCAGCCCAAGCCCCGGGACGCCCGGCCCGCCCCCTCGGCCGCCTGTGAGCTGGATCACCTGCGGCTCTTCCGGGGGGCCCCCAAGGCCGAGCCCATCCCCACCGAGGAGGAGATCCGCGCCATCCTCGCCCAGATCGGCAAGACCAGCCCCGAGCAGGAGCTCAACTGCGGCGGCTGCGGCTACGAGACCTGCCGGGACAAGGCCATTGCCGTCTACCGGGGGAAGGCCGACGTCAACATGTGCCTGCCCTACCTGCGGGAGAAGGCGGAGAACATCTCCTCCACCGTCATTCAGCACTCCCCCAACGGCACCATCGCCCTGACCGAGGAGCTGGAGGTGCTGGACCTGAACCCCGCCGCCGAGGAGATGATGGGGCTGCGCCGGGAGAGCGCCGTCGGCCAGATCATCCCCGAGTTTTTCGGCGACGACACCTTTGACCGCGCCAGGGAGAGCGGCCGCCCGGCCATGAAGAACGAAGTGGTGGTGGGCGAGGGCGTCAGCGTGGAGGAGACGGTGATCTACATCCGCGAGAACCGGATGTTCATCGTCTTCATGAAGGACATGACCGCCGAGAACGAGAACAAGAAAAAGCTGGAGGGCCTGCGGATGCACACCGTGGACACCGCCCAGAAGGTCATTGACAAGCAGATGCGGGTGGCCCAGGAGATCGCCTCCCTGCTGGGGGAGACCACCGCCGAGACCAAGGTGGCCCTCACCAGCCTGAAAAAGAGCATGGAACAGGGGGAGGACGGTGCCCTATGAAATTCTTTGCCGACGCCGCCTATGAGAGCATCAACCACTACGGCGAGGAGCTGTGCGGCGACAAGGTGGAGTTCATCCGCGACCAGGGGGGCGGCTTCTACGCCGTGCTGGCCGACGGATTGGGCAGCGGGGTCAAGGCCAACATCCTCTCCACCCTCACCAGCAAGATCATCGCCACCATGATGGCCGAGGGGGCCAAGCTCACCGAGTGCGTCGAGACCATCGCCTCCACCCTGCCCAAGTGCTCTGAGCGGGGGCTGGCCTACTCCACCTTCACCATCGTCAAGGTCAAGCCCGACGGCTGGATCTACACCGCCGAGTTTGACAACCCCCTCATCATCTACTTTCGCGACGGCAAGTTGATGGAGCTGGAGCGGGAGGTGGTGGAGATCGACGGGAAGATCATCTACACCTCCTCCTTTCAGGCCCAGGTGGACGACATGCTGGTGATGTTTTCCGACGGGGTGGTCCACGCCGGGGTCGGCTCCCTGCTGGATCTGGGCTGGCAGTACGACAACATCGTCAAGTACGCCGAGGAGGCCATGGAGAAGGACATCTCCCCCCGGGTGATGGCCAAGAAGATGGTCTCCACCGTCAACACCCTGTACATGAACAAGCCGGGGGACGACTCCACCGTCTGCGCCATCCGCTTTCGGGAGGGGCGGGCGGTCACCGTGATGGTGGGCCCCCCCGCCAAGAAGGAGCTGGACGCCACGGTGGTCAACCGGCTGATGTACTCCAAGGGGCTGAAGGTGGTCTGCGGCGGCACCACCTCGCAGATCGTCAGCCGGGTCACCGGGCGGGAGCTGAAGGTGCTGCTGGACTACGACAACCCGGCCCTGCCGCCCACCGCCCTCCTCCCCGGGGTCGACCTGGTGACCGAGGGGGTGCTCACCCTGCGCAAGGCGCTGGAGAACATCCGCGAACTCAATGAGACCGGGGGGGAGCACGAGCTGATCAACTACAAGAAAAAAGACGGCGCCACCAAGCTGACGAGGGTGCTGATGGAGGAGTCCACCGAGGTGCACTTTCTGGTGGGGCAGGCCCTCAACGAGGCGCACCAGAACCCGGGGATGCCCGTCTCCCTGGGGCTGAAATTCAGCCTGATCGGCGAGCTGGCGGAGGAACTCCGCAAGACCGGCAAGCGGGTCACCATCGAGTATTTTTGACCGCCGAGATGGGGGGCGGCAGGGGCGATCGGGCCTCTGCCGCCTCCCCTTTTTGGTGGCTTTTGCGCCCAAGATCCCCGGTTTTGCCGGGGGAGTCGGATGCGGGGCCTCCCGAGAGAAGGGGGGCCGAGGGGACAAACAGGAGGGGACCCTTTGGGCGACAGATGGCGCGAGATGGCGCCCTAAACGGCTGGTCTGCCGGCGGCGGTGGGGCAAGTGCGATGAAGGGGGTCGACGCCCCTTGGGGGGATGCGCCGGCGATGCTCTTTTGGGGGCCGGTGCAGGCCGCCCCTCCCACGGCGGTTTCGCCGGTCTGGTCGGCGGGAGCTGGAAAAGGATAGCGATCTGGCAAAGTACATTGACAGACACAGTACTGTGTTGTATGATGGGGACAGGAGGTGAGCTTGTGGGCGAGAACAAATTGACATCCGACCTGCTGCGGGGCCACACCGACACCGTGATTTTGCGGCTCCTCACCGAGGGCGACCGCTACGGCTACGAGATGATCAAGCAGATCGGCGAGCGGTCGGGCGGACAGTACCAACTCAAAGAGGCCACCCTGTACTCCAGCCTCCGCCGGTTGGAGGCGGACGGCGACATCACCTGGTACTGGGGGGACGAGAGCCGCGGCGGGCGCCGCAAATACTTTCAAATCACCGAGAAGGGCAGGGAGACCTATGCCCGCAACAAGGGCAATTGGGAATACGCCAAGCGCGTTTTGGAAAACCTGCTTTAAAGAGAAAAGGAGAGTGGCGATATGAAGGAAAAAATCAGCGCCTATATAGACGGTCTCTTCGCCCCCTACACCGGGGCGGAGAGCGCCCAGGAGCTCAAGAGCGACCTCCTGGCCGATTTGGACGAGCGATTTGACGAGCTGGTGGCCCAGGGCAAGGACGAGGCCACCGCCCTGGTCGAGACCCTCGACAGCATCGGCGACATCGAGGAGACCCTGGGCGAGATGGCCGCGCTCACCGGCGCCCTGCGGCGGCAGGTGCTGAACCACTTCAGCGCCAGCTCGCTGCGGGACAGCGACTTTTCCGGCGTTGTTTTGCACGGGGGAAAGTTTGACAGCAGCGACCTCAAGGGGGCTGATTTTTCGGGGGCCGACCTGACCGGCGGCTCCTTTAAGGCCAGCAGCCTGCGGGGGGCCAACTTCGACCGGGCCGACCTCACCGACTGCAACTTCACCGTCCTCGATTTGCGGGAGGCCAGCTTCCGCGGGGCTGTGTTGGTGCGCACCCGCTTTGACAAGTCCGACCTGGGCGGGACGCGGTTTGGGCAGACCCGGCTGGTGGACTGCAGCTTCTCGATGTCCGACCTGCGCGGGGCCGAGTGGGACGGCTGCGTGGTCGAGGGGGGCGACTTTCAGGGCGCCGGCCTGCGGGGGCTCTCCTTTGAGGGGGTCACCTTCCGCGGGGTTTCGCTGGGCCGGGCGGATCTGAAGCGAACCTCCTTCCAGGGGGCGGTCTTGCAAAGCGTCTCCTTTCAGCCACCCTTTGCCCTGACCAACAAGTACTACACCGCCATCAAGACCATCTGTTTTGACGGCGCGCAGATGGACAAATTGACCTACAACTCCCTGCGGGGGGTGGGGGCAAACCTGACCGGGGCCATCTGCCTGTAAAGG
Source organism: Acetanaerobacterium sp. MSJ-12 (assembly GCF_018917875.1). Taxonomy (NCBI): domain Bacteria; kingdom Bacillati; phylum Bacillota; class Clostridia; order Eubacteriales; family Oscillospiraceae; genus Acetanaerobacterium; species Acetanaerobacterium sp. MSJ-12. Next base: position 3,692 of record NZ_JAHLPK010000007.1, on the reverse strand, counting down.
GCGGCGGGCCGTTGCCCGCTCCCCGTTGGGGCCGCGCGCGGGGCGGACTGCCCCCGTGGACTGGAAGGCGTTTGCAGGCGGGGGAGACGGCCTTGCCGAGGGTTGGAGGGCCGGGACCGCCGGGGGACTGCCGCCCGGCTGCCCTTGCCAGGGGCGGCGGCCTTTCCAGCGGTTGAACGGGCGGCGCGGGTGGGGTGTTTGACGGCAAAATTGCCGGTTCGCCTGCGGCGGCCGCTTTTTTGTGCGGGCGCGGAGTGGAGGAGGTCGTCCCCGCTCTCTGTGTGCGGGGTGCGCTCGAATTTCACTCCCTGCGGCTGCCGAAAGGGCGGGGTGAAATGGCCCGTTGCGGGGGAAGGCAGAGTGCACCCCGCCCCGGGCGCAGTCGACTGGGGGCGGCGGCCCGAGTGGACGGAAGGGCGGCCTGCCGCCGCCTGCAAGAGGGCGGGGACAGAGGTCCCCCCCCCTTGCGGCCGCGCGACTTGTGCAGCCGTACGGCCCCAACCGACATCTGGGGGTGGGCCGGTGTTCGCTCCCCGGTGGGGCTGCGCGCGGGGCGGAGCGGCTCCAGCCCGGGGCCGCCGGTAGGGGGCAGGTCGCCCCCGCCGGCGGCGGTGGGGGGTACACGGCAAAAAAAGAGAGCGGGCGCACCCATGCAGGGCGGCGTCCGCTCTCTTCTCTTTTGTCTTCTCGTCTATTTCTTACTGGGCGGCATCCCCGCTGGGGACGCCCTCAAACTCGTCCTGGATGGCGGCTTCGATCTCCTCGAAGGTGGTGCCGAGGGCGGTGGCCAGCTCTTCGCAGAGCAGTTCCTCCGCCCGCTTTTGGTACTGTAAGTCCACCTTGCCCGGCTTTTTGCCCTGGGCGAGGGTCTCCTCGCTCTTGGAGCGGATGGAGTAGATCAGCCGCGCCAAGTCCTCGCAGTCGTGGGACTCGAAGAAGCTGTGGTAGTGCTCGGCCAGGGTGCGCTGGTCCCGGTCGGCACAGGGCTCCGCCCGCAGCTGGGGCAGTTTTGCCAACAGGGCCAGCCCCTCCTCCCGGGTGATGATGGGCCGCATGAAGGCCCCGGCATCCACCGGGATGAAGATGGTGCCCGTGCCCCGCACAGGGGAGAGCTCGTAGTAGAGCCGCTCCTTGTCGGACACGGGGATGCCGACCGGCGGGCCCACCTTCTCCACCCGGCAGACGCCGGTGTTCTCGTAAACAACGTACTCCCCAATTTGAAACATGGTCTCTCCTTTTCTCCGAACGGGCCAGGCGAGCCCCCTTCGGGCTGCGCCAAAGCGCGCCCCCCGGCAGCCGGACTGTCGCCCAGGCCGAAACGGCGCGCTTTCCCAACTCTATTTTACCACGTTTCAGCCGCCGATGGTAGCGAAAAAGTGCACATTCTCTGCGGCGGCCCAAAAACAGGGGAAAAAGCCTATTCCCCTTCGGGAAAGGAGAGGGTCACCGGGCCGGTGGAGCGGTTGCCCGCCCGGTCGGAGACGGCGAGGGTGTAGCGGCCGCCGGGGGCGGAAAAGACCACCTCGCCCGCCGACTCGTCCACCCGGAGGGGGGCGAAGGAGGCGCCCCCCTCGCCGGTGAGGGCGGCGCTGGACCAGTCCACCCCTGCCCCATCGTCCGCCAGGGAAAAGACGGCCCGGCCCCCCTCCATCCGGGTGGAGAGGAGGCGGGGGCCCGCCCGGTCGACGGATCGGACGGAGACCTCCTGCCGGGCCTCCTTTGTCCCGGTGCGGGCGAGGGCGGTGTAGAGGCCGTTTTCTTCCGCCAGGGCCAGGTAGCTGCCGTCGGGCTGGCGGCGCGCCGGGGTGGAGCGTCCGTCCGGCCCCACCAGGACCACCTGGTCGGGGGTCGCCCCGGCCACCGAGATGGTGACGGGGCAGGGCTGGGCGCGCCAGCCGGGAGCGGCCGCCGCCCGGGTGATGGTCGGGCCGCCGCTGCGCCCCAGGGCAAAGGCCGCGCCCCCCAGGGCGAGGGCGAGGAGGGCCGCCAGGGGAAGGGGGAGCGCACGCCCCCTTTTGGGGGGCTGCGGGGTGGGGGAGGGGAGTTTTTGCACCGCCCGGCCCACCGCCGGCCCCACCAGGAGGGCGGGGAGGCCCAGCAGCTGCCGCAGCCGCCCCCGCGCCCGGTTGAGGAGCCTCTGGGCGGTGGAGGGGGAGCAGTCCATCGCCTGGGCGATCTCCGCCACGGTGCGGCGCTGGTAGTAGTGCAGCAAGACCGCCTCCCGCTGGCGGGGGTCCAGCTCCTCCAGGGCGGAGAGGAGGGCGCGCACCTCCTCCCTTTCGATGGCGGCCTCCTCGGGCAGGTGGCGGGCGTCGTCGTCGGGCAGGGCGGCCAACGGCTGGGTTTCCGGCGGGGCGGCGTCCAGGGGCACCTGCTTTTGGCGCTGGGCCAGCCGCAGGCAGACCCGGTAGGCCGTGCGGTTGAGATAGGCCACCAGGGCCTTGGGGCTGTCGATCTGCCCCATGTGGCGGTAGAGGGTGAGGTAGGTCTCCTGTACTGCGTCCTCCGCCAGCCCGGCGTCGTGCAGCATGGCGTAGGCCTGTTTCCACTGGATGTCGGCGGTGGCCCGGTAGAGCTGGTCGAAGGCACGCTCGTCCCCCTCCCGCGCGCGCACCAGGAGCTCCCCCAGCTGCCGGTGGTCGAGTGTGGACATCTGCCTCGCCCCCTTTCGTCAAATTTCGCCATTCATTGTAGCACAGATTTCGGCGGGGCGGGGAAGAAATGTTTGCCAGAAAAAATAATTTCAAAAAGTTTGCAAATGGGTGACAGTGGGGCCGATTTTGCCGCCTCCTATGAGTAAAGAAATCCGTCTGCCGGTCCCCCGGCGGCGGGAAAGGGAGCGAGAAGATGAAAAAGCGGACGCGTTTGGCCGCCCTGGCGCTGGCCATTGCCCTCTGTGTAAACCTGGTCCCGCTGCAGGTCCTGGCAGAGGGGGAGGGGGATCCTTCCGGCGACGACAGCTCCTCGGAGTTTGTGGGGAGCGACGCCCTGGAAGAGATATTTGACTATGACCGTGGCAATTTTGCGGCGGGATATGTGAGCGGGAACGATATGTACTTGGCGGACACCAGTGGGACGATGCCCCATTGGTCTCCCTCTTTTCCAAACGATTACGGTTGCCTCAGCTCGGTCAACAGCAAGAATATGATTTCTCTGAAAGCGGACTGGGAGTTTGTCAGCGAGTTCTCCATCGAATATATGAACAAGATGCGGTATTCGTCTCTCATTGTCAACGTTGGGAACCCCACCCAAAACTACATTTTCTTTTCACGAGTGGGGCACTTGATAGGAGACGACAATGTCGTAGGTTTTTACCCCCATGGTTCAGAAATGAGTGCGTATGCCTCGACCTCTCTCTCCCCGACCCTGCTCAATGGGCGGCAGAACTTTGTCGTGAAGTACAGCGCTGCAAAACAAGCCATGACGGTGAATTTTGGAGGGACAGAATGCAGCTACAGAACAGCAAAGACAGGGCATGAAAAGGCCAACTTTTCGTTTGTTGCGGAGTGCAGCCATCTCAAGAGCAACCACAGCAGCCTGGACAGGGTCTACAGCGTTGGCGGCACCTTTGTCTCCGCCCGCTACACCCACTACACGCCGCAATTCGTGAGCACCGAGCTTTTGGACGAAGACGGGAACACCATGAGCGACGAGGAGAAGTTGGCCCTGCAGGACGGGGACGTGGTCACCGT
>NZ_JAHLPK010000006.1:0-209357 GCF_018917875.1 Acetanaerobacterium sp. MSJ-12 | reverse complement strand
TTGGTGGAGACGGCGCCGGTGCTGGTGTCCTTGGCCTGGTAGGTGGTGGGGCTGTAGATCTGCTCCTGGTCATAGAGCTGGCTCTCCCGGTCCGCCAGGGTGACAGCGGAGCCGGTCTGGGGGGTGATGGTGAACTGGTCGAAGTCCCCGGCGAAGAACTGCACCGTCACGTCGTCTCTGTTCCAGCCGTTTTCATTGGCTTTGGGCAGCCGGGTGTAGTGGTAGTCGCTGCCGGGGGCCTGGGTGTTCGCGGCGGGGTCGTCCGGGTCCAGCGGCTCCAGGGGCCGCTCGTTGAGGAGGGTTGCTCCGACGTAGTCGCGGTTGGCGAGGACGTCGTCCTCCAACATCTGGCCCAGCTTTACCGCCTGGCCGCTGCTCTCGGTCACTTTGACATAATAAATCACCTTGTATTCGGTGTTCCCCACCATGGTGATGGGGATGCCGTACTGCCCGTCAATGGTATATCCGTTTTTCGAGGTAGTCACCGATGTCCCGCCCACCGAGGTGGGGTGTTTGTTGTCGGCAATGAACTGCAGCCCCTGGGTGGGGTAGTTTTGGGTGTCGTCCGAGGTTTTGAGGTGCAGGTCAAAGGTCTGGCTGCCCGCTCCGGAGGCCTTGTTTTTCACCGTCGACTCCACCCGCAGCACGGTGCCCGGGGTGACCACGTCGTTGGCCCCCACCACCTGGTTGGTGCCGTCTTTGTACAGGGTGATGTTCTGGATGGCGGGGTCAAAATCGGGGTAGCCGAAGCTGTCGAAGTGACAGTCGATCTGCATGTTGGGGATCTGGGCATTCCAATCCCACTCGATCTGTCCCCACACCGAGAGATAGGCCTTTCCCCCCGGAAAGGCCGCCTGCCGAATGTATCCCTGGGTGCCGGTGACGCTGCCCAGCTTGATGGTGAGCTCGTCCTTTTGACAGTCGTAAGAGAGGGTCAGTTGGTGGCTGGCATTGTTGTAGGACCCCACAGGTCCGCCTGTGTAGGTGGGCGTTTGACCTATGCCATCTTTCATCCAAACTGTACGAAAGGTGCCGTTTTCAATATTTGTGGCGTCTGTCCCCGTGGCACTGTAAACACCCCGTCCCCGGCTGTACCACATCCAATAGGTGTCGCCCTGGTCAAAGGGGACGGGGTCTTTGTTCAGGGCAAAGCCAAAGTCGCTGTTGGTGTAGTAGTTGTTGGGGTCTTTCACCGGGGGTGGGCTGCGAAAGGTGGCAGTCACCGCCCAGTCGCAGTTCAAACTCAAGGCGTTGATGGTCTGAAAGCCGCCCCAGCTGTCGCTCGTCTTTCCACTGGGATCATCGTAGGCGTTTTTCCGCCAATATAGTGGGGAATCTGTGCGGGCAAGGGTAAAGTTCCCATTCCCGTTGTAAGAGGTGGGCACGCCGCCGGTGTTGCGGATGGTGAATACCTTTTCGTAGTCGGTGGTCGCCACCGACGCCTGGGCGGTGCGCTGTACGGGAGGAATGCAGGCCAGCGCAAAGGCGGCGGCCAGTACCAGGGCGCACAGCCGGCCCCACAGGGGCTTGCCCCTCGCCGCTCGCTGCGGGCGCCCGGGCTTTCGCCCCTCTCTCTGTATCAATTTCATGTTTTTTCCCTCCTCTATTGGGTTTACACTTACGATAACTCATTAATAGGGCGTCGGTCAGAGGGCAAAAAGCTCACAAAAATGCAGGGAATTTTTCCCTGTTAAATTGGTGGCGAAATCGGTCGAATCTGTGCTATACTGTCTGCGGAAAGAGCGCAGAGGAGAGGGTGTTTGATTTGACGGTGAGCCACAAACAGCTGGGCCGGTGGCTGGAACAGGCCCAGCAGGGGGACGAGGGGGCCTTTGCCAAGCTGTACGCCGCCACGGTGGAGGCGCAGTACTACCAGGCCATGGCCCTGCTGGGAAACCCTCACCTGGCCGACGACGCGGTGCAGGACAGCTACGCCTCCCTCTACAAAAATGCCGCCAATATCCGCGACCCACAGGCGGTGGTGGCCTACCTCAACCGGGCCACCCGCTCCTGCTGCCAGACCATCCTCCGCCGGGAGCGGCGGGCCCCGCTGGCGGAGGGAGCAGCCCTCTCCTCCCACCCCGACGCCGCCCCCGGCGAGGGGGCGCTGGACCGGCGGGAGACTTCCATCGTCCTGGCACAGGCCCTACAGCGGCTGCCCGAGCGGGAGAAGATCGCCGTCATCCGCTTTTACTGCCAGCAAGTCCCCCTGCGCCAAATCGCGCAGGAACTGGACTGTTCTCTGGCCACCGTCAAGCGGGCCCTGGCCAGCGCCAAGGCCAAACTCCTCCTCTACTTGAAGGACAGTTTTGCCCTGGTCCCCGCCGGTCTGGCCCTGCGGTGGGCGCTGCCCCGCTCCTCGCGGGAGAGCGCCCGACAGGCGGGGCTTCCCCCTCCGCCCCGGCGGCGGGTGACCCTGCCGGCAGCCCTTGTCTGTATCGCCCTGTCGAGCGCCTTGGTCCTGCTGGTCGGGCAGGTTTTGCCAGCCGCGCCGGCCGGGGACCAAATCCCCCCCTATTTTGCGGACTTGCAGGTGGAGGGGAGCTTTGCCCGCCTCACCCTGCGCGACGACGGCAGCGGGGTGGACTGGGAAAGCCTGCGCCTGACCGGCGGCCAAGGCCAGTCCCTGCCCCTGGAAAAGCCCGACCCCGCCAGCGGAGAGGTGCGCGCCAGGGTGTCCGACGGCGAATACCGGTTGGCCGTGCGCGACCTGTCGGGCAATGAAACGGTCCTCCCCTTCTCCGTTTCACCCCTCCCCTGACCGTCCCTCCGCGCATCAAAAAAGCCGCAGTTGAAGTTGCCGACCGATCGTTCCCTGCACACGAAAAAGCACAGTCGATGGTATGGAGAAAAAAGTCGCTGGCAGATCGCCCCCTCTCGCATGAAAAAAGAGACATCATTAAAAGCAAGGAGGAAAAAGTCGCTAGCTGACCGGCCCCCTGCGCATGAAAGAGCGCCACAGCTGAAAACACGGGGAAAAGTTGTCGGCTGATTTTTCCCCGCGCAGGAAAAAAGAGCTGCAACTGAAAGCACGAAAAAAGGGGCCGGCTGGCGGCCGCCATCAACACCACAGGCGGGGCCAACCGCGCCGTCGTTAAGGACCGCCCTTACAAGGGGGCCGAGTTCAACATCTGGCAGGATGCCGAGGGCGCTCACTTCGCCTTCGATTTAGACGCGCCGGTGGCCATGTTCGGCCTGGATATGACCCACCCGGCCTGCGCCCACTGACTGTCCCCCCGCGCATGAAAAAAGCCGCGGCTGAAAGCACGGGAAAAAAGTTGCCTGCCAATTATTTTTCCGCGCACAAAAAAGAGCCCCCACCCGGTCTCCCGGGCAGGGGCTCTTTTGCGTGTGATGCTCTGTTTTTCAGAAGGAGTTTTTCGCGCGGATGCTTACATCATCCCGCCCATGGGGGGCTGGGCCATACCGGCGGCGGGGTTCTCCTCTTTCTGGTCGGCGACCAGGCTCTCGGTGGTCAGGACCATGGCGGCGACGGAAGCGGCGTTCTGCAGGGCGCTGCGGGTCACCTTGGTGGGGTCGACGATGCCGCTCTCCAGCATCTCGACGTACTGGTCGCTGTAGGCGTCGTAGCCGTAGCCCATCTTGCGGGAGCGCTTGATCTTGTCGACCACGACCGAACCCTCGACGCCGGCGTTGGCGGCGATCTGGCGAACCGGCTCTTCCAGGGCCTTCAGGACGATGTTGGCGCCGGTCTTCTCGTCGCCGGTGCAGCTGGCGGCCACCTTGGCCACCGCGCCCACGGCGTTGAGGTAGGCGGTGCCGCCGCCGGCGACAATGCCCTCGGCCACAGCGGCCTTGGTGGCGGACAGGGCGTCCTCGATGCGCAGCTTGCGCTCTTTCATCTCCACCTCGGTGGCGGCGCCCACCTTGATGACGGCCACGCCGCCGGACAGTTTGCCCAGCCGCTCCTCCATGTGCTCCTTCTCAAAGTCGGAGGTGGAGGCGGCGATCTCGTTTTTGATCTGGGCGATGCGCTCGTCGATGGCCTCTTTGGCGCCGGCCCCGTCGACGATGATGGTGTTCTCTTTGGTGACCTTCACCTGCTTGGCGTTGCCCAGCTGCAGGACGGTGGTGTCTTTGAGCTCCAGGCCCAGCTCGCTGGAGATGACCTCGCCGCCGGTGAGGATGGCGATGTCGCGGAGCATCTCCTTGCGGCGGTCGCCGAAGCCGGGGGCCTTGACGGCCACGCAGTTGAAGGTGCCGCGCAGCTTGTTGACCAGGATGGTGGTCAGGGCCTCGCCCTCGATGTCCTCGGCGATGATCAGCAGCTTTTTGCCGGCCTGAACGATCTGCTCCAGCAGGGGCAGCAGGTCCTGGATGCTGGAAATCTTCTTGTCGGTAATCAGGATGTAGGGGTCGTCGAGGACGGCCTCCATCTTGTCGGTGTCGGTGACCATGTAGGGGGAGATGTAGCCGCGGTCAAACTGCATGCCCTCGACCACTTCGGAGTAGGTCTCGGCGGTCTTGGACTCCTCGATGGTGATGACCCCGTCGGCGGAGACCTTCTCCATGGTCTCGGCAATCAGCTTGCCGACGGCCTCGTCCCCGGCGGAGACAGAGGCGACCCGGGCGATGTCCTGGGAGCCGTTGACCTCTTTGGCGTTGGTGACGATGAAGTCCACCGCGGCGTCGACGGCCTTCTGCATCCCCTTGCGGATGATCATGGGGTTGGCGCCGGCGGCCACGTTCTTCATCCCCTCGCGGACCAGGGCCTGGGCCAGGACGGTGGCGGTGGTGGTGCCGTCGCCAGCGGCGTCGTTGGTCTTGGTGGCGACCTCTTTCACCAGCTGTGCGCCCATGTTCTCAAAGGGGTCGTCCAGCTCGATTTCCTTGGCGATGGTCACGCCGTCGTTGGTGATGAGGGGGGAGCCGAACTTTTTGTCCAGCACCACGTTGCGGCCCTTGGGGCCCAGGGTGACCTTGACGGTGTCGGCCAGCTGATCGATGCCGGCCTGCAGGGACTGTCTGGCTTCCTCGCCGAATTTGATCTCTTTTGCCATGTTGCCTTACTCCTTTATCAGTTGTAGTGATGTGTAAGCGGTTGTCTGCGGGCGGTCTGGGCCGGTCTTACTCGACGATGGCCAGGATGTCGCTTTGCCGCAGCAGGGTGAATTCCTCGCCTTCCACCTTGACCTCGGTGCCGGCGTATTTGCTGGCGATCACCTTGTCGCCCACCTTCAAGGTCATGACGACCTCGTTGCCGTCCACCATGCCGCCGGGGCCCACGGCCACCACTTCGGCCACCTGGGGTTTCTCCTTCGCGGCGTCGGGGAGAATGATGCCGCTGGCGGTCTTCTCTTCCGCCTCGAGCAGTTTAATCAGAACGCGGTCAGCCAAGGGTTTGATGGTCATACTGAATTCCTCCTATATTATAGTTTTGTAACATTGGATTGGCAGTCTATATACCCGAGTGCTAAATATCATTGTAATCACTTTCCCGCAAAAATCAAGGGGTATTTCCGGAAAATCAGTTAAAGTCAAAAGAATTTACATTTTATACAAATTTAAAGGCCAGTTTTTTCCCTCCATGTGCATTTTTGGGCCGACTTTGGCTGTAAAACAGCACTTCCCCGCTTTTCAGTTTAGGGGCTTGAACCTCTTTCCATACCTGTTGAGCACGTCAAATTGCCCTTTCGACACAAAAAACAGTCCCGCGAGAGAAAAATTTTCTCCCGCGAGACTGTTTTGTAGCCATTTTCTGCGACAGAGTGCGATTTTGTCTTCTCCGATTCTGCGGCGCGCCGCCCGCCGCAGAGAGCATTGCCTTAAAAAAGGCTGTTTTTTAGCTGTCTCAAATGTCGGGGATGATCCCCTTTTTGCGCAGGGCCGTCTTGCGCAGCAGGTCCACCGGCAGCACCAGGGTGGAGATGAGGAGCACCGTCGCCAGTTCCCGCAGGGTGAGCCCCGCCACCCGGAAGAGGCTGCCGCCAAAGTAGATGAGCAGCAGCTGCACCCCCGCCACCGCCGCCATGATGACCACGAAAGCCCGGTTGCCCCCCAGGTTGGCAAACAGGTTGACCCGCGGGGTGCGGGCGTTGAAGCTGTTGAGGATGCCGGTGAAGATGAAGAGGGCGAAGAAGGCGGTCATGAAGTACTGCTCCCCCAGTTCAATGCGGAAGAGGTGTTTGAAGAGATCCACCTTCAAAAAGGCCACACAGAGGCTCACGGTGAACACCCCCATGCAGACGATCTGGTGGACCATGGAGCGGGTGAGCACCGGTTCGTCCCGCCGCTTGGGGGGCTCTTCCATGTACTCTTCCAGCGGGGGCTCGCCGGCAAAGGCCAGCCCGGCCAGGGTGTCCATGATGATGTTGATCCAGAGCATCTGCATCACCGTCACCGGGGTGTCGATGCCGATGAAGGGGCCGATGACCGAGACCCCCACGGCGCAGAGGTTCATGGTCAGCTGAAAGACGATGAATTTGCGGATGGACTTGAAGATGGTGCGCCCGTAGAGGATGGCTCGGGTGATGGACTGGAAGTTGTCGTCCAAAATCACGATGTCTCCGGCCTCTTTGGCCACCTCGGTGCCGCTGCCCATGGCAAAGCCCACATCGGCCTTTTTCAGGGCCGGGGCGTCGTTGATGCCGTCGCCGGTCATCCCCGCCACCAGCCCCAGCTCCTGGGCGGCCTTGACCAGGCGGCTCTTGTCCTGGGGCAGGGCCCGGGCCACCACCCGGATGCCGGGCAGGGCGTCTTTGAGCTGGCTGTCGCTCATGGCGGCCAACTCCCCGCTCTCGAGGATGGCGCCGGGGGCGGCCTCCCGCAGAAGGCCTACGTCCCGGGCGATGGCGGCGGCGGTGTCCCGGTTGTCGCCGGTGATCATCACCACCTGCACCCCCGCCGCCTGGGCCTGGCGCACCGCTTGCTTGGCCTGGGGGCGCACCTCGTCGCGGATGCCCACCAATCCGATGAGGGTCAGGTCGGAAAAGCGACCGCCGCCCTCCCCCACCGGGACGGCGCTCTGGCAGAGCACCAGCACCCGCACCGCCTGGGCGGTCAGCTCTTTCCAGCGCAATTTGAGCAGCTTGAGGGAGTCCAGGGGCCGGGCCCGCCCCTCCCCGTCCACGTACTTGGTGCAGCTCTCCAGCAGTTTCTCCGGCGCGCCCTTGACGAAGGTGCGCCCGTCCTCCAGCGTCACGGCGGCGTATTTGTTGGCCGAGTCAAAGGGCACCCGCCGGGCCACCTGCACCTCGCCCTTGGTGCTCTGGGGCAGGGCGAAGGCCAGCAGCGCCCGGTCGGTGGCATTGCCCCCCAGCGGGCCCTGGGGGCTGATGACCGCCTGGTTGTTGTAGCGGCAGCAGTCCTCCACCTGCCGCCATAGCCCCTTTTGCCCCCGCAGGGTGGCGGCGGTCTTGTACTCCCTGCCGTCCCCGGCCAGGAAGTGGGTCACCTCCAACCGTCCCCGGGTGAGGGTGCCGGTCTTGTCGGTGAAGAGGATGTTCAGGCTACCGGAAGTCTCGATCCCCACCAGCTTGCGCACCAGCACGTGGTCTTTGAGCATCCGCCGCATGTTGGAGGAGAGGACCACTGTGATCATCATGGGCAGCCCCTCAGGCACCGCCACCACCACCACGGTGATGGCCAGGGTCACGGCGTGCAGAATGTGTTCGAGCACCAGCGAGGGCTGGGCGAAGAGGGCCGAGATGGCCGCCGGGTCAAAGTGGTTGGAGAGGAAGAAGGCGTTGAAGAGGTCGGCGACGGCCACCAGGGCGGCGGCGCAGTAGCCCAGCCGGGAGAGGATCTTGGCCAGCCCCCCCAGCCGCAGTCGCAGGGGGCTCTCCCGGGTTTCCTCCTGCATCTCCCGGGCCATGCCGCCATAGAAGGTCTTGTCCCCCACGGCCAGCACCTCCATGGCCCCCTCGCCCGAGCAGACCACGCTCCCCCGAAAGAGCCAGTTGGGAGCGGCCAGGTCGGCCTTTCCCGCCTCTCCAGCGGCGGGCTTTTTCTCCACCTCGGCGCTCTCGCCGTTGAGGGCGGACTGGTCCAGGTGGAGACTGCCCTCCACCATCACCCCGTCGGCGGGCACCCGCTCCCCCGCCTGCAGCAGCACCACGTCCCCCACCACCACCTCGTCGATGGGGACCGAGGCGGCCATCCCCGCCCGGCGGACCCGGCACTGGATGCTGGCCGCGTCCTGTTGCAGCTTGATGAAGGCCGACTCGCTGCCGTACTCGCTGAGGGTGGAGACAAAGGTGGCCAAAAAGATGGCCACCGCGATCCCCACCGTCTCGAACCAGTCGAAGTCGCGGAACAAAAAGACGATGTTGATGGCCAGCGCGCAGAGCAGCACCTTGATGATGGGGTCGCCGAAGCTGGCCAGGAACTGCTTGAAAAACCCGCTGCGCTCCCCCTGGGTGAGGGCGTTGGAGCCGTATCGCTGGCGGGCCTGCTCCACCTGGATCGGGTTGAGCCCCCGGCGGTAGTAGAGCGATGGCGCCATAGAAGTCATGTCGCATTCCTCCCTGTGAACATTCCTGCATTTTTGGGGACGGGACTTGTCCCTTCTCTCCACTCTATGCAGCCCGGGGCGGGGAATATGCTCGTCCGCTCCAGGCCTGTCCCCCTGTATCGGGATGAGCCGGCCTGTAGCGCGGAAAAGGGGGAGAAATTGGGGTGCCGCGCTCGGCACTCCCCGACAAGCGCCCCTCCGACGGCGGAAGGGGGGGCAGCAGGCGGGCCGCGTCGCCTGTCCCCCTGCCGGCTTTGGCCGCACGCCAAGAGGGAGGTTGCTGGGGGCCCCCGCCACCAGGCGGGCCCTGCTTGACGGGGGCCCAGCACACGGCGAGGCAGCAGAGGGACGCTCACCAGGAGGACCTCTACCACTGGTCGAGCCCTGCTCGCTGGGGTCCGGCACAGGGCGGGGCGGTGGCGAGACGCTCACCTAGAGGGGTTCTGCTACTAAGGCGGATCCTGCTCGCTGGAACTCGGCATAGGGCAGGATGGTGGGGGACGCTCATCGGGAGGACCTCTATCAATAGACAGGCCTTGCTTGACGGGATCCGGCGCGCGGTGGGGCGGCAGGTGAACGCTCGCCTGGAGGGATTTTGCTACTAGGCGGGCCCTGCTCGACAGGCCCCAGCGCGCGGTGGGGCGGCGAAGGGCGCTCATCGAAAGGGCCTCTGTCACCAAACGGGTCCTCCTCGCTGGAACTCGACATACGGCAAGACAGTGGGGGACGCTCATCGGGAGAATCTCTGCCACTGATTGAGCCCTGCTTGTCGGGGCCCGGCACACGATGGGCACGCCAAAGCGCCAGCCGCCGGACCACACCGCCATGGAGGCGGTGGCGACGCGCCGACAGCCCACCCCCGGCTGGGGACAGGGACCCAAAGGATCGGAGGTTGCCCTCCCGCCTTCACCGGAGGTCAGGACTGCCATTTTGCAGCTGCCCTTGGCCGGGCGCGCAGGCAGCCGAGCCCCTTGGGCCTCGGTCGAAGGCAAAGCTCTGAGGGGCCTTCGCCACCAGTTGACCCCGCTCCTGGACTGTGGCGCACAGCGGCCGCCGGCGGGGGGTGGCTGCGACAAAATTGCAAAAAGCAGTCCCGCCCCCTTGACGGGGCGGGGCATCTGCTGTAGGATAGATACCAACGGTATGTATGTGAGGTGAGAGGGATGGCGAGGAACAAGCACCCGGAGGAGACAGTGGAGAAGATCCTCGCGGTGGCCCGGCGGCTGTTTGCCCAAAAGGGGTATGAAAACACCTCGATCCAGGACATCGTCGACCAGCTGGGCGGGCTCTCCAAGGGGGCCATCTACCACCACTTTGGCTCCAAAGAGGACATCTTTGACGCCGTCTGCCGCCAGCTGGGGGAGGAAAACACCGCCCTCTACGCCGCCATCCGCGACGACCCGGGGCGAAACGGCCGGGAAAAGCTCAAGGCCATGCTCGAGACGGCCTGCCAAAACCAGAACGACCACGACTTTGTCTCGATGGTGGCGCAGACGGTGCTCGACCCCCGCTTTCTGCGCACCCAGTTCGACGAGGTCATCTCCACTGTGGCCCCCCACTACGTGCAGCCGGTCATCGAGGAGGGGCTGCGCGATGGCTCGCTGCCCCGGGCCATCCACCCCAAAGAGCTGGCCCAGGCCATCTCGCTGCTGCTCAACCTCTGGGCCAACCCCTTTTTCGTCCCCGCCACCGGGGAGGAGATGCAAAACCGCGCCCAGGTGCTCCGCCGCCTCTTTGAGGGGGTGGGATTGGACATCATCGACGACGAGATGGAGGCGACCTTCTTTCGCCACACCGCCCGGCACCTCTCCGGCGAAGAGGACCGCCCCTAGTGCCCGCCCTGTCCCCTCGTTCCCCCGCCGACCTGTCAAAAAACTGCTCCCCCTGCGGAGCAGCTCTTTTTTGACAATATACATACCGTCGGTCGGTATCTATATTTACAAATCAGGAGGTATCCATGAACACCACGACCAAAGCCAAACTCTTCCGCCACGATTTCACCCTGGTGGCGATCGGCCAGATCGTCTCCCTCTTCGGCAACGCCATCCTCCGCTTCGCCCTCCCCCTCTACCTGCTGCGCCAAACCGGTTCGGCGGCCCTCTTCGGGCTGGTGAGCGCCTGCTCCTTCCTGCCGATGATCGCCCTCTCCTTTCTCGGCGGGGTGCTGGCCGACCGGGTCAACAAGCGCAACATCATGGTGGCGCTGGACTTTTTCACCGCCCTGCTGGTGGTCTCGGTCTACCTGGGGCTGGGGCGGCTGCCCCTGGTCCCCCTCGTCCTGGTGGCGCTGATGCTCCTCTACGGCATCAGCGGCACCTACCAGCCCGCCGTGCAGGCCAGCATCCCCGCCCTGGTGGAGGGGGAGCAAGTCCTGCGGGGCGGGGCGGTCATCAACCAGATCTCCTCCCTCTCGGGGCTGCTGGGCCCCATCGTGGGGGGAATGCTCTTCGGCGCCTTCGGCATCTTCCCCATCCTGGAGATCAGCGCCGCCTGCTTTTTTGCCTCGGCGGTGATGGAGCTCTTTATCCGCATCCCCTTCGCCCCCCGGGAAAAGGGGCCGGGGGCCCTGTCGATCGTCCGCGCCGATCTGCGCGACAGCACCCGCTACATCCGCCGGGAAAAGCCTCTTCTGGCCAAGGTCATCCTGCTGGTGGCCGCCATCAACCTGGTGATGACCTCGGTGATGACGGTGGGCCTGCCGGTGGTCGTGGTGGACACCCTGGGGATGAGCGACCGGATGCTGGGGCTCTTTCAGGGCATCGGGGCCCTGGGCGGGCTCTGCGGCGGGCTCTTTGTCGCCGCGGCGGGCAGCCGCCTCACCCTGCGCCACTCCCCCCGGCTGCTCCTCCTCTGCAGCGCCTTTGCCGGGGGGCTGGCCCTGCCGCTGTTGCTGGGTCTCTCCCCCGCCGCCGGCTTCTGGCTCATCACCGCCTTCAGCTTCTTCATCATGGCCCTGGCCACCGTCTTCAGCGTGCAGATGATGGCCGCCGTTCAACTGGAGACCCCGCCCCAGCTGGTGGGCAAGGTCATCGCCCTGATGATCGCCCTCTCCATGTGCGCCCAGCCCCTGGGGCAGGCCATCTACGGCGCCCTCTTCGAGCAGTTCCCCGCCGGGGGCGGGGTCATCCTCCTGGCGGCGGCCATCCTCTCCGCCGGGCTCTCCCTCCTCTCCCGCCGCATCTTTGCCGACGCCTAGGCCGCCCTGCGCACAAAAAAGAAGGCACACCCTCTCGGGTGTGCCTTCTCGCCGGTTTAGTACCTAGCGGATGAAGTTGGTGCGCAGCGGCGCTTCGGGGGCCGGCGGGTTGACGCCCGCGGCCTTCCCCGCCTCGATGCAGCGCAGCAGCCAGGCCATGTTCCGGCCCAGGGTGCGCATGATCTGCAGCCCCTCCAGGTCCTGGCGGACCTCCTCCGGGGTGTTGCCGTGCACCATGTTCCAGTACTGGGAGGAGACCACCGGCATCTTGGCGATGGTGAAATACTTGTTGAGCGCGTCCAGCGAGGCGGTGGTCCCCGCCCGGCGGGCCGAGGCCACGGCCGCCCCCGGCTTGTAGGCGAAGGCGGCGCTGCCGGCGTAAAAGGCCCGGTCCAGCACCGAAAGGATCCGCCCGCTGGGGTGGGCGTAGTAGACCGGGGTGCCAAAGACAAAGCCGTCGGCCCCCTCGGCCTTTTCGATGAGCCGGTTGACCACGTCGCTGTCAAAGACACAGCGGCGCTCCATCTTCCGGCAGCCGCCACAGCCGATGCAGTCGCGCACCGGGTCGGCCCCCAGCTGCAAGATCTCGGTCTCCACCTGCTCCTCTTCCAGGGCGGCGGCCACCTCCGACAGGGCGGTAAAGGTGCACCCGTTTTTATTGGAACTCCCGTTGACCAGCAAAACTCTCATCAGGCTGCTCTCCCTTCTCACTGTGGGCGGCCCCGCCCGGGGCGGGCCGCCTGTCCTCACGTCTCTCTGTGCTTTAGTATAGCACGGCCGCCCTCTTTTTTCCAAACGGTTTTTCAGCGGCGGCAAAGGGGCCCGGCAGCGGCGCTCTCGCACCCGCTGCCGGGCCCCCTTTCTGTCTGTCGAAAAATCAGAGCGCCTGCAACTCGCCCTTGGGCTCGGCGGTCAGCTGGTGGCCGTCATAGTCCACCACAATAGCGGTGCGGGGCGCCAACTCGGCGCGGATGATCAGCCGGGCAATCAGGGTCTCCACCTTGCTCTGGATGAAGCGCTTGAGGGGTCTGGCACCGTAGACCGGGTCGTACCCCTGGGCCACCACATACTCCTTGGCGGCGGCGGTCAGCTCCACCGACAGCTGCTTGTCGGCCAACCGGCGGCGCAGGTCTGCGATCTGCAGCTCCACAATGCCGGATATCTCCTCCCTGGTGAGGGGTTTGTAGAAGACGATTTCGTCCAGCCGGTTGAGGAATTCGGGCCGGAACTGGCGGCGCAGCAGCCCGCTGACCTCCTCCTTGGCGCCCTCGGAAATCTGCCCGTCGGGGCCGATCCCCTCCAGAATGGCGCCGGAACCCAGGTTGGAGGTGAGGATGATAATGGTGTTCTTAAAGTCCACCGTCCGCCCCTGGGAGTCGGTGATCCGCCCGTCGTCGAGCACCTGCAAGAGGATGTTGAAGACGTCGGGGTGGGCCTTCTCCACCTCGTCAAAGAGGATGACGCTGTAGGGGTGGCGGCGCACCTGCTCGGTCAGCTGGCCCCCCTCCTCGTAGCCCACATAACCCGGAGGCGCGCCGATGAGGCGGGAGACGGCGAACTTCTCCATGTACTCGGTCATGTCGATGCGCACCATGCTGCGCTCGTCGTCGAAGAGGGCCTGCGCCAGGGCCTTGGCCAGCTCGGTCTTGCCCACGCCGGTGGGCCCCAAAAAGAGGAAGGAGCCGATGGGGCGATCCGGGTCCTGGATTCCCGCCCGGGAGCGGAGGATGGCCTCGGAGACCTTCTCCACCGCCTCGTCCTGCCCCACCACCCGGCGGTGCAGCTCTTCGGGCAGCCGCAGCAGCTTGTCGCGCTCCCCCTCCACCAGCCGGGAGACGGGGATGCCGGTCCAGCGGCCGACGATCTTGGCGATCTCCTCGTCGGTGACCCGGTCGCGCAGCAGGCTGCCCGCGCCCTTCTGTCCCTGCTCGGCGATCTTCTCCTCCTCTTCCAGCTCCTTTTTCAGGCCGGGCAGCCGCCCGTACTTGAGTTCGGCGGCCCGGTTCAAGTCGTACTGCTGCTCCGCCTGTTCGATCTCGGCGTTCACCTGCTCGATTTCAGCGCGCAGGTTCTGCACCTTGGAGATGGCGTTTTTCTCGTTTTCCCACTTGGCCTTCATCTCCTTGAACTGGGCCCGCAGGTCGGCCAGCTCCTTTTGGATCTCCGCCAGGTGGTCCTGGGAGAGGCGGTCGGTCTCCTTCTTCAGGGCCGCCTCCTCAATTTCGTACTGCATGATCCTGCGGGAGATCTCGTCGAGCTCGGCGGGCATCGAGTCAATCTCGGTGCGCACCATGGCGCAGGCCTCGTCCACCAGGTCGATGGCCTTGTCCGGCAGGAAGCGGTCGGTGATGTAGCGGTTGGAGAGGGTGGCCGCGGCGATGAGGGCGGCGTCCTGGATCTTCACCCCGTGAAACACCTCGTAGCGCTCCTTGAGCCCCCGGAGGATGGAGATGGTGTCCTCCACGTCCGGCTCCTCCACCATCACCGGCTGGAACCTGCGCTCCAGCGCCGGGTCCTTTTCGATGTACTGGCGGTACTCGTCCAGGGTGGTGGCGCCGATGCAGTGCAGTTCGCCCCGCGCCAGCATCGGCTTCAAGAGGTTGCCCGCGTCCATCGAGCCCTCGGTCTTGCCCGCCCCCACAATGGTGTGCAGCTCGTCGATAAAGAGGATGATCCGGCCCTCGCTCTTCTTCACCTCGCCCAAAACGGCCTTCAACCGCTCCTCAAACTCGCCCCGGAACTTGGCCCCTGCCACCAGGGACCCCATGTCCAGGGAAAAGAGCTTGCGGTCTTTTAGGTTGTCGGGCACATCCCCCCTGGCAATGCGCAGGGCCAGCCCCTCGGCAATGGCGGTTTTGCCCACGCCGGGCTCGCCGATGAGGACCGGGTTGTTCTTGGTCTTGCGCGAGAGGATGCGGATGGCGTTGCGGATCTCCGCGTCCCGGCCGATGACCGGGTCCAGCTTCTGGGCGCGGGCCAGCTCTACCAGATCCTGCCCGTACTTTTTCAGGGCGTCATAGGTCTCCTCCGGGGTGTCGCTGGTGACCCGGGTATTCCCCCGCACCGACGACAGGGCGGCCAGAAAGCCGTCCTTTTTCACCCCAAAACGGCTCCAAATCTCCCGCATGGAGGCGCTGGGCCGCTCCAGCAACCCCAGCAGCAGGTGCTCCACCGAGACGTACTCGTCCTGCATCCGCCCCGCTTCGGCCTCGGCCTGCACCAGGGCCTGGTCCACCTCCTGCGAGACGTAGATCTTGTCCGGCTCCCGCCCGGGGCCCGAGACACCGGGCATCCCCTCGATGCGCTGGCGCACGGCGGCGCGCAGGGCCTCCAGGTCGCAGCCCATCTTTTTGACAAGCGAGGGGATCAGCCCCTCGGGCTGTTCCAGCAGGGCCGAAACCAGGTGCTCCTGCTCGATCTGCACATTGCTGTGCTCTATGGCCAGGCTCTGGGCGGTCTGCACCGCTTCCAGCGATTTCTGTGTCAGTTTGTTGGCGTTCATTGGAACCACCCTCCCATTCTCTTCACACTTTTAGCAGTCTATTCTCTTGAGTGCTAAATACAATATACCCGATACCTGTGTACAAATTGTGAACGCCGCAAAAATATTTTTGACTTTTTCTGACCTTTTGTTTTTCCCCTTTTCCACACCAAAAAAGGGCGCGCCCCTCCCTCTGTTTGGGGAGGGGCGCGCCCTTTGGCACGGTCCTCTAAAACTCTTTTTTGGCGTAGATCCGGCAGGAGACGCCGTAGGAAATCAGGGTCAACCCCACCATCACCGCGGCGATCAGCCCCACCCAGAGCCCCGTCGGCAGCTGCGGCAGGGAAGGCAGCTTGAGGGCGGGGAGCTTTTCCGCGAGAAAGACGATGGCAAAGACGGCGGCCATGGCCGCATAGAGGATGATGCGGCTCTTCTCCGCCCCCCACTTGAAGGTGGGCGGCAGCAAAATCAGGTTGAAGAGCATCCCCACGCAGGCGGTCAGCCCCGCCGTCAGGGCGTTTTCCACCATGTTCTCCGGGCGGATAAAGGAGTACCCAACGGTGATGAGGAGGGCGATCACGCCCCCCAGCAGGGGCATCCCCATCCCCAGCACATACTTGGAAAGCACCACCTTGCCCCGGCTCACCGGCAGCGCGGCGGCATAGGCCGGCCAGCGGGCCATGTCGTCGTAGGAGAAGGTGCTGATGCAGAGGATGGAGAGCATCATCACCACGATCCCCACAATAAAGGCAGAACTCTTCATCCCCAGCCCCAACACCGCCATCCCGACCAGGTAGAGGATGTAAAACTTGGCCGATTTGCCGAAGATGCAGAAATCCTTGAGCAAAAGTCCCTTCATCTCTTCTTCCCCCTTATAAAGTAGAGCACCATTTCCTCCAGGGTGCAGCGGTCAAAGACCAACCCCTCAAAGCGGCGGCGGTTCTCCTCGCTTCGCTCCACCAGCGCGTCAAAGCCAAAGCTGGTCTCCCGCAGGCCGATCAGCTCGCTGCGGTCCAGCCGCTCCAGCTGTTCCCGGGTGCCTTTGAGCACGCTGTAGCCGTAGAGAAGGGCGTCCTTCTCCTCGCAAAAAATCAGCTGGCCCTCATCCAGCAGGGCGATGTAGTCGGCCACCCGCTCCAAGTCGCTGGTGATGTGGGAGGAGATGAGGATCGAGTGCTCCCCGTCGCCGATGAACTCGGCAAAGATGTCCAGTATCTCGTCGCGCACCACCGGGTCCAGGCCGCTGGTGGGCTCGTCGAGCAGCAGCAGCTGGGGCGCGTGGCTCAGGGCCGCGGCGATGGAGAGCTTTGCCTTCATTCCCCGGGAAAAATTCTTGATGGAATCCCCCGGCCGCAGGCCGAAGCGCCGCAGGTAGTCGGCAAACTGCCTTCCGTCCCAGTTGGGGTAGATGCCCGCCATGATTTTGGAGACCTTTTGCGGGGTCAGGAAGTCGTGAAAGGCGCTCTCGTCCATCACCACCCCCAGCTGCCGCTTGATGGCCATCTCCTCTTTTAAATTGTCCATCCCCAGCACCGAAATCTCGCCGCTGTCCCGGGCAATCAGGTTTAAAATCAACTTGAGCAGGGTGGTCTTGCCCGCGCCGTTTTGCCCCACCAGGCCCATGATACAGCCCTTGGGCACGCTCAAATCCACGTCCCGCAGGGCAAAGGAGCCGTAGCTCTTGCCGACCCCGCGCAGTTCCAAACAATTTTGCGTCATCATACTCTCACTCTCCGCTGTAAAGCAATGTCACCAGCTGTACCAACTCCCGCTCCGACACGCCGCAGCCCCGGGCCAGCTCCACGGCTTTGGCCAAGCTCTCCTCCAGGGCGCGCATCCGCTCTTCTCGGGCAAACTCCAGGTTTTTCTCGGCCACAAAGCTGCCCCGCCCGGGCTGGGTGGTGAGGAAGCCCTCCCTCTCCAACTCCTCGTAGGCGCGCTTGGTGGTGATCACGCTGATCTTCAGCTCCCGGGCCAACAGCCGCATGGAGGGCAGCGCCTCCCCCGGCTGCAAAACCCCGGTCAAAACCTTGTCTTTGACCTGGTCGACGATCTGCTGGTAGATGGGTTTGTCGCTGGAATTCTGGATGATGATGTCCATGGGTCACCTCAAACACTCAAATATATCGATATATTGTATATACAGTATATATACAATCAGCACGGTTGTCAACACCCTTTTGTCCTTTGGAAAAAACTTTCTCTCCCCCCTTCCACCGCCCTCCCCCGGCGGTACCGAGGGGGAGCTCGGCAGACCAGCGGCGGCGCCACCCAGGCTGCCGGTGGCGGTGACCGGGAGGAGGCAGCTACCTGGCCGGATGAGGTCCGCCGCGAAAAAGCCCCCCGGCGCAGATTTTGCGCCGGGGGGCTGCCCGCCTGTACAAGCAGGAGCGGATTCTTGGGGTCCTTTTTCTATCGGCGAGGCGTGGGCGGTGGGAAGAGGGGGCCCACACCGCCCACTGGCCGCCTCAAACGGGAGACCGCGCGGCCTCTGTCCGCAAAGTTTCTACCGCTTGTACCGGCGGCCCTTTCGGCCGCCGAAGAGGGCGACCCCGCCCAGGGAGAGGGCGGCCAGGGAAGCCCCGGCCAACAGCAGGCCGCTGTCGCTGGGGGCAATGGCCCCGTCGCCGGTGATGATGGGGTTTTGGTGTCCGCTGTCCGAGTCGCTCTCCACCGTCGCCTGACCGCCGCTCGGGGGAGGGGTGGGTGTTTCGGGGGCGTCCGGCTCGCCCCCGCTGGGGTCGCCCTCGCCGCCGTCCGGCGGGGTCGGGGTCGGCTCCACCGGTTCCTCTACCAGGGTGTAGGTCAGAAAAATGGTGGCGGTGTCGCCCAGACTGTCGGTGGCGGTGACCGAGAGGAGGTAGCTGCCCGGCCGGGTGAGATCCACCGCGTCCGCCGCCGCGCCCCCCTTGAAGATGGTGGCCGCCGAGTAGGTCAGCGCGCCGTCGGGCAGGGCCGAGTCCACCTGGTAGCGGTCCATCAGCAGACCGAGCACCTCCAGCCGCGAAAGGCTGCCGCTGGGCCGTACCCGCTCGACCACCGCGTCCGCCACCACCGCGTGAACGGTCCCGCCGGCCCCTTCGGTGACGGCGTTGGGGACCAGGGGCCCCTGCTGTTCGCCCTGGGGGCGCACAGTGGGGGGATGGCGCTCCTTGATGAGCAGGGGAAGGGTGGCGCAGGTGATCTCGTAGTTTTGCCGCGCCAGCTCAGTGGCGTCGGGAAAGGTCACCGCCAGGGTATACGACCCGGCAAGGGGGGCCTGCCTGTCCAGCTCCACCTTCCCTGCCCGGCAGCTGTAGGCCGGCTCACCCAGGGTGTCGGCCAGGGCGTCCCCCTCGCCCAGCATGCTGCCCCAGCTGCCGTCGGGGTCGTATTCCACCGCCGTGTGGCCGTAGTCGTGGGGCAGGGGCACCCCGGCCCAGCTCTCGCTGACGGCAAAGGTGGGGGCCACCGCCAGCGGCCGGGGGGTGATGCTGCCCGGCACCTCTATCTTGCCGTCGGCGAGGCCGGTGAGGGTGTAGTCCCCCGCGTCGTCGCCGGTGAGGGACAGCCCCGTCAGGGTGAGTGTATCGGCTGTGGCCACGTCCTTGCTGTTGAAGGTGGCGGTGCAGCGCAGCTGCACATCTGCCCCCTCTGGCAGGCCCGAGAGGGAGATGTCTCCACCGTACCCGTTCGTGCCGTCATACACCTTGGTGTACGTGCCGTCGGCAGCGGGGGTGGGGGCCACCGAAATGTCCTTGGGCAGCACCTGAAAGGTATCGCTGTCCCCCTGGTAGCCGTCTTTGGCGGAGACCACCCGGTACTCCCCCACGTGTTCCGGAGCGGCCACCGGCTTCCAGCTGCCGTCGTCGGCCCGCCGGTAGTAGGTGTACACCACCGCCTCCACCGGGCTGCCGTTGGCCTTGCTCACCACCTTTGGCTCCTCCCCCACGGTGATGTCGCTGGCGCTGGTGGAGAGGGCCTTGCCGCTGGGGTCCAGGTTCACTTCTTCTTTGGCGCAGTCGTCGCTCTCCACCTTGTCGCCGGGCATGCCGCCGTACTCCACCACATAAACCATCGTCTGCGTGTCGCTTAAGTCGTTCCAGCCCAGGCTCCCGTTCTCCCGATAGGAGGACAGATAGGGCTCCGCCCCGGCTATCCCCGGGGCCCCGCCGTGGTCGGGTCCGTTTACCGGCCAGCCCCGGCTCGTCTCGATCCAGTTGAGCCAACAGCCGTTGCGGCTGTTGGCCGGGTCGTTGGGGGTCGACGTGTTGCAAACCCCCTCCCAAAACAGCAGGGGCTTGCCGCTGTCGGCGATCCCCTCCGGCCCGGACACCCAGTACCAGCGGCCGGGGGTTGCATTCCCGCTGTCTGGGTCCTTGGTGTAGGCCGGGTCACAGCTGCCGCCCATCCAGGTGTTGATATTGGGGATGAGGGAGGCCACAAAGTCGTTTTCCTCCTGGGTGGTGATGGTCACCAAATACCCCTGCATCCCCAGATATTTCCGCTGGTCCGCGTCGGCCATCGCCGCCTTCCAGCTATTCCCTGACCGCACCACCTGGTAGTAGTGCCCGGTCTCGGCGTTGTAGTCGTAGATGTCGGTGGCCTCGCTGTAGCTGGCAATCAGCCGCAACCGCTTCATCTCGCTGCCGGCGAGGGTCACCCGCAAGTTGTCCCGCAGGTACTGGGTCCACTCCTGGGCGCTCTTGCCGCTGGCGTTGATCGCCACGTTCCCGCTCTTGCTGCCGGCCAGCTGGACAAAGCCCCCGGAGGGGGGAAGGGAGATGTTGTCGGCGCTGGCCACCGCGCTGGAAAACTGCACCGTGACGCTCTTGACCTGGGCGCCGTCCGGCACCCGCAGGACCAATTCGGGAAAGGAAAAGCGCCCGTCGGACCCCTTGACCGCCGGGCCGGTCTCGATGGACAGGGCTGTCGCCTCTCCCCCCGCCGCCTTTGCCCGAAACCCCTGCCAGACTGCGCCCGCCGACAGGGCCATCACCGCCGACAGCAGCAGGGCACCAAGCCGGCACCCGCTCTTTTGATGCTTCACTCTTTCCGCCTCCTATTGTTGGGGGGTAGCGCCGCCGCTGAGCGCAGCGCCCCTCTCGCCCTCTACAAAGGCCTGTGCAAAACACAAGCTCATCAATAATTCGCAGTTTTGGCAAAAACGGGTCACATTTTGGCAAAAAAATTTCCCGCTTGCACCCGTCGGGGCGGCCGTGCTATATTGGCAGAGAGATTGGGGACAGGGGGACGCCAGGTGAAGACATACAGCCACGCCGAACTGGGGGAGTTGGCCCGCAGGGCCGCCGCGGGGGACCGGACCGCCTTTGACCGGCTCTACGCTGCCACCGCCCGCTTTCAGTACTACCGCATCCTGCAGATGGTGGGCAGCGCCCAGGTGGCGGAGGACCTGCTCCAGCAGACCTACCTGCACCTCTGGCAGAAGATCGCGGAGATCGACCCGCCCGAGCTGGTGGCCGCCTATCTCAGCGGCATCAGCCGCAACCTCTGTTTGCAGCACCTGCAGCGGCAGCGGCGGCAGCAGGCCCCCCTCTCCCTCTCCGGGGGCGAGGCCGCCAACGCGGCCGACCTGGGCCCCACCCCCCAGCAGTGGGCCGACAAGAAGAGCGACGTGGAGAGGATGCAGGCCGCCCTCACCGCCCTCACAGAGGAGGAGCGGGAGGCGGTGCTGTTGCGGTATGTGCAGCAGCTGAAGGTGCGGGACGTCGCCGCTGTCATGGGCCGCTCTGAGAGCACGGTCAAGCGGCTGCTGCGCCGGGCCATGGGCAAACTGCGGGGGGCCATGGGGCTGGGGGGGCTCTTGGCAGGGCCCGCCGTCGCCCGCATCGCCCGCCAGAGCTGGCGGCAGGCGGGCGGTCAGGGCAGGAAAGAGCGCGCTTCCCGCCGCCCCCCTCTCCGCCTGCTGGCGGGGCTGGCCGCCACTCTGTCCGCCCTGGCAGTGGGGACCGCCGCCACAGCCCCCGTTCAGATCGATTGGGTGGAGTGGCCCGACCGCGTCCCCCAGGCCCAGCCGGTCCAGGTGAGCGCCCAGGTGTCCTGCCCCGCGGGGCTGCGGGAGGTCTATTTGGAGGGGGAGGGCCTCCGCCTGCCCCTGTCGCACCGAGACGGGCACTATGCGGCGGTCGTTCCCCGCAGCGGCCGCTACACCCTGGTGGCCCGGGGGAAAAATGGCAGCGCCGCCAGCCGGGAGGTGTCGGTCACCTGTATCGACGACCAACCCCCAGTTTTGCAGGGCAGCGCGTGGGAGGAGGGGCTCACCGTCTTCACCTTTGCCGACCCCAGCGGCGTGGCCGAGATGTACTGCACCGGCGAGGACGGCCGCCGCATCGACCCGGTGCAACAGGACCTGGCCGACGGTTGGTTTGCCTTTGCCCTGCCGCCGGGCAGCTACACCACCTGGGTGCGCGATGCGCTGGGCAACCAGGGCAGGGGGAGCACCCGGGTATCCGCGCGGCAGTAAGCGCCCTCTGTATCTCCCCCCTCTCCACCCAAAAGGGCCCCCGGCACAGCGCTGTGCCGGGGGCCCTCGCTTTTATTGCTCCATTCTATCGACCGGCCTGGGGCTGCCCCGCCCCTGCAATGCCAGCAGCGGCCGGCAGACAGCGGTGGAGAGGACGGCCGCCACCAGGGCCTCCGGCACCCCCACAGTGCCCACCAGGGCGGCGATCCAGCCGAAGAGGGCGCCGTAATCCACCCCCTGGGCCGCCGCGTAGGCCGGCCCGAAAAAGAGGTAGATGCCCCCCATCACCAGCAGGGTGTTGCAGAGGGAGCCGGCCACCGCCGCCACGGCCATGGCCGCCGTCTTTCGCCTGCCGCCCCGGGCGATGGCCCGGTAGCAGAGCCCCGCCGCCACCCCGATGAGGATGCGGGGCACCAGACAGATCACCAGGCTCCACAGGTTGCCGTGGGTCTCCCCCACCCCGTAGAAGGGGGAGAAGACAAAGCTGCTCAGGTTGGGCTGAAAGGTGTTTTTCAGCAGGCTGGTGAGCCCGAAAAAGCCCCCCAGCACCCCGCCCGCCTTGGGCCCCAGCAGGATCCCCCCGATGATCACCGGGATGTGGACGGTGGTGGCGTTGATGAACCCCAGGTTGATGTACCCCAGCCAGGGCACCGCCGACAGGACCGCGATCAGGGCGGCCAGCAGCGCCATCTGCACCAGGGTGGTTGTCTTTCGTCTCGTCTTTGACACAGCGCATTCCTCCTGCTGCCGTTCCCGCATGAAGGGCGGGATACAGCGCATATTCTGGGAAAGAAGGGCCGGGGCTATTCGCCCCGCTGCCGCTCCGCTGTATTTTTCCGATAGATGGCCGCGAGCCCCCGCAGCAGCAGGTGCTCTTTTAAGAGGAAGGGCGCCCGGCAGTAGGGCTGCACCAGGGCTGCCCACCGCCCGCAGAGGTAGAGGGGGCAGTCCGTCCCCAGCGCCTCCTGCAGCCGCTCGGCCATCCCGTCGAGCATGGCGGCGTGGCCGTGGAGCAACCCGCCCCGCATGGCCCCCACCGTGTCGCTTCCCAGGGGGGGCGCAAAGCCCCCCTCCAGGGCGATTTCCGGCAGGCAGGCCGCCCGCTCCCGCAGGGCCTCCAGCGAGAGGGCCAGCCCGGGCATCACGGCGGTGCCCCGCAGAGCGCCGCCCTCCCCCAGGGCCACGGCGGCGGTGGCCGTCCCCAGGGAGAAGGCCGCACAGGGCCCCCCCGCCAGGGTCAGCGCCCCCACCGCCAGGGCCACCAGGTCGCTGCCGGTGGCCGCCGGGTTCTGGGTGCGGATGTCAAGCCCCGTCTTGACGCCGGGTCCCAACACCAGCCTGCGCCCCCCCGGCCGCACCAGCAGGTCGGCCGCCTCAGCCGCCGCCTGGCGCAGCGAGGGCACCACGCAGGAGAGGATCGCCCCCGAAAAGGGCTCCTCTCCCCCGCCGGCCAGGGCCAGCGCCTGGCGGATGTGCAGGGCCAGGTCAAAGGCGGTCGCGCCCTTGCGAGTGGCGGTCTGCGCGACAAATCGCAGCTCCTCCCCCGCAAACGCCCCCGCCGAGATGGCGGTATTGCCCACATTCAGCACAAGCAGCATAGCAAGGCCCTCCCCCTTGTGACGATCGATCGGAAAACCAGCTGATTTCCCGGTGCCAGTGTACCCCATTTCGGGCAAATTGGCAAGGGCGCGCCGCCCCTCTCCACAGACCCGGCCCCCTGTTTTCCCGCCGTCGGCTCCCCCTGCCCCGCCCCCGGTGCGGGCCGACAGGCCGCACCGGGGACGGGGCGAAAAGAAGGCCCGCTATCCTGTCAAAACCGCCCTCTCTTTTTTGGTAATATCGATAAAATAAAAGAAAATGATTGATTTTTTTGTTGACTAACACTATACTGTGGGTAGTAGTATTTACAGTTTGTTAACAAGAGGGAAGTGCTTGTCGAGGTCGTTTCCCGCCTTGTTTGGCAGGCCGAACGGATTACAACTTCTGAGGAGGTACGCATCCATGAAAAAAATGAACAAACTGGTCATCTTCTTGATTCCCATCGGCATTGCAGTCAACTTCGTGGGTGGGCAGATCGCCATTCTGCTCAAACTGCCGCTCTACCTGGACGCCATCGGCACCATTGTGGTGGGCGCGCTCTGCGGCGGCGTCCCCGGCGCCCTGGTCGGTCTCATCACCAACCTGCTCAACGCCATCACCTCGCCGACCACCCTCTACTACGCGGTGCTCAACGTGGCCTTCGGCTTTGTGGCCGGCTGGTTCTCCAAAATCGGCGTCTTTAAGAGCCTGTGGAAAACCCTGCTGTCCGCCCTGGTCTTCGGCTTCATCGGCGGCGTCATCGGCCCCTGCATCACCATCCTCTTCCTGGGCGGCTACGGCGCCAACGCCACCGGCCTCATCACCGGCGCCCTGGTCGCGGCCGGCTGGTCGGTCGCTCCCGCCTGCTTTGCCTCTGAGGCCTTTGCCGACTTGCTCGACAAGGTCCCCACGGTGATCATTGTCTTTATCATCCTCAAGAGCATGCCCAACCGCTTCCTCACCAAGCTGCCGCTCGGCCACGTCTACATCGGCGCCAGCGGCGCCGACGAGGACGACGAAGAGGAAGAGACCCTCTAGCGTTTTCCGTCCCCCCTTCCCAACCTCGACTGCAAAAAAGACAGGCCGCTGGGTGAGCAGCGGCCTGTCCCTTTTCCCAAGGCAGCCCCAAATTTTGACACAAAGGAGTGGATCGGTTTGGATCTGGATTTTGCCTATTCCTTTAAAAAGCCCCAGCTCTACGGGAACTGGCTGATGGACGTCAATCCCCTCAACAAGTTCAACTTCTGCGCGGTGATGGCGGCCGTGGGCTTCATCCTCCCCTACTGGTGGATCGGCTACGCCATGATGGCGGGTTTCCTCATCCTGGCGGCCATCGCCGGCAAATTTGGCCCCTTTTTCAAGATGTTTTACAAGGTTTTCCTGCTGGTGGGCGCCATCCTCTTTTTGATGCGCGCCATGTTCACCGAGGGCACCACCGTCCTCTTCAGCTGGGGCAACATCCACGTGACGGTGGAGAGCATCTTCTACGGCCTGCGGGTGGCGGGCACGGTGGTCGCCTTCTGCGCGGCGGTCATCCTCTTTTACAACATCACCCCCATGCGCGACCTGATGTACTCCCTCGAGCGCATCGGCGTCTCCCACGAGACCTCCTACATCTGCCTGGCCTCGATGCAGGCCATCACCGATTTGGGGGAGAGCTCCAAGGTCATCATGGACTCCCAGAAGGCCCGCGGCATTGAGACCGAGGGCGGTCTCATCAGCCGGATGAAGGCCTTTATCCCCATCATCGGGCCGCTGGTGCTGGGGGCCATCTCCAACACCGAGGAGAAGTCCATCGCCATGGACGCCCGCGCCTTCTCCGCCCCGGTGAAGCACACCTTCCTGCGGGAGCTGCGTAAGACCCCGGCTGCCGAAAAGGCGGTCATCATTCTCATCGACATCGCCCTCGTGGCGGTCATTGTGGGGAGGATCATCTGGCTATGAGTTTTATCACCTTACAAGACGTCTCCTACAAATACCCCCTGGCCAAGACCTTTGCCCTCAAGCACGTGGACCTCTCCTTTGAAAAGGGGAAATTCTACGGCATCATCGGCCAGAACGGGGCCGGCAAGACCACCCTGTGCAACCTGGTGCGGGGACTGGTCCCCCACTTCTACGGCGGCTCCCTCACCGGCAAGACCATCATCGACGGCACCGACGTCAAAAAGTGGGACACCGACCAGCTGGCCACCCAGATTGGCTATGTCTTTCAAAACCCCTTTACCCAGATCAGCGGCGTCAAGGAGACCGTCTTTGAAGAGATCGCCCTGGGCCTTGAAAACCTGGGCATCCCCAAAGACGAGATGATCGAGCGGGTCATTCGGGTCTGCAAGCTGCTGAAAATCGAAGACCTCATCAAGCGCGACCCCAACGCCCTCTCCGGCGGGCAGCGGCAGCGGGTGGCCTTTGCCGCCATCATCGCCATGGACTCCGACACCCTGGTCATCGACGAGCCCACCTCCCAGCTCGACCCCGAGGGGACGGCCGACGTCTTCGCCATCATCCAGCTGCTCAAAGAGCAGGGGAAGACGGTGCTCCTCGTCGAGCACAAGATCGACCTGCTGGCCGAGTACGCCGACGAGATCGTGGTGTTGGAAAAGGCCCAGGTGGCCTTTCACGGCCCCGCGCAGGAGGTGCTGCAAAACCCCGCCCTCTTAGAGCACGGCGCCCAGATCCCCCAGGTGGCGCTGCTGGGCAGCAGGCTGGAGAAAAGGGGAATTGGGCTGGCGCGCATCCCCATCACCCAAAAAGACGCCATCGCGGCCATTGAAGAGAGATTGGGGGGAGAGAGCTGATGGCAATTGAACTGAAGGACGCATCCTTTACCTACCCCAACGGCTACACCGCCGTTGAACACCTAAATCTGGTAATCGAGAGCGGCGAAAAGGTGGGCATCGTCGGCCAGAACGGGGCCGGCAAGACCACCGCCGTCAAGATGATGAACGGGCTGCACAAGCCCTCGGGCGGCGACGTCATCGTCGACGGGGTCAACACCAAGGAGAAGACCACCGCCCAGATCTCCACCTACGTGGGCTATGTCTTTCAAAACCCCGACGACCAGATCTTCAACAAGAGCGTCATCGCCGAAATCGAGTACATGCCCCGCTACCTGAAGATGGAGGAAAAGGAGATCAAGCGCCGGGTGGACCGGGCAGTGGAGCTCACCGGCATCGCCAAATACCTGAAGAAAAACCCCTTCGACATCCCCTACTCCACCCGCAAGTTTGTGGCCATCGCCGCCATCCTGGCGACCGAGACCCCCTACCTCATCCTCGACGAGCCCACCGCCGGGCAGGACGCGGAGGGGATCGCCATCCTCTCCCACCTGATCGACGCCCTGCAGGCCGAAGGGCGCAGCGTCATCACCATCACCCACGACATGGAATTTGTGGCCGACAACTTCGACCGGGTGGTGGCCATGGCCCAAAAGCACATCATTGCCGACGGCAGCGCCCGCGACATCTTCTGGAATGAAGAGGTGGTCAGCACCTCCCGCATCCGCAAGACCGCCATCGGCGAACTGGCCAAAGAACTGAAAATCGGCGAGCGCATCCTCTACTGCGACGAGATGGTGGAGGAGATCGCGCGGCGGCTGGGGCGGTAATTCCCCCTTCTGCCCAAAAGAGAGCTAGCCCCGGGCACCTGATTGGGTGCCCGGGGCTAGCTTGTTGCGGAGAAAGGCCTTTCAGCTGGGGGCTACTTCTCCTCCCCCCGCTCGGGGAAGAGCTTGCACAGCAGCTTGATGCTCAAATAGATGACGAGGATGACGGCAAAGATGCCGCCCATCCCGTAGCCCATGATGGGCAGGGTCGATAAAAATTCGGGAATGTGAAACACAGCGCGCCCTCCTTACTTGGCAATCAGGCTGATGATCAGCCCGCCGGCGATGACCGAGGCGATCTGCCCGGCCACGTTGGCCCCAGCCGCGTGCATCAGCAGGAAGTTCTGGGGGTCCTCCTTGAGGCCCATCTTGTGAATGACCCGGGCCGACATGGGGAAGGCCGAGATGCCGGCCGCCCCCACCATGGGGTTGACCTTCTTTTTGCAAAAGAGGTTGAGCAGCTTGGCGAAGAGCACGCCCCCCACCGTGTCGAAGATGAAGGCCACCAGCCCCAGCCCCATGATGAGCAGGGTCGCCGGCTGCAGGAAGTACTCGGCCTGCATCTTGGTGGCGATGGTCAGCCCCAGAAGCAGGGTGATCAGGTTGGCCAGCACCTTCTGCGCGGTCTCGGAGAGCATCCCCAGCACCCCGCACTCGCGAATGAGGTTGCCAAACATCAAAAAGCCGATCAGCGAGACCGATTTGGGGGCAATCAGCCCGGCGATGACGGTGATGAGGATGGGGAACAGGATCTTGGTCGTCTTGGAGATGGAGAGGGGGTTGTAGGGCATTTTGATCCGCCGCTCCTTTTGGGTGGTGATCAGGCGGATCACCGGCGGCTGTACAATGGGCACCAGCGCCATGTAGGAGTAGGCCGCCACGATGATGGCCCCCACGTAGTTGGACTCAAAATAGTTGGCCACAAAGATGGAGGTGGGGCCGTCGGCCGCGCCGATGATGGCGATGGAGGCCGCGTCGTGCAGCTCAAAGCCAAAGAGCGAGGCGACGCTCAGGGTGAAGAAGATGCCGAACTGCGCCGCCGCGCCGAAGAGCAGCATCTTGGGGTTGGACAGCAGCGGCCCAAAGTCGATCATGGCGCCAATGCCGATAAAGAGCAGCAGGGGGAACAGCTCGTTGGCGATCCCCGCCCGAAAGAGGGTGTCGATGGCCCCCTGCTCCACCCCGCTGCCGGCCACCTGGTCCACCGCGCCCGAGAGGGGCAGGTTCACCAAGATGGCGCCAAAGCCCATGGGCAGCAAGAGGGTGGGCTCCATCTCCTTTTTGATGGCCAGCCAAATCAGCAGCCCGCCGATGACCCACATGACGATTTGGCCCGGGGTGATGTTGAGAATGTTTTCAAACAAAACTTCCATTGTGCACTCCCATTTCTTCGCTCTGCAGTTGCACCGCCCAAAACTGTGCAAAAAAAGAGACTTTCACCGTGAAAACCACAGTAAAAGTCTCACTTTTTATAGTATGTGCGGATTTTTTTGCAAAAATCGGATTGACGCACCATACGACGGCGCAGGGCGCCGCAAGTTACTCCCTTTTGGGCGGTATGCAGTTGTTACCGGATAAGAATACCACAAGCCGCCGCCCAATTGCAAGGCCCCTCTGTAAAGTCTGGGTAAAATTCGCCTTTTAAAAAGTCCAGTCCTGTTCTCTGCGGCAGGTGAGGAGCCCCATCTCCGCCACAAGCAGCCCCATCCAGACGGTCAGCAAACCCCCGTCGAGCCCGCAGCGGCGAGCAGAGTAGAGGATGGCCGCCACTCCCGCCAAAAAGAGGAGGAAACAGCCGTCCCCCAGGGGCAACTGCAGCCCCTCCCCCTCTCTGCGGGGGCGGGTGCCACAAAAGCGCAGCGCCAGATAGGCAAGGGAGACGGCCATTCCCAACAGGGCCAGCCAGTGCACTAGGCACCCCTCCCCGAAAAATTGCGCGGTAAGAGATGAAATTGTCCCCTGTTGAAAGGTCACTGCCGAATCACCCCCTTGTCACTTCTCTAACAATAGGTGTTCAAAGTTGGGGCGAAACGGTCACTTTTTTCCGTTTTGCTTTCATTTTCTCCGTTTTGGTGTATTTTGCCGTCTCCAATCGACAAAAAACTGCACAAAAAGGCGGTCGATGACCAGTCATCGACCGCCTGGGACCGCTCTCTCCTCAAGTTTTTGCGGCGAGTCAGCGCGCTGTCCCTTCCCGCCGCTGTGTGCGACCAGCCAGCAGGGTCAAATCAGCCAGCACCACTGCTCCCCACAGCGCCGCCAATGGCAGGTCCCACGCACAGCTGTGCAGCGCCGCCAGGTAGAGCGCCGCCCCCGCCATCAGCGAGAGAAAGCCGCTGTCGCCCCAGGAGAGGCGCGCCGCCTCTCCCCTCTCCCGCGGGCAAGTTCCCCGCAGCCGGAAGGCCATATGGGTCAGGCAGAGGAGAAGGCCCGCCAGTTCCAGCCAGTGCAGCAGACAGCCGTTCCCCAAACTGCCCTGTGGCCCCTCTCCGGTGTGCGGAGCGCCGTCAGACCCGTTGTCGTGGGCGCCCCCCTGCCCATCTTGGTTGCCGTCGGGCAATGTGTCGGCTGACGCCCCTCCCTCCTGCAGGACAAACTGCAAAAAGAGGGTGGTGCGGTTGCCGGAGGAGTCCTCTAAGGTGTAGGTGACAACGTACTCCCCCGGTTTGGTGGTGTCGATCCCATCCACCGCCTTGCCGTTTTGGGTCACGGCAAAGCGGATTTCTTTGAGCCCCCCGTCCGGCTGGGCCGAGGTGAACCGGTAGCGGCCGGAGAGGAGACTGCGGATCTCCCCCTCGTCTAGCCAGCCCCCTGACAGGGGCGGGACGGTCACGGTCTGCACCAGCCTGTCCTTCACCGTGGCGTACTTGGTGCCGCTCTGCCAGTCCTCCACCACCTCCGGGCCGTCGGGCCGGCTCCCCGGCTCTACCGTGGGGTCGCTGGGGTCGTACTCGATCACCGGCGGGACCCCCTGGCCCACAAAGGTATATTGCAGGTGGACGGTGGTCTGGTTGCCCTGGCTGTCGGTCACCGTCTGGGTGATGACGCAGCTGCCGGGCTTCGAGGTGTCCAGCCCCGCGGTGGAGATGTCTTTCCCGCCCGCCGTCACGGCGACTGGGCCGCGGGTGAGGACCCCGTCCCCCTGAGCGCTGCCGAACTGGTAGCGGCCTTTCAGTATCTCTGCCGCCACCTGGGCCGTCAGCCTGCCGCTGTAGGCGGGGGGCGTACCCACCACCTCGGTGATGCTGTCGTAGAGGTGGGCGTGCTTTTTCCCCGTTTCCGGGTCGTCTTTGATCACCGGCTTGGGGAGGGGCTTCAGGGGGTCGAAGGAGGGGCCCACCGGCGGGTCGGGGTCCTCCCCCCAGTCCACCACCGGCGGGGCGTCCCGGTCGATGAGGGTGTCGGTGAGAATGACGGTGGTGGTGTTCCCGTCCGCATCGGTGGCGATGCAGGTGACGGTGAAGCTGCCCGCCTGGGTGGCGTCCACCCCTTCCCCGGTGACGTCCTTCCCGTCTTGGGTGATGGCGTAGGCATAGGTCAGGCCGGTGTCCCCGGGGACATGGGAGGAGAAGCCATAGCGGCTGTCAAACAGCTTTTGGGCTTCCTCCACTGTGAACCGCCCGCCGTAGAGGGGGGCCTCTCGGTCGATGATTTCCTGAATGTGGTCGCGGATGGTAATGTGCACCAGGCCGTTTTCATCCACCTCCTTCTCCGGGTCGGAGGGGGTGACGCTGGGGTCGCTGGGGTCCACCGAGGGCGGGTCGTTGACAGTGACCGCCAGGGCGGCAGAGGCGTTCCCCGCCGCGTCTACCGCCCGGTACTTGCCGTTTTGTACGACGGCAAAAGTCTGGCTGGCGGCGCCGTTGCCGTCGGTCAGGGCAAAGGCCTTGGCGCCGACCCAGCGGCCGGTCTTGGCGTCGTACCGCTCCAACTTCCAGACGCCTGAAAGGCTGTCGGTCAAGGTGAGGAGTCCCCCCGACGCGGCGATTGCCGGCGCAGTCTGGTCGATCTTCACCTGGTCCTTCACCGTGGTGGAGACCTCTTTGGTGCCGCTATTTTTGGCCTGGTAGACCGTCTCAGTCCCCCCGGTCTCCTCGCCGTAGACCTTTTTGGGGGTGGCCCGGTCCAGGGTGGCGACCAAATCCGCCCCCTCTTTGATCTCGAACTGGTCAAAGTCCCCGGGGCAGAACACCACCTCCACCGGGCTGTTGTTCCATCCGTTTTGGTTGGCCGGGGTGCGGGTAAAGTGGTAGTCCTTCCCCGCCGTTCCCTGCTCCTCCGCCGGTTTCTCCGGGTCGTAGGGCACCAGGAGCACCGCCGGGGCCAGCTCGGTCTTGGAGTACTGTTTGGACAAGAAGAAGTCATCCTCGATCATCTGGCCTATGGTCACCGCTTTGCCCTCTGGGTTTGTCACCTTGGCCCGATAGGTGACCTCTGTTCCGCCGGGTTTGCAGGAGAGGGGGATGCCGGTCCCGATGATGTTGACGTTGTTCACCACATGTCCGTCCACCTTTACCTCTTGCGTCTCCCCTGTGGCCCAGGTGCTGCTGTCGAAGTTGAGCATGGCGGTGGGGTAGTCGGCGCTGTCCGCCAGCTTGAGGTGAACCGGCACCGGATCGCCGCCCACAAAGGTGTTGTTCACCTTGGCCCGGATGGTGACGATGTCCCCATCCTGCACCTGCCTTTTCTCCTCCTCGCTCATGGGCTGCCCACTGCTGTTGAGGATGGTGGTCTCCACAAACTTCGGGTTGTACTTGGTGTACTTGACCTCTTCAAACTGGGCGCGCACCATGGAGGTGGGCACCGCCGACTCTTTCCTCCAGGTCGTCTGTCCGCAGAGCCTGAGGTAGGAGCTGTCCTGCTGCAGCACGTCGCACTGGTCTTTTTTCAAAGAGATGGAGGTGTCGCCGTATGTACAGGTAAGCGTTCCCGTCGCCGCGTCGTAAGAGAGGACGATGGGGGTGCCGTCCACCACCTTGGCGGCCGGAATCACCTTTGAGTCGTAGGTCGCCACGATGGTGGCGCTGATGTTGTTCCACTTGCGAAAGCGGAGGGTCAGATCAGAGCTGCCGTTTAGAAACACCGCTTCGATGAGCAGCTGGCTGTTGTCCACCAGGCCGTGGATGGAGTACTTGAAGATCGTCTCCGTCGCGGTGGGGCCGCTCTTCATGATGAACTTGCTGGCCATCTGCCAACTCGCCTTCAGCGAGATTTTCCGCTTGCTGGTCACCAAGGTCAGTTGAGACATAAAACTGGTATTGTGCGCCACCACCTCGTTCCTGTCCGGGTGACCCGACGGGTCGCTGAAGAAGATGTCATTTTTGTCCATCTCCAGCGGGATGTAGTGCGGGTCATTATCGGAAAAAATATCCTTCAGGTTGAAGCTGCCCACAAAATTGTCGTCTTTCGTCTCCGTCGCCAGGACAGCGGGAAAGGCAAGTCCCCCCAGTGCCACCACAGCGGCCAGCCCCAGGGCTGCCAGGCGCCGTCTCTTTTTATATCGCATCGCCCATCGCTCCTCCTATTTTTTACTTATCAAGAGTAAGCGTCACAATCCCCCGCAAGTTGGTCAGATTTTTTGCAAAATTCAGCAGAAAATTTTTACAGCGCGGAAATTGTCAAATTGCCCTTTGGAAAACGGCATTTTCGTGTTACAATAAGGCCAATTTTATCAAATTAGTAGGGGGATAGCGCGATGCGGGAACTGAGCCACCGCCGGCTGGCGGAACTGCTCGACCGGGCCAGAGCAGGCGACCGAGAGGCCTTTGACGAGCTCTACCGGGCCACCGCGCCCATCCAGTACCGAAAGGCGCTGGGGATGTTGGTCCGGCCCGACCTGGCGGAAGAGGCGGTGCAGGAGAGCTATTTGACCCTGGTGAAAAAGTGGGAACAGCTGCACTCGCCCCAGGCCCTGGTGGCCTATCTCAACCGGGCTACCTACCTCAACTGCCTGGCCATCCTCCGCCGGCAGACCCGCCAGCCCGAATTGCGGGAGGACGAGAGCCTGGCCTCCATCCCCGATGTGGACGAGCTGGTGCAGCCGGAAGAGGCCACCCAGGGGCGGGACGAGCAGGAGCGGCTGCTGGGTGCTCTGGCCGCCCTTCCCCCCGACCAGCGCCAGGCGGTGCTGCTGCGCTACTGCCAAAAGCTCCCCCTCGCGCAGATGGCCCAGGTCATGGACTGCTCGGTGAGCACGGTGCAGCGACTGCTCGGCCGCGCCCTCTCCTCCCTGCAAAAGCAGATGGGCGGCCTTCCCGGCGTATTCGTGGGGCCCGCCGTGGCCCGGGCGATGGGACGGCTCTCCCTCTCGCCCGGAACTTCCGCCCCCAAAAAGGGGGCCTCTCTCCGCTGGGCGGCAACGGCCGTTCTCACCGTCGCCGGGGTGGGGTTGGGTCTGGGGGTCGGGTCCAGACCCCGAATTCAGTGGGCACAGGGAGAGCGCGGCTGGCGCAACACCCCCTGCCCGGTGACGGTGGCGACGGCGGGCCCAGTGTCCACCGCCGCCTTCGCCGGGGAGGGCGGCGCCATCTACCCCGCCCAGCGGCAGCCAGACGGCCGCTTTCTCGCCCTGTTGCCCCAAAACGGCAGCTACACCCTGACCCTGCGCTCATCCATTGGGCGGACGGCCGAGGCGCAGCTCTGGGTGGAAAACCTGGACTGCTCCCCCCCGCTGGTGGGCGCAGTCGCCCGCCAAAACGGGCGGACCCGCATCCCCCTGACAGACGCGGGCGCGGGGGTGGACTGGGCCTCTGTGCGCCTCACCGGGGCAGATGGGGCGGAACACCAGCCGGTCGGACGGGAGGGGGAAGCCCTCCTCTACGCCCTTCCCAACGGCGGGTACACCCTGGAGGCGAGCGATCTTGCCGGCAACACCCTAAGGGCCAGGGTGAGCGTCTTTGACTGAAGCGGCCTCAAATAGGAAGAGGGGGCAGCCACGGGTGGCTGCCCCCTCTTTTTTCTCTCTGCCGGCGCGCCTACTCGGCAGCCGCCTGGGCCTGCGGCTCCTCTTTCCAGACCAAGACCCGGTCGATGCGCCGCTCCTCCATCCGCGCCACCCGGGCGCAGTAGCCCCCTCCCAGGGGGAGGACGGTGGCGTCCCCCTGCTGGGGGATGTAGCCCAGCTCTTCAATGAGCAGGCCGGCCAGGGTGTCGTACTCGCCCCCGTAGTCCAGCGCAATGCCGAGGATCTCCTCCACCTCTTCCAGCTCAATGGAGCCGGCGAAGAGATAGCGGCCGGGCGCCAACTCCTGGCAGTCGGCCTCTTCCCTGTCGTACTCGTCGGCGATGTCGCCGACGATGTCCTCCAGCAAGTCCTCCATGGTGACGATGCCGGCGGTGCCGCCGTACTCGTCCACCACAATGGCCATGTGGACCTTTTCCTTTTGAAAGGTGCGAAGCAGCTTGCTGCAGAGCATGCTCTCGGGCACATAGATGGGGGCGCGCATGCAGTCGGCCGCCTTTTCGACCTGCTTGGAGTCGTCCAGCAGGTCCTTTACGTAGAGGATGCCCACCACGTCGTCGGCCGTCTCGTGGTAGACCGGGATGCGGGAGTACCCCTCCCGCCTGGCCAGCTCCTTCACGGCGGCAATGTCGTCGCTGTCCTCCACCATGCTCACGTCGGTGCGGTGGGTCATCACCTCGCCCACCGTCTTGTCGTCAAAGGCGAAGATGTTCTCGATGAGCTCTTTCTCATCGCCGTCAAACACCCCCTTTTTGGCGCCGGTCTCCACCATCAAAAGGACGTCTTCGGGGGTGATCTCCTCCTCGTCCTCCCCCGGCTTTTGGCCCAACAGCCGCAAAATGCCGTTGGTGGACTGGGCCAGCAGCCAGACAAAGGGGCGGGCGATGCGGTAAAACAGGGAGATGACCCCCGCCACCCGCAGCGCCACGGCCTGGGCCCTGCGCATGGCGATGCGCTTGGGCACCAGCTCGCCAAAGACGATGGTGAAATAGGACAGCAGCAGGGTGATGAGCACCAGGGAGCCGCCCTGCAGGATGCCCCGGTCCACCGGCAGGAAGGACAGGGCGTCCGCCAGCATCCCCGCAAAGTTGTCCGCCGCCACGGCCGAGGCCAGAAAGCCCGAGAGGGTGATCCCCACCTGAATGGTGGAGAGGAAGTTGGAGGGGGTGCGGGTGAGGAAGAGCAACTTCCCCGCCGCCTTGCTCCCCCCGTCGGCGAGTTTTTGCACCTTGGCCTCATTGACCGAGATGACGGCAATTTCGCTCATGGCAAAAAAGGCGTTGGTGGCGATCAGCACCAACAAAATGGCAATACTGAGAAAAAGACTACTGTCGGAGTCCATATCCGCTCCCTTTCCTTGATGGGTCAAATGGTGTCCGCCCGGTGGGCGGGCGGCCCGTCCGGCCGCTGTCCGCGGCCGCCCCACAGGGAGCGGCCGGGAGAAATGGTACAAGATGATTCTATTATAGCGAAACAGCGGCCAAACGCCAACAACCGGCCGGGCTTCCCCGGCGGTGCGGCGGCAAGGCAGCGAAAGGGAGAAGGTCTTCCCGCTCTCCGGGCGCACCATTCCCGGCCAAATCCACCCCAAAAGGGGGAAAATCGCCTTTGCCCGGCTGCTGCCAAGCGCCCGGTGGCCGCACTTGACACAAATTTTACAGGCCCCCCCGCCGAGCGGCGGCTCCGCCCGGCCCGCACCCCCGCCACCAGGGCGGAGAACTGGCTGCGGGCATTGACTTTTGCCCCCGCCTTTTTTACACTGGTACAAATTTCTGAAAAATAGGAGCGAGACAATGAAACGCACCAAAGAGGGACTTTCCACCCTCCTCTCCGGCCTGGTGGTGGGCAGCAGCATGCTCCTGCCGGGGATGAGCGGGGGGACCATGGCGATTATTCTGGGCATTTACAGCCGGCTTATCCGCGCCATCAGCAGCCTGACCAAAGACCGGGGCGCCAAGCGCCGGCAGAGCCTGCTCTTCCTGCTGGTCTTCTGCCTGGGCTCGCTGGGGGGGGTGCTGCTCTTCTCCAAGGCGGTCCTCTACCTGACCGAGCGCTTTGGCGACCCCATGCTCTTTCTCTTCTCGGGGTTGATCCTGGGCAGCCTGCCGGTTTTGTGGCGGCAGGCGGGCATCCGCCGCCCCACCCCCAGCTGCCTCGCCGGGGCCGCCCTCGGTCTGGGGCTGGTCTTTGCCCTGCGGCTGGTGCCCGACGGCCTCTTCGCCCCTGGCGAGGGCTTCTCGCTCCAGGGGGCCCTGCTCCTCTTTCTGGCCGGGGCGGTGGTGGCGGTGGCCCTGGTGCTGCCGGGCATCAGCGCCTCCCACGTGCTGCTTTTGCTGGGGCTCTACCAGGTGGCCCTCTCGTCGGTCAGTCAGCTCTACCTGCCCTTTCTCCTCCCCCTCGCCCTGGGGCTGGTGGGGGGGATCCTCGCCACCACCTCCCTGCTGGACAGGGCCATGGAGCGGCGGCCCCAGTTCACCTACGCCCTGATCATCGGCTTTGTGCTGGGCTCGGTGGCCGAGGTGTTCCCCGGCTTTTCCGGCGGCTGGGGGGCCGCCCTCACCGGCCTCGCCTGCCTGACAGCCGGGTGCGCCGCCACCCTTTTGCTGGGGCGGCTGGGGCGGGCGCAGGAGTAGTCACACCATTCGGGCCGGGCGAACATATAGTGGAGCGTGACCAGATCGTCACGAGATTTGTTCG
This sequence comes from Acetanaerobacterium sp. MSJ-12, assembly GCF_018917875.1. Classification (NCBI taxonomy): domain Bacteria; kingdom Bacillati; phylum Bacillota; class Clostridia; order Eubacteriales; family Oscillospiraceae; genus Acetanaerobacterium; species Acetanaerobacterium sp. MSJ-12. Next base: position 172,907 of record NZ_JAHLPK010000006.1, on the reverse strand, counting down.
TCTGCTTGAAAGGAGTGTCTATCCGTGTACCGTTCCAAATACATCTGCGGTTTCCTGGCCTTCGCCAGCGCAGTGTTGGGCGCCATCTTTGCAGCTCTCTACTATACGGGCATCGCCGCTGTTTTGGTGTATGTGGCGCTGGGCTTTATCGCCGTTCTCTCCGCCATTGCCCTGCTTTTGCTGCTGGTCTTCGCCCTGCACCGCCCCTGCTGCGACAACTGCGAATTCTCCGACAGCATCTGCGGCTACCTGCCCTGCTTCCTCTTCTCCGCTCTGGGCGCCCTGATCCTCTCCCTCTTCACCGCCATCGTGGCGGTTGCGGGGGTGGCGAGCGTAGCCGCCATCATCCTCCTCTTCTTTGCCAGCGCCTTCGCCTTCATGATGCTGTTTACCCTGGCGGCCCTGGTCCATGGGATCATCAAGGACAACTGCCCCACCTGCGACTGCCACTACAGCTGCAACTGCGAGCGCCACTGACCCCTGAACGGCCGGCATAGCCTGCCATTGCCGCACAAAAAGGGACCGGACGACTGTCCGGTCCCTTTGCTTTTGCCCGGTCTAGCGGACAAGGTTGCTGATGACGGCGGCGAGGGAGTTGAGCGCGGCCACGCAGATGGCCACGATGTTGAGGACCTTGCCCACCGTGTCCCTCTCCCCGGTATAGGGGTTTTGCCCGGCCATCACCAGCCCGGGGATGGAGCAGCAGTAGGTGACGATGGGCAGCAAAACCGAAAAGACCAACCCGACGATCCCCAGCGTCAGGGTGGTGTTCTTTCTGTTTTTGCGGGGTCTCGGGATCTGGTAGGGCATCTGCTGGGGCGGCTGGTAGGGGGACTGGCCGCTCTGCTGGGGAGGGATCTGCCGGTAGGGCGGCTGCTGCGGGGGCGAGGGCGGGTACTGGTAGTTTGGCTGGTCATTTTGCGCCTGCTTGCCCGCATAGGGGTCGCCCACATAGGTGGCGGGCGGCGGCGGGGGTGGCGGGGCGTAGGCCGGCCGGTTGGCGGCGGCGCTGGGGTCCTGGGGCGGGGTGCTGCCGTCCAGCGCCGCGCCGCAGGTCTGGCAAAAGCGGGCCCCCACCTCTGCGACGGCGCCGCAGGTGGGGCAATATCTGGTGTCCATCTCTGAAACCTCCATTTTCAGGCGGCCCTTTCCGCCGGGTGGGCAGAGGGCGGCCTGTCGGTACTCCAATGTATCCAGTATACTGAAAAGCGGCGTGGGGAACAAGTTTTTTTGCCCCCTTTTGGGAATTTTCCCTGTTTTTTTGCGGCAGTATATGGTAGAATGGCAACCGTCGGCGGATGCCGAGGAGTATGCCAACGCGGAGGATTTTATGATTACCGTACAAAATGTCAGCCTGCAGTTCGGCGGGCAGAATCTCTTTAAAAATGTGGATCTGAAGTTCACCCCCGAAAACTGCTACGGCATCATCGGGGCCAACGGCGCGGGGAAATCGACCTTCCTGCGCATCCTCTCGGGGGAGCTGGAGCCCTCCACCGGGGAAATCATCATCCCCCCCGGCACCCGGATGTCGGTGCTGAAGCAAAACCACTTTGCCTACGACGAGTTCACCGTGCTGGACACCGTTTTGCAGGGCAACCCCCGGCTCTTTGAAATCATGAAACAAAAGGACGAGCTCTACCAAAAGCCCGACTTCTCAGAGGAGGACGGCATCCTCGCCTCCGAACTGGAGGGGGAGTTCGCCGAGCTCGGCGGCTGGGAGGCCGAGACCGAGGCCCAGCAGATCTTGCAGGGGCTGGGCCTGTCGGCCGAGCTGCTCTACGAGGGGATGGCCGGCCTGGCCGAAAAGGTCAAGGTCAAGGTGCTGCTGGCCCAGGCCCTCTTCGGCCGCCCGGACATCATCCTCCTGGACGAGCCCACCAACGGCCTGGACATCGACGCCATCAACTGGCTGGAGGACTTTCTGCTGGACTTTGTGGGCACGGTAATCGTGGTCTCCCACGACCGGCACTTCCTCAACGTGGTCTGCACCCACATGGTGGACGTGGACTACGGCAAAATCAAGATGTACGTGGGCAACTACGAATTTTGGTATGAGTCCAGCCAGCTGATGCAGCGGCTGCTAAACGACCAAAAGCGCAAGCGGGACGAGAAGATCAAGGACCTGCAGAACTTTATCTCCCGCTTTTCGGCCAACAAGTCCAAGGCCAAGCAGGCCACCTCTCGCCGGAAGCTGCTGGACAAGCTGACGGTGGAGGAGATGCCCGCCTCCTCCCGCCGGTACCCCTTTGTGGGTTTCACCATGGACCGGGAGCCGGGCAAGGAGATCCTGACAGTGGACCGCCTCTCCAAATCGCTGGAGGGGGTGCCCGCCCTGCAGGAGGTCAGCTTCACCGTCAACCGGGGGGACAAAATCGCCTTTGTGGGCGAAAATGACCTGGCCTTCACCGCCCTGTGCAAGGTGCTCACCGAGGAGGAAGAGCCCGACGGCGGCAGCTTCAAGTGGGGGGTCTCCACCAGCCGCAGCTACTTCCCCCAGGACAACACCGCCTACTTCGAGGGGGAGGACAAAAACCTGGTGGAGTGGCTGGCCCAGTACTCCCTGGGGGACACCACCGAGACCTACCTGCGGGGCTTTTTGGGGCGGATGCTCTTTTCGGGCGACGACGTGTACAAGCCGGTGAGCGTCCTCTCCGGCGGCGAGAAGGTGCGCTGCATGCTCTCGCGGATGATGCTAGGCGGGGCCAACGTGCTGCTGCTGGACCAGCCCACCAACCACCTGGATCTGGAGTCCATCACCGCGGTGCAGAAGGGGCTGCAGAGCTTTGGGGGCATCCTCCTCTTTGCCTCCCACGACTACCAGACGGTGCAGTCGGTGGCCAACCGCATCATCGAGATCCGCCCCGACGGCATTCTCGACCGCCAGGGCAGCTATGAGGAGTTTTTGGAGTACAAAAAAGAGCGGGGCCTGTGAAGGGCCGCTCTTTCCCGATAAAAAAGGAGGGCGAGGCATCTGCCTCGCCCTCCTTTTTTGTCTCGATGCATATACTACAATTCCCCGCAGGCAAGTAGCTTTTCACAATACCTCATGTTCAAAGCATATTGTCTTGCCAAAAAACCATAACAGTCATTAAGACGACACAGTACGGACGCCGTCTGCTCTACATCATATAGTTCTAGCCAAATAGCTGTTCCCTATCCCCTTCTTTTGCTCGTATGAGCTCATCCGGCGCATTTCACTGCGCGCTGACCCCACATCTTTCAGTGGGGCTTTTTTTGTCGCCCCGCCCGCAAAAAGCGGACCGCCATCCCCCCTGCGGCTCCGTTTCTTTCAAAACTGCAATGTTTTCTCCATCACTTCTCAAGAAATGCGCCAGAAAGAGTTCAAGCTCCCCCCGCTCTTTTCTGGTTTGATGGAGGGGAGAAAGGAGCTGCGTTGCCAATGACAAGACAGGGAAAGAAGAGGAGAGGGAGAGCGATGCTGGCAGCCACCGTTTTGCTGGCGGCCCTGGGGGGCGGGCTGGCCCTGCGCGCCGTGGGGGGCGACGCGCAGCCCCGCCCCACCCCTGTGCAGAGCGCCCCCCGCTTTGACGACCGGGGGGCGGGCACCCCCCTGGAGCTCTACAGCCCGGTCGCCTTTCTGGTGGAGTGCGGGGGCGGACAGGTGCTGCTCTCCCAGCGGGGGGAGGCGCACATCTACCCCGCTTCCCTCACCAAAATCATGACGGTCATGCTGGGGATGGAGGCCCTTCCCGACTGGAACGCGGCGGTGCGCCTGCCCTCAAACTTTCAGCCCCTCTATGCGGCAAACGCCTCGATGGCCGGGTTCCTCCCCGGCGAGGAGGTGCGGGTGGCGGACCTGTTCTACGGCGCCCTCCTCCCCTCTGGGGCGGACGCCTGCCTGGGCATCGCCACCGCCGTCAGCGGCTCGGAGCCGGCCTTTGTGGAGCGGATGAACCGGCGCGCCCGGGAACTGGGGATGGAGGACACCCACTTCGTCAACGCCGACGGGCTGCATCACCCCGACCACTACAGCACCGCGGCGGACATCGCCCTGCTGCTGGACAGCGCCCTGCAAAACCCTGCGTTTTGCCGCGTCTTTACCGCCCACAGCTATACCACCGCCCACAGCTCGGCCCACCCCGACGGCCTTTTCCTCACCAGCACCCTGTTTGACGTGGGGATCCCCGCCCAGCTGGGGGGCGGGGCGATTTTGGGGGGCAAGACCGGCTACACCGAAGAGGCGGGCCTCTGCCTGGCCACCCTGCTGCAAAAGGGGGACAGGCGCTACCTGTTGGTGACGGCGGGGGCGCCCGGCTCCCACCAGAGCGCCCCCTACCACGTAGAGGACGCCCTCAACATCTGCCAAAACGCCCTGCCCGACGACTGACAACTCCCGCCCCCTTGTGCTATACTGGTACCAAGTTGCCGCACAGGGGGGATTTTTTGTGAAGCTGATCGACACCGCCTCCATGAAAGAGACGGAGCACCGCGCCGACGCGGCGGGGCTCTCTTACTACCAGATGATGGAAAACGCCGGGCAGGCGGCCTTCTCGCTGCTGGCCGGGCGATTTTCCCTGCCGGGCAGGCGGGTCTGCCTGCTCTGCGGCAGGGGGAACAACGGGGGCGACGCCCTGGTCATGGCCCGGCTGCTGGCAGGGGCGGGGGCCGAGGTCTGTCTCTACCTCACCGACGGGGCCCCCCGCACCGCCGAGGCAAAACAGGCCCTGCAAAACCTGGCGGGGGCGGTCTCCCCCACCCCGCTGGAGCAGGTGCCCCAGGGGGAGCGCTTTGACCTGCTGGTGGACGGGGTCTACGGCACCGGCTTTCGGGGGGAACTGGACCCCTTTCACCGGGCCCTGTTTGCCTGGGCGCGGGGAGCCGCCCCCTTTGTGCTGGCGCTGGACATCCCCTCCGGGGTGGAGGCGGACACCGGCCTGGTGGCCGACGGGGCCCTGCGGGCCGACCTGACCGCCGCCTTTGCCGCCGCCAAACAGGCCGCCCTCCTCCGCCCCGGCCGGGAGTGGATGGGGGAGTGCGCCGTGCTGGACATCGGCATTGAAAAGGGATGTCTGGCCGCCCTCACCCGCGCGGCAGAGACGGCTGACGAGGGATACCTGCGGGCGCAGCTCGCCCCCCTCTCCCCCCTCTCTCACAAGGGGACAAACGGCAGGCTGGCGGCTGTCTGCGGCAGCGACCTCTACCGGGGGGCCGCCGCCCTGGCCGCCGAGGCGGCCCTGCGGACGGGGGTCGGCTACCTGACCCTCTGCTCCACCGAGCGCGTCTGTCAACTGGTCTCCCTCCGCTCGCCGGAGACGGTGCTGCGCCCCCTGTCCGGGGGCGGGGAGGGACAACTCTGTCCCGGCGACCTGACCGACCTCTGGGCGGGGGTGGAGGGGGCCAACGCCCTGCTCATCGGCCCCGGCCTGGGGCGCAGCGAGGGGGTCGGGGAGCTGGTGGGGGAACTGCTGGGGCGCTTTGCGGGCCCGGTGCTGGTGGACGCCGACGGACTCTACCACCTCGCCCGCCACCCCCAGTGGCTGGCAAAGCGGCGGGGCACCACCGTGCTCACCCCCCACCTGGGGGAGATGGCCCGCCTCACCGGCGAGAGCGCCGGGGAAATCGGCAAAAACCCGCTGGCCTGCGCCGCCCGCTGGGCCGCCGAGTGGGGGGCGGTGGTGCTGCTCAAGGGGCACAACACCGCCATCGCCGGGCCGGACGGGGCCCTGGCCGTCAACCCCACCGGCGGGGCGGGGCTGGCCAAGGCCGGCAGCGGCGACACCCTCTCGGGCATCCTGGCGGCCCTGCTGGCCCAGGGCACGCCCCCCTTTGTGGCGGCGGTCTGCGCCGCCTGGCTCCACGGCCGGGCGGGGGACCTCTGTCAGGCGGACCGTTCGGCCCGCTCCACCCTCCCCCGGGACCTGCCCGGGCGGCTGGGGGACATCTTCGCCCAGCTGGGCATATAGACTTTTTAGCAGAGAAAAAGGAGAGATCGCTGTGCAAAACGGGATACTCCCCCAAAAGGGCGGCCGGTACGCCCTGCGGGTGGTGGGCAGCTGCGGGGTCTTCACCCCCGACGCGCTGCGGGCGGCGGCCCTGGTGGCCGAGCGCTGCGGCGGCGGGCGGGTGACCGCCACCAGCCGGGGCACCCTGGAAATCGACCGCATCCCCGCCGAGCGGCTGGACGAGGCGGTGGCCCTGGCCGGGGAGCTGGGGCTGAAATGGGGGGGCACCGGCGCCACCGTGCGGGCGGTGACCGCCTGCAAGGGTACCGACTGCCGCCGGGGCGTTTTTGACACCCACCGGCTGGCCCTTCAACTGGACCGGGCCTTCTTCGGGACCCCCGCGCCCAAAAAGTTCAAAATCGGGGTCTACGGCTGCCCCAACAGCCTGGGGAAGGCCCGCGGACAGGACGTGGGCATCCTCCCCGCCCCCGGCGAGGCGGGGCGGTTCCTCCTCTTTGTCGGGGGGATGATGGGCCGCCGCCCCCGCCTGGGCGACGAGCTGGGGTTTGCGCTGCCGGAAAGCGCCCTGGTGGAGGCGGTGGGGCGGATCTTGGCCTTCTACCGCCGCCACGGCGCGGAGGGGCAGCGGCTGGGCGACCTGCTGGAGGAAGGGGGCGCACCCCTTTTGGAGCGGCTGCGAGCGGAGTTAAGAGAACTGGCTTAAAACAACAAAAAGAGGGTCCAGACCCGGGCTGTCCCCGCGGGTTTGGACCCTCTCTTTTGGCGATCTCACTGTTCCCGGCTCAGCTGCTGCGCCAAGTCCTGCACACTCTTGAGGCTGAGGTTGTGGTTGACGGCGCTCTCCCCCTCCAAATTGAGGGCAGCGCAGGCCAGGGCGTGGAAGATGGTGTCCTCTTCCGAATAGTCGTAGGCCAGGCCGTAGCAGAGGCCGGAGGTAAAGGCGGTGCCCACCCCCGCGTCGCTCACCGGCTTGACCGGGCGGGTGCGGTAGATCCCCTCGCTGCTGGCGGTGGACAGGGCGGCCCCCCGGGGCCCCATGGTGACCACCACCCGCTTGGGCCCCATCCGGCCGATCTGCTTGGCCGCCCGCAGGGCGTCCTCCTCGGTGCTGATGGCGATGCCGGAGAGGTACTCGGCCTCCGCGCTGTTGAGCTGCAGGGTGGGGATGGCGCCTATCAGGTGGCGGATGGAGGACAGTTTGGCCACCGACCCGGCGTCGACGACGATCTCCTTGCCGGCAAAGGCGGTGAGGAGGTACTCGATGCTCTCCACCGGCAGGCCACTGCCCACAGACATCACCTTCGCCCCGGCCAGGGCGCCCCAGCGCCCCTCCAAAAAGGCGGGGGTAATGCACTGCTCGATGGTCATGTCCGACAGGCCGAGGGCCATCTCCCCGTCGGGGCTGACGATGCCGATGAAGAGGGAGGAGTTCTCCCCCGGGAGGATGAGACAGCCGGTGACGTCGATGCCCAGGGAGCGGCAGTCGGCGAGGATCTTCTCGCCGAAAACATCGCCGCCGATGGCGGAAATCAGCTTGACCCCCACCCCCAGCCGGGCCAGGTTCTCCGCCAGGTTGCGGGCCTCGCCGCCCGGCTCGAGGCGAATTTTGCCGGCGTTGAAGTTTTGGGGGATCAGGGGGCCGGAGGAGAAGCCGTTGACGTCCATGTTGGCGCCGCCGATGACCACGGCGTAGTTGGGCTGTTCGAGGATGTAGCCCCGGCCGATGATCTTTCCCTTTTTGGCCAGGTTGGTCAGGTGGACCGACGCCGCCGAGCGGGTGATGCCCAGCCGCTCGGCCAGCTCTTTGTGGGAGATGGTGGGATTTTTGCGGAGGATGGTCAAAATCTGCGCCTCGCGCTTGGTGACCCCCGTCTCTCCGCCGGTGGTGTTTAAATGCATGGACAGTTCCCTTCTGGGCCCTGGGGCCCCTTTTTCACTTTCCGATATTAGTATAGAAAAGCCCTTTTGGCCGGTCAAGGAGAGACGGCCCTTTTTGGGGAAATGCCCTGTTTCAGGCGGGGTTTTTAGGCAGTTGTGCCAACAGTCCCCTCCAGGGGGACCACCTGCCAGCGAGCGCCGCCCCAGATATCCCGCCGCCGGTAGTCAAAGGCGATAGCCACCGGTCCGGGGGCACCGGTGAGGGGGTGGCGGGCAAACACCTCCAGGTGGGCGGTGCGGGCGATGTGGCCGGGGTGCTCGCCCAGGTAGGAGGGCAGGTAGCGGGCGACCTTCTCCCCGTCCCCAAAGAAGTCGCCGGCGGCGCGGCGGTAGCGGGGGGTCAGGCTGCTGTCGTCGAGGAAGGGCAGCCGCTTGCGGGGCTTTTCGCAGCAGAGCCAGTCCAGCCGCAGGGCCTCCCGCAGCCGCTGTTCGTCGACCCCGGGACGCCCCCTGCCAAAGCGCCAGAGAAAGGCGTGCTTCCCCTCCCGGGAGAGGGCGGGCTCCTCCGCCAGGGCATCCCCCATCTGGCAGAAGAGGGCGAAGGGGCTGCCCTGGCAGGCGGCCAGGTAGGCGATCGACGCCCGGTAGCGACCGCTGTTGGAAAAGGTCTCCAGCGCCCCCTCCGCCCGCTTGAGGGCGCAGATGTCTTCGTAGGAGAGCCAGCGGGTTTTCAGCACCTCGTAGGGGGGCAGGTCGGGGCAGAAGACGATGCCGTAGTCCCCCGCCTCCGCCCGCAGGCGGCTGCCGTGGAGGAGTTTGAGAAAGCCCAGCTGCAATTGGTGGGGCCCCAGGGCATATACCTGGTCAAAGGAGCGGCCAAAGGTCTTTTTATCCTCAAAGGGGAGCCCGGCGATGAGGTCCAGGTGGAGGTGGATGTTCTCCCCCGCCAAAAGCCCCCGCACCGCGCGGGAGATGGCCGCGAAGTCGTGCACCCGCTGCACCGAGGCCACCGTTTGGGGGTTGGTGGACTGCACCCCGATCTCAAACTGAAAGAGGCCGGGGCGGGCGGCGCGCAACAGCTCCACCTCCTCCGGGCCCAACAGGTCGGCCCCCAGCTCAAAGTGAAAGTTGGTCACCCCGTTGTCCCGCTCCATCAGGTGGCGCCAGATGGCCCTGGCCCGCTGCCGGTCGCAGTTGAAGGTGCGGTCGACGAATTTGACCCGCACCACCCGCTGCTCCAAAAAGAAGTCGAGCTCCTGCAAGGTCTGTTCCAGGGGTTTGAAGCGCACCCGCCCCCCGGCCCCCGAGAGGCAGTAGTGGCAGGAAAAGGGGCAGCCCCGGCTGGACTCGTAGTAGATGTGGCGGTGGGGCGGCAGCTCCCCCTCGCCGTAGACAAAGGGGAGCTCTTCCAGGGGAAGGGGCGGCGCGGGGGGATTGCGGTGGAAGCTCCCCCCCGCGCGGTAGAGGAGGCCGGGGACCTCCCCCTCGGGCCGGCCGGCGGCGAGGAGGGGGAAGGCCCCCTCCCCCTCCCCGCAGAGAACCCCGTCGCACCAGGGGTGCCGCTCCAAAAACTGGGGGTCCCACTCGGCCTCGGGGCCGCCGCAGTAGAGGCGCAATTCGGGGCGGACCAGCCGCAGCCGCCGGGCCACCAGGTCGATGAAGGAGCGGTTCCAGATATAGCAGGAAAAGGCCACCCGCTCCCCCGCCAGGCGGGCGATGGCGGCGGTCACCTCGTCGGGCTGCAGGTTGATGTGGTACTCGGCAAAGCCGCAGCCCTTTACGCCGGCACGGCGGGCACAGGCGGCGAGATAGCGCACCGCCAGATTGGTGTGGGTGTACTTGGCGTTGACGGCCACCAACAGGGTGGAAAGCATGGGCGGGGTCCCCCTCATCTCTCTAAAATCGACAGCGGGAGGAGGGCGTCAGGGGCGCCTCTCCCGGCTCTCTCTATTGTACCACTTGCAGGGTCGGAAGTCATGGCCCGCCGTCCCCTGGAAGGGCCGCCCAAAACAAAAATGAGAATTGTTATTATTTTTTTCGCAAAACCTATTGACGTAAGTGGATGCTCGTGGTATAGTTAAGCCATGGTAAGAAACCCCAGAAAAACAATCAAAACAACAATTTCATTTTGAAGTAGGAGGAACGAAAAATGTCTAAATTTGTTTGCACCGTCTGCGGTTATGTGTTCGAGGGCGAGGCTGCTCCCGAGAAGTGCCCGGTCTGCGGCGCCCCTGCTGAGAAGTTCAAGAAACAGGCCGAGGGCGAGCTGTCCTACGCCGACGAGCACGTGGTGGGTGTGGCCCAGGGCGCTCCCGAGGAGATCATCGAGGGCCTGCGCCAGAACTTTAACGGCGAGTGCAGCGAAGTCGGGATGTACCTGGCCATGAGCCGGGTGGCCGACCGCGAGGGCTACCCCGAGATCGCCGAGGCCTACAAGAGATACGCCTTTGAAGAGGCCGAGCACGCCGCCAAGTTTGCCGAGCTGCTGGGCGAGGTGCTGACCGACAGCACCAAGAAGAACCTGGAGATGCGGGTGGACGCCGAGCACGGCGCCTGCGAGGGCAAAAAAGAGCTGGCGACCCTGGCCAAGAAGCTGAACCTGGACGCCATCCACGACACCGTGCACGAGATGTGCAAGGATGAGGCCCGCCACGGCCGCGGCTTCGCCGGGCTGCTGAAGAGATTCTTCTAAGCTTCCCCCATCGGTTTTTCCTGAACGATTTGCTTTTTCTCTTGAGAGGGAAACGGCTGCCTTCCCCGGGCAGTAGTTTCCCTCTTTTTTTGTACCCTCCCCTCTCCGCTGGGGGCGAAAGGGGGAGGAGCGCAAAAAACGGCCGGCGGGGCTTCCCCACCGGCCGCTATTCACTTTTCGGAAGGGGCGCGCTCTTTGGCCAAATCGGTCAGGATGGCGTCGAGGACGTTGCAGACGTGGCGGGCCCGATCCGGCGGCAGCTCCCTGATCGAAAGCAGCCGCAAATCGACGGCGGTCTCGTCCACCGGCCAGGGCTCGCCCCGGAGCAGTTCGTTGGCCGAGCAGCCCAGGGCGTTGACCAGCTTGACAAAGGTCTCCACGCTGGGGTAAGTTCTGCCCCGAAATATGTCGTGTAGAAAGCCGACACTAACATCTATTTCTTCGGCTAAGGTCTCTGTTTTCATGCCTATCTTTTTACGGGCGTCATTGAGCCGTCTTCCAAACTCTTGCTTATTCATTTGCTGTACTCTCCTTCTGCATGACGTCCTGAAAATACCGTGCAACATCGCGGAGGTATTTCTTTTCCTCCTCGGTCAAATGGTCCATGCGCTCAGAAAGCTCTTTGATTCTAAAGATAACGGCGGCATCCAGAGAGTCGCACAAAATCTCTTCGACAGCAACATCTGGATATACTTCTGTCAACTTTACGAAAGTATCAAACTGCGGCCCACCTGTCCCCGCCTCCATCTTGATGACGGTAGGCGCTTTTACACCAAGCGCACGAGCAAGTTCTTTCTGCGTCATGCCGTGTGCTTTTCTAATTCTCTGCAAACGCTTACCCAACAATTTTCTTTTCAACATATAACAGTCCACGCTTTACTTTAAATACTATTGACTTATAAAGCGTAGATGAAACAAATCGCCCCTTAAATATATCTATGACTATTTACTCGTAATATTAATTGTACTTTCTCTGCTTTTTAGCGCAATAATAAAAATATTGTCGAATGCGGGGGATTTGCAGATGTTGAAAGGATATTGGCGTCACCGGGGGCCCTTTCGCGGGAAAAAGCGGAGGCGGCATGCAGCCCAGGCGGTCGCGGCCGCGGCGGCAGACTTTTTTCCGCCGGAAACCTTCCGGCAGCCGCTTTGCTACCTGGACGAGCGCAACGCCTGCTTTTGCGCCCGGCGGCAGCGCTTTGGTCGGGACTGGGCTGCCTTTCGCCTCCAGGTGGAAAACAGGGGGCGCTGACCGGAGCGTACTGCGCGCTGTTTGAAAAGCGGCTGGCCCACCTCTGCTACCTGTACAGCGCCGGGGCCATTCTGGCGGGGATGCAGGAAGTGGCCGCCTTTGGGGGGGAGGGGGCGGCACTGGCCCCGTTTGCAGACGACGAGGGCGGGCGGGCCGCCCTGCGCGACGCCATTTTGTGGAAGGCGGACTCCCTGGACCGGGAGGCGCTGGCCCGCTGGCCGGTGGCGGAGGCCGATTTTCGCGCCGTGCTCGCCCCGCAGGCGCGCAAGGCGTACCAAGGGCTGCAAGGGGTGCTGACCAGCTGTTTCCGCAGTTGGCTGCCCCTCTGCTTTATCGCGGGGTTTGAGGTGCTTTTGGCCGACCAGCCGCACCCGGCGGGAGCGGCGCTGGTGGCCCAGGTAGAGCGGATCTACCGCCTGCTGGGACTGGAGCGGGAGGCGGACTGCCACTGGGAATTTTGAGCGCAGGCGAACAGGGGGCAAGACAGCCCCCTATTTTTTACGGGCAAAACCGGCGCGCTTGTGGTATCATAAGGGGTGAAAAAAGGGCGGCGAGCCGCCCGGGGAAAGGGGGCGCACCGGATGGACGACCGGGTGATTTTGCACTGCGACTGCAACGGCTTTTACGCCTCGGTGGAGTGCGCCCTCAACCCGGCCTACCGATCGGTGCCAATGGCCGTCTGCGGCGACCCGGAGAGCCGCCACGGGGTCATTCTGGCCAAAAACGAGCTGGCCAAGGCCTTTGGCGTGCAGACGGCGGAGACGGTGTGGCAGGCCCGGCGAAAGTGCCCAGAGCTGGTATTGGCGCCGGCCCACCACAAAAAATACCGGGAATTTTCAGAGGCGGTCAACGCCATCTACTGCCAGTACACCGATTTGGTGGAGCCCTTCTCCATCGACGAGTCGTGGCTGGACGTGACCGGCAGCCGGACCCTCTTTGGCAGCGGGGTACAGATCGCCGACGAGCTGCGCCGCCGGGTGAAAAAGGAGACCGACCTGACCATCTCGGTGGGGGTGAGCTTCAACAAAATCTTCGCCAAGTTGGGCAGCGACTACAAAAAGCCGGACGCCACCACCCTCATCACCCGGGAAAACTACCGGCAGATCCTCTGGCCGCTGCCGGTGAGCTCGATGATCTACGTGGGAAAGGTGGCGGCGGAAAAGCTCTCCCGCGCGGGGATCGACACCATCGGCCAGTTGGCCCAGGCCGACGAGGCCCTGATCGAGCGGCTGCTGGGAAAGGCCGGTATGGCGGTGCAGCTGTACGCCCGGGGCGAGGACGAGGAGCCGGTGCGCCCCGCCGGGGCCGAGCGGGAGGTCAAGAGCGTGGGCAACGGCATCACCTTCCGCCGCAACCTGGAGGGGGAGGAGGACGTGCGCGCCGGGCTGCTGATGCTCTGCGACACGGTGGCGGCCCGGCTGCGCCGCTACGGCCTTCGCTGCCAGACGGTGCAGGTGCAGATCAAGTCGCCCCAGTTCAAGGTGATTTCCCGCCAGCGGCAGTTGGAGCGGGGCACCGACCTCTCGCGGGAGCTGTTTGCCGCCTCCATGGAGCTGGTGCGGCAGAACTGGGACCTGCGCGCCCCCATCCGGATGTTGACGGTGACCGCCGCCGGGCTGGGCGGGAGGGACAGCGGGGAGCAGCTCTCCCTCTTTGCCGACCAGGCGGTCCTGGCCCAGCGGGAGAAGCAGCGCCAGTTGGAAACGGCCATGGACAGGGTGCGCTCCAAATACGGGGAGGGGGCGCTCTCCTTTGCCTCCCTGCTAAAGACCGACATCGTCAGCAAGAGCCAGGGCGAAAAGCTGCGCGTCGAGGGGAGCGAAGGGCCCGACTCCCCCGCCGCTCTCCCCGAAAAATAGCGGGGCCCGCCAAAAAAAATTTACAAAATCCTCTCTTCTCCCCCGGGCCCTCAGGGTCCGCCGCGGCCCATCACAAGCCCCTTTCAGGCCGTTTTTCACGACTTCCCCCATCTTCTGGACTTGTTCACATTTGGGTGTTACAATAGGGGACAAATGCCAAAACCGCCCGCAAAAGGGCGTTTTCTCACAACTTTATTTTCCGCAACAAAGGTGGTCATAACTGATGGAAGAAACCAACTTCACCCCACAGTCCCCTCTCTCCCCCCAGCCGGGGGAACAGCCTGACGCGGGCGGCGCGCCGGGGGCGCCGGAGAGTCCCTCCCCCGCCCCGGCCTTTGACTGCCCCGAAGGGGGCGCCAACTTCACCCCGCCCCCCGCCGCGGGGAGCGAGGTACCCCCTGTGCCGCCGGTCGCCCCCCCTCTCTCCCCCGTAAAACAGGCCAAAAAGGCGCTGCGGCGCTGTTCCAACCGCAACAGCCTGCTGCTGCTCTTGCTGGTGGTGGGCACCAACCTGGTGGCCCTGGGGGTGCTGATGGCGATGAAGCTGCTGGGGGTGCGGATGAGCACCACCGCCTTTGACACCGTGGCCAACCTGATCTCCTACGGCTCGCTCTACCTGGTGATGGCCCCCCTGCTGCTGCTCATCGGCAACGCCGGCCAGCCCCACAAGGTGCGCACCTACTTTACAAAGCCCAAGGCCAGCGGCAAGGAGATCGCCAAGTGGACCCTCATCGGGGTGGGGCTGACCTACGGCGTCAGCTACGTCTTCAACTTTCTCTTCACCATCATCCAGCTGCTGTTCGGGGTGGAGCTCGCGGCCCCCAGCCTGGTGACCGACACCGGCTTTGCCAACGCCCTCATCTCCTTCTTCTTCATGGCTCTGGCCGCCCCGCTGATGGAGGAGCTGATTTTCCGGGGGACCCTGCTCTGCCACACCCTGCCCTTTGGCAGCTGGTTTGCCATTGTGGTGGTGGGCGTCTCCTTCGGGCTGACCCACATGAACTACCAGCAGCTGTTTTACGCCATCATGATGGGGATCGCCGCCGGGTTTGTGGCGGTCAAGGCCCAGTCCATCTGGCCGGCCTTGGGGATCCACCTCTCCATCAACCTCATCGGTGCCACCCAGTCCATCCTGGCCGGGCACATCGACCTGTCGGTGCTCACCGGCGGGGGCAGCGAGCGCTATGTCATGACCTACCTCCTCTCCAAGCTGCCCTACCTGCTGCCGATCCTGCTGCTCTCCCTGCTCTGCCTGGCGGCGGCGGTGAGCGGGTTTGTCCTCTTTGTCATCGAGGCGGTCAACCACAAGGACACCTTCCGCCTGGAAAACCCCTGCACCGTCCTCACCCCGGCGCAGAAGGCGGGGGTCTACCTGTCGGCCCCCGGCACCATCCTCACCCTGGCGGTGATGCTCGGCATGACCGTCTGCAACGCCTTGGGTGTTTTGTAACCGCCTGCTCCCTGCCAGTAAAAAGGGCCGCTCCTCATCGGAGCGGCCTTTTTTTGCCCCCATTGCAGTGAAGGCGCTGCTGTTGGGATTTGGCAAACCCGCCTTCGCCAAAATGGGGAAACAGGCGGGCAGACCCCTTTTAAGCCGCGGCCTTTGCCGATGTTCCCACCCGCTCGGAAACGACCCGTTTCCATGCGGGGAGGCGACCTTGCAAATTGGAACCAATCAGGCCGGGGGACCGCCGCCAAACCCTTTTCTCAAAAACAGGATGCGCTTTTCGATATTTTCAGTCGCTATTTTGGTGTTTATGGCGCAGTCGTATCCGTGAATGGTCCCTCTGGTCTCGCTTATCTCCACATTCGCCCCCGCCTCTCGCAACCTCTCTCCGTACAGAACGCCCTCGTCGTGCAGACAGTCGTATTCCGCCGTTTCAATATAGGTGTCGGGGATGACCTGGGGCAAGCGGCTGTGCATCGGCGAGGCGTCATACCTCTCTTCCGCCTTCAAGGTCTTGCCGTAATACGACCACATCCGCCTGTTGTTTTTGGAATTCCATATCGGCGTATCCGAAAACCGTTTCATCGAATCCGTCTGCATCTCCACATCTGTCACAGGGTACACCAGCATCTGCACACAGGGCGGCTTCAGCCCTTCCCGTTCACAGCGGTTGCAAATCAGCGCGGCAATCGACGCGCCGGCGCTGTCCCCCGCCACGCCGATCCTCCCCCTGTCCACGCCAAACTCCCCCGAACGGTCCACAACGCATCTGTACAGGGCCAAAACATCGTCGTAGGCAGCTGGATAGGGGTATTTCGGCGTCAAGTGATAGTCTGGAAAACACACCCTGCACCCCGCCTTCCCCGCATAGAGCGACGCGAGTTTTTTGTGATAGGCGGAAGCTTTATAGCTAAACGCCCCTCCGTGCACATAAATCAAGCAGGGCAGCTTTTCTGTTCTATTCTCCGGCTCAAATATCTCTACCTTTAAGGGAAGCCCCCTGTGCCCTTTTATCACGACCTGTCTGCTGGTCACCCCCCTCGGGAGTTTTGTCAGGCGAAAGGACAGCCCCTGAAAGAGGTTGGCGCACCCGATCACCGCCCGGTTATAGGGCACCTTTCTTGCAATCCGCCTTAGTTCAGAGTGAATTTGTTCCCTGTATTCCATCCGCAGACACGCCCCTCTTTTTTCATCTCGACCGATTTCAATTTGTGGTTTCCCCTTGTCCGCCCGGGGTGCACCCATTTTCTTTCCATCATACTATACCCATGCGCGCGCCTCAAGGCGGCTGGACAAACTGGCAAACCTTCTCTCCCAATGGGGATCGGCATCACTGTCCTTTTGGGGGCAAGGGGTTGACAAAAGCAGTATCTTGCAATACAATGTAGTCTCTGTACATTGCATTGCAAGATACCAAAAGGGAGGCCAGGTGATGATTCCTTCGCAGATGCTCAAAGGGACCTTGGAGGGCTGTGTCCTCAAGGTCATCTCCCGGGAGGAGACCTACGGGTATGAAATCTCGCAGAAGCTGCGGCAGTACGGGCTGACCGACATCTCAGAGGGGACCATCTACCCCCTGCTGCTGCGGCTGGAAAGGGGCGGCCTGATTGCCGCCACCCACCGGGTCTCCCCTGCGGGGCCCAGGCGAAAGTACTTTCACATCACCCCGGCGGGGAGGGCGGAATTGGCCCTCTTCGAGGGGCACTGGCAGGAGATGGCGGCGGCTGTGGGCCGCCTGTTGAGAGGGGGAAACAGAGATGAAGAGAGATAGCGAGGTCGCCTGTCTCACCGAGGAGGGCCAGCGCTACCTGGCCGACATCCTCACCTATCTGCGGCTCAAGCAGATGGACGAGGGAGAGCTGGAGGCGGTGGCCGACGACCTGAAGGCCATGTTCTGGGAGGCCCAACAGCGGGGCGAGGGGCCGCAGCAGGTGCTGGGGCGGGACTTTCGGGCTTTCTGCGACGACATTCTGGCCGGGGCCGGCCGCAAGCGGCGGAGGGCCGTCCTCTGCGACTGGGCGGACACGGTGCTGCTGGGCCTGTTGCTATTGGTGGGGCTCGACTTTCTCTTTTCGGGGGCAATCGGCCAGGCGGCAAACGCCCTGCTGCACGGCAGCGCGTACGACTGGCGCTGGGCCATCACCGCGGGCGACCTGCTCACCTGGGGGGTGCTGGCGGCCGCGGTGGCGGGCCTCTACCTCTGGGTGGGGCGCACCCCCCTGGCGGAGAGGGGGACGACCCGGCGCACCCTCTCTTTTGGCATGGGGGCAGGGGTGATGGTCCTCTGCCTAGCTTTGGCGGCCGTGGGCCGCTTTCTCCTCCCCCACGTCCTCTTTCATCCCCCGCTGTGGGGGCTAGCGGCCGCACTGCTGCTGGGGTATCTGGCCCACCGGGCCCTCTGCCGCCTCTCCCGCTGAAAAAGAGCCCGCACCTCTCGACCTTGGAGGGGGGCGGGCTCTTTTACTGTCCTTCCGGGAAGGGGATGGGGCTGATCACCGGCTTGCCGTAGCGGTCCAGCAGCGGGGTGAGCCCGCCGGAGTACCCCTCTTGGTGAAAGAGGTAGTTGACCCCCGTCGCCCGGTCCACCCAGATTTGGGTGACGCTCATGGTGCCCTGCTTGTAGACAACGATAAAGCGGTCGCTGGGTTTTGCCATCTCTCATCCACTCCTTTTCCGCCCGCAAGGGGGCTTTTTCAGTGTACGGCAAGTGGGGGTGGCTGTCAACAGGGGAAGGGGCGACGCCCCTCTCTGAGCCTCGTCGCCGAGATGAGTCCCCGCAGACCCCTTGCAACAAAGAGGGCGATATGGTCGGTGGTGAAAAGAGCGGTGTGCTTTTGGGTGAGAAGGCGCACTCGATAAGTCGTGACTTGTGGAGGCAATAATGTATAAGGAAGATTGTCCGTGCAAAAAGAAGGATTGTGAACGGCACGGTGATTGCGATGCTTGCAGAGCTTATCACGCAGAGTCCAAGCGAAAGCGCCCGTGTGAGCGAGAGAAAAAATCACTTTTTTTCTTTGCTGAAGAAGAAAAACGGTTGAATCAGTAAGATTTTAACTTATATAGGTTAGCTTAATGCGACTTATTGGCCACAAGGCGGCCCAATAGCCTTGCAAAAGTCGGTTGACTTTCCATTTGGACCCCAGACAAAGCCTTGAAAAGAGAGGTCGCCCCGCAGAGGGAGGCGACCTCTCTTTTTTGCAGCGCGGCCCCCGCCGGCGCAGGGCGAAAAGAGGTCACAGAAAAAATGGGTTAAACAGCCGCGTTTGGGGAACACTGATGGGGAAATTGAGGTGATCGTTTTGAAGCGTGAGGAAATTGCCCGCCTGCTCCCCCTGAAAGAGAGTTTTGACCTGCTGGAAAAGCCGGTGGTCATCGGCGGCCGGCAGTGCTCGGTCTTTTTTTTAGACGGGTTCATGAAGGACGACCTCTTCCAGCGCATCCTACAGTTTTTCTTCTCCATCACCCCGGAGCAGATGGACGCCCTGGAGGACCTGGAGGACTTCTGCCGCCGCTTTCTCCCCTACACCGAATACGCAGTGACCGAGCGCCCGGAGGAGGCCGCCCAGGCGGTGCTGTCGGGCCCCTCTGTCCTGGTGATCGAGGGATTTGCCGGGGCGGTGGTGATGGACACCCGCACCTACCCCAACCGGGGCATCGACGAGCCGGAGAAGGACAAGGTGCTGCGGGGTTCGCGGGATGGGTTCTCCGAGACGGTGGTCTTCAACACCGCCCTCATCCGCCGGCGCATCCGCGACCCGCGGCTGACCTTTGAGATGCTGTCGGTGGGCGAGTCCTCCAAGACCGACGTGGCCCTGGGCTATATCGACGGGGTGGCCGACCCCAAGCTGGTGGGGGAGCTGCGGGAGAAAATCAAGGCCCTCACCCCCAAAAACATGGTCATCAACCAGCAAAACCTGGTGGAGCTGCTGCTGAAAAAGCCCTCCACCAACCCCTTTCCCAAGGTGCGCAACACCGAGCGGCCGGACGTGGCCGCCGCCCAGCTGGTGGAGGGGCGGGTGGTGCTGATCGTGGACAACTGCCCCACCGCCATCATCCTGCCCACCTGGCTGGCCGACTTCTCGCAGGAGGCGGACGACTTCTACTTCCCGCCCCTGGTGGGGTGGTACATGAAGCTGATCCGGATCGCCACCTCCCTGCTGACCATGCTGGTGACCCCCCTCTGGCTGGTGCTGCTGCACTACCAGGACGCCCTGCCGCCCCTCCTCTCCTTTCTCAAGGTGCAAAACGACACCGGCATCCCCCTGATTTTGCAGCTGCTCCTCATCGAGTTCGCCATCGACGGGCTGCGGCTGGCCTCGGTCAACACCCCCACGGCGCTGGCCAGCTCCCTGAGCATTGTGGGGGGGCTGATTTTGGGGGACTTTGCGGTGCAGTCGGGGGTGGTGGTGCCCCAGGTCATCTTCTACATGGCCTTTGTGGCCATCGCCACCTTCTCCCAGCCCAGCATCGAGCTGGGGTACTCCATCAAGTTCTGCCGGATGCTGTTGCTGATCGGGGCCTGGGCAGGAGGGATCTGGGGCTTTTTGCCGGTGCTGGTCTTCTGTCTCTGGCTGGCCTACTCCAACCCCACTGTCACCGGGAACCGGTACTTCTACCCGGTGCTCCCCTTCTCGCTGCGGGGCTTCATCGCCCTGTTCAAGCGCAAATTCTCCCGCAACAGCGAAGACGTGCCCCACATGGGAAAATAAAGGGCGTGTTCACGGGCCGGCGCACCATTGCGCCGGCCCTTTTTTGCCACACAGCGGCCAGGTGTGGTAGAGTGGGAGAAAGAATTGTCTGACACCCCGGCGCAGGGAAAGTCAAGAACCCGGCGCCGCCAAGGGGTATCATGGTCTCATGCGGAAGGGAGTGTGGAGATGAACTGGATCACCGGGATACAGCGGGCCATCGACTATGTGGAGGAACACCTCACCGAACCGGTGGACTACGAGGAGGTGGCCGAGCGGGCGCTGTCCTCCAGCTTTCACTTTCAGCGGGTGTTCGCCATCCTCTGCGGCTTCACCCTGGGGGAGTACATCCGCTGGCGGCGGCTCTCCCTGGCGGGGAGCGAGTTGGTCGGCACCGGCCGGCGGGTGCTGGACATCGCCCTGAAATACGGCTACGACACCCCCGAGAGCTTTGCCCGGGCCTTCACCCGCTTTCACGGGGTGACCCCCTCTCAGGCCAAGGCCGGTGGCGCCGTTCTCAAGACCTTCTCCCCCCTCTCCGCAAAATTGATTTTAGACGGAGGAACGACCATGGACTATCGCATTGTAAAGCAGGGCCCCTTTCAGATGATCGCCAAAAAGAAGCGGGTGCCGCGGGGGGAGGAGACCACCGCCGCCGAGATTTCGGCATTCTGGCGGCAGTGCGGCGCAGACGGCACCATCCCCGCCCTCTGCCGCTACACCGACCAGAAAAGCCCCTTCGGCCAGCGGCTGCTGGGGGCCAGTTTCGGCGAGGACGCGGCCGACCGGGATTTTCCCTACGGCATCGGCGGGGTCTACAACGGCGCCCCCATCGCCGAGGCGGACTTTACGCTGGAGGACATCCCCGCCCACACCTATGTGGTCTTCCCCTGCACCGGGGCCATGCCCGACGCATTTCAAGCCCTCTACCGCCGGATCTACAGCGAGTTCTTCCCCGCCAGCGAGTACCAGCCCTGCGGGGGGCCCGACTTCGAGGCCTACCCGTCCGACCAGGTGGACTCCCCCGACTACTGCTGCGAAATTTGGGTCGCCGTGGAGAAAAAATAGAGACAGCCAAAAGAGAGGCGTCGCTCAATGCGACACCTCTCTTTTTTGCGCTTATGGGAGGGGGGCCTCCTCTTCCAGCAGCGCCCGGGCCAGGGGTTCCAGTGACGCCCGGGTGTTGGCGGCGCGCCCGGTCCAGACCCCCTCCAACAAAGCCCGCTGCAACCGGCCCATCTGGGGGCCCGGGACGGCCCCCAGGGCCAGCAGGTCGCCGCCGGAAAGGGCCAGCTCCCGAACGGTGAGACAGACCCCCTGCTCCAGCAGGGACAGCAGTCCGCCGGTGAGCTGTTCGGTCTCCCCGCCAGAGAGGCGGCCTGTGTCCCGCCAGAGGGCGACCTGACGGAGGGCCCCCTCCCGCCCCCTGTCCGCCAAAAGCCGGCAGAGGGCGGGCGTTTCCCGGGGAATGGGGGCGTAGGCGGCGGCGACCAGGGCCGTCACCTCCCCGGCGGTGCGGCGGTCGGGACGCAGGCGGGCAAGCAGTGCCTCGGCGCGTCCGACGGCCCCCCCCGCCGGCCCGGCCAGACAGAGGAGGGCCAGGCGGAGGAAAAAGTCGGTCGGGGCGACCTCGACCGCTTCGGCGGCGGCCAGCCAGCCGCCCTCCTCTCCCCCAGCGGGGCGGAGGGCGGGGGCAACGGCCCAGAAGAGGGAGCCGAACCGGGCCAACAGCGCCCCCGCCCCGGGACAGGGGAGGAACCGCCGCCACTCGGCCAGCACCCGCTCCCCCGAAACACCGGACAGCAGCCCGGCCGCCGCGTCCATGGCGGCGGCGGTAGCGGGGTGGATGGCAAAGCCGAGCTGGGCAGCAAAGCGGACCGCCCGCAGCAGCCGCAGGGCATCCTCCTCAAAGCGGCGAGCGGGTCTGCCCACACAGCGGATGAGGCGGTTTTGCAGGTCCGCCCGCCCCCCGAAGGGGTCGCAGAGCCCCCGCCGGGGGGAGTAGGCCAGGGCGTTGACGGTGAAGTCCCGGCGGGCCAGATCCTCCTCGACGCGGTCGGCAAAGGCGACCTTGTCGGGGTGGCGGTGGTCGCGGTAGGGCCCGTCGACGCGAAAAGTGGTCACCTCCACGGCCTCCCCCTCCCAAAAGAGGGTGACTGTGCCGTGGGCAATGCCGGTGGGAATGGGGTGGCAGTCGCCAAAGAGGGCGAGCACCTGTTCGGGCCGGGCGGCGGTGGTCACGTCCCAGTCGTGGGGCGGGCGGCCAAGAAGGCTGTCGCGGACACAGCCCCCCACCGCATAGGCGGGAAAGCCCGCCGCCTCCAGCCGCTCGAGGACGGCCGCGGCGGCGGGGGACAGGGCGATCTTCTCCACGGTCAGCCCTCCCTTTTTGGCCTGCTCAGAGGTCGATTTCCAGCGAGACGGGGCAGTGGTCGCTGCCGAAGATGTCGCTGTGGATGATGCAGTCTCTCACCGCCCCGGCAATGCGCGCAGAGACCAAGAAGTAGTCGATGCGCCACCCGGCGTTGTTCTTGCGGGCGTTGAAGCGGTAGCTCCACCAGCTGTAAGCGCCGGTCAAGTCGGGGTTGCGTGCGCGAAAGACATCGGTAAACCCGCTGTCGAGAAGGGCGCCGAACTTCTCCCGCTCCTGGTCGGAGAACCCGGCGTTCCCCCGGTTGCTCTTGGGGTTTTTCAGGTCGATCTCCTGGTGGGCGACGTTCATGTCGCCGCAGACGATGACCGGCTTCTTCTCGTCCAGGGCGTGCAGGTAGGCGCGAAAATCGTCCTCAAACTGCATGCGGTAGTCGATGCGGGCCAGCTTCTCTTTGGAGTTGGGGGTGTAGACGTTGACCAGGTAGAACTGGGGGTATTCCAGGGTGAGGACCCGCCCCTCGGTGCCGTGGGTGTCGATGCCGATGTCCCGGGTGAAGGACAGGGGTTCGGTGCGGGCAAAGACGGCGGTGCCGGAATAGCCCTTTTTGAGGGCGCTGTTCCAGTACTGGGCATAGCCCGGGGTCTCTATCGGGACCTGTCCCTCCTGCATTTTGGTCTCTTGAATGCAGAACAGGTCGGCGTCGGCCGCCGCAAAAAAGTCAAAAAAGCCCTTGGTGATACAGGCGCGCAGCCCGTTGACGTTCCAGGTGACAAGTTTCAAAGGGGGTTCCCTCCTCGTTTTTTTGTAGTGGGGGGCGGCTTTCCGCCCGCGGCTGTGGTTTTACGGGGGCGGCGGCAGTTTTTACCGGCGCGGGGCGGACAGGGAAAGACGGCCCGACCGGCCGTCCCGCCACTGCAGCCGCGCAGCGGGCTCTGGCCATAGAGCAGGGGGCAAACGGCGTCTGCGCATCTGCCCGGCCATCCCCGGTATCACCGCCACTTTGTGGCTATTATACCACGAAAAAGGGCGCTCCAACAGCGGGAGCGCCCTTTTTTGGCGGGAAATAGGCCGCGGCCAAACGGGAGACTAGGCGGCCAGCAACACGATGTTCAAAATCCAGCCCACAGCGCCGAGAGCGGCGCCGATGATGCTCAGCACCAGGCCGAAGATGGCCATCACCTTGGAGGTGGACTTGATGCCGGTGATGCCGGCGGTGATGCCCACGATCCCCAGGACAATGCCCAGCAGGGCCGAGAAGTACCAGGACACGGGGATGGAGAGGATGCCCACCACCAGGGCCAGCACCGCCTTGCTGGTGGGGTTGTGAACGGCCACCGGCACCGGGGCGGGCTGGGCGACAGCCGCCTGGGGCGCGCCCTGGGGAGCGCCCGCCGGGGGGACCGCAGCGCCCTGAACGGCAGCGGCGGGGGCGCCCTGGGGCACCGCGTCGGCGGGGGTGACCTGGTTGAGCAGGCCGATGAGGGTGTCCACCCGCTTTTTCAAGTTGGCCTTGGGCAGGGCGCCTATAAAGCCGTCCAGCCCCATCTCCCCCGCGTAGACGCCGGGGAGGATGGCGTATTTCAGCCAGGCCTCGATGTGGACCTTGCCGCCGCCGTAGACCAGCTTGACAAACTGGGGCGCGGTCATCATGCCGACGCCCTTCTTCCAGACGATCTCACCCTTGACATTGGCCACCTCGAACCCCTCTTTCAAAAAGAAGTCCTCCGAGATGAACTTGATCATGTCGTCGGGTTTGTTGCACGCAAATTCCGCAATAAATCTGCTCACAGTTACATATCCTCCTCAAAATTTATCTTCCACAGCGAAAAGACGCTGTCGGCAGCTCGTTATTTCTTTGACATATAGGAGTAAAAAAGAGGCCATTCCGGCAGGGTCGCCTGTGGGCGGAATGGCTCTTTTTTTCGGATAAAACGCCTACTTGACGAACTCGCCCTCGCGGGGGTTGCCGGCGGCGTTGGCCTCGTCGGTGTCGATGTGCATGGCGGTGGCAAACTTGTCACTGACGCGGATCACCACATCGCCAAAGATGAGGGAGCGCTCAGGGGTGTCGACCTTGACCTGAACGATCTCCTTGTCGGAAACACCGTAGGCGGCGGCGTCCTCAGGGGTCATATGTACATGGCGCTTGGCGACGATGACGCCCTCGCTCAGCTCGACCTCACCCGCGGGGCCCACCAGTTTGCAGGGGGCGCTGCCAGCCACGTCGCCGGACTCCCGCACCGGGGCGGCGACGCCCAGCTTGCGGGCCTCGGTGGCCGAGACCTCGATCTGGGTGGCCGAACGGGTGGGGCCCAAAATCGAGACGTGGGGCAGGGTGCCCTTGGGGCCCACCACGTCGACCCGCTCCTCGCAGGCGAACTGCCCGGGCTGGGACAGATCCTTTTTGGGGGTCAGCTTGGCGCCCTTGCCAAACAGCGTTTCCAGGTCGGCCTCGGTCACGTGAACGTGGCGGGCAGACATCTCCACCAGGAATTTTTTCATCGTGCAATCCTCCCAATTGACTGCCGGGGCGCACCCGGCGAAATAGCTGTGACATCCGCCCGGCGGGCGGCGGCAAAAAGCGGCGGTCCCCCGCTTTCAAAAGGGGGCGGCAGTCGCCTCTACACTCTATTTTATTGTATCACAATCCGCCGGCTTTGCAACGGAAAAAGAGGGATTTTTTCGGGAAAGGACGGCGGTGGGACGGTGTCAAAAAAGGCCGGGGAGGAATAGAATGCCCTACCATTTCCCTGCGGCAAAATGAGCGGCCGCTCCGGCGGCGCTTTTTCCCCTGCCCCCCTTCCGGCGAGAGGGGCGGGGCGCGCCGCCGACCTTCCCTCGCCGGAGAAAAGGGGTTTTGACATGATGGATCACAAGGGAAAGCGGCTGGACTTCTTTTTGGCCGCCAACAGCCCGGTGGGCTTTGCCAGCTATTTTGGCGCCCTGGACGGGGGCGACCCGGCCTTTACCACCTACATACTGGGCGGCTGCCCGGGCTGCGGCAAGTCCACCCTGCTGCGCCGGGTGGGGGAGGCCCTGCTCGACCGGGGGGAGACGGTGGAGTTCATCCACTGCGCCTCCGACCCGGGCTCCTACGACGCCGTTCTCTGCCCCGGGCTGCACCTGGGGGTGGTGGACGGCACCCCGCCCCACGGGATGGTCCCCCGCTACCCTGCCCTCGCAGAGCAGTTTGTCGACCTCTACCGCTTCACCGACCCGGCGGCGATCGCCCCCCACCGGGAGGAGATCACCGCCCGGCTGGACGAGAGCGCCCGGCTGCAGCGGCGCTCCGGCCGCTTCCTCTCGGCGGCGGCCTCGCTGCTGCGGGACAACAGCGCCGTGGTGACCCCCTGTCTCGACCTGCCCAAGCTGGAGCGGTACGCCCTCTCCACCGCCAAGCGGCTGCTGCCCCCGCTGGACAAGGCGGGGCGGACCTTTGACCGCTTCCTCTCCCACCTGACGCCGTCCGGGCCCCAGCCCCTCTGCGAGACAGCGGCGGGCTTTGGCCGGGTCATCTTGCTGGAGGACAGCTACCAGACGGCGGCCCCCCTCTTTTTGGAGCGGATGGCCAAGATCGCCCTGGCCGCCGGGTACGACGTCTACGCCTGTTACTCCCCCCTCTCCCCCTACGACAAGCTGGAACACCTGGTCCTGCCCGAGGCGGACCTCTGTTTTGTCAGCGAACCGCGGCAAAACGCCTACGCTCAGGCGCTGCCCACCCCCTTTCGCCACGTGTACAGCCGCCGCTTCACCGATCTGGACGCCCTCTACCCCTACCGCAACCGCCTCTCCTTCAACAAAAAGGCGGCCAAAGAGCTGGTGCGGGAGGCCGCTCGCCTCTGCGCCGAGGCCCAGGAGGCACACCGGCAGGCCGAGGCCCTCTACGCCCTGGGCACCGACCGCGCCGGGGTCGACGCCCTGACGGGGCTTTTGGTGGAGAAATTGACCGCCCGCTAGGGGTCGGCCCCCAAATCCCAGCGGCGACAAAAAAGGGCGCATATCGCGCCGGAATGCGGTCTATAATGCAACTATACCGCTATCCGAAGGAAGGGGGCGCAATATGGCACGTCCAAAGAAGGCGCGAAACTTCGACGAAGAGCTGATGAAGGTCGAGGCCCAGATCACCCGGCACAAGAACACCATTGTGGAGCTGGAGGAGACCCGCAAGCAGATCGTCCGCGAAAAGCAGCAATCAGAGCTCAGCGCTGTCTATCAGACCATCTCCGACTCGGGGATGTCCATCGACCAGGTCATCTCCCTCATCCGGCAGCAGTCGGGCGAGGATGAGAGCCGGGCCAGTTGAGTGCAGACAGCCAAAAAAAGAGGGCCGGCCCCGATTGGGGCCGGCCCTCTCTCTGTTTTCAATATCAGTTGTGGAAATAGGAGAGCACCAGCGACCCGGCGATCTTCATGCCGGTGGGCAGGCTCTCCAAATCGATCCACTCGCCCCGGGTGTGGGCGCCGCCCCCGGTACAGACCCCGAAACAGGCGGCGGGGATCCCCTGGGAGAGGGGGATGTTGCAGTCGGTGGAGGAGGCCAGCATCTCGACGCGCTTGCCGGTGAACTGCTCGATGGCGTCGAGGCAGCGGCCCTCCAGCTCCCGCTGGGCAGCGGGGTCCACATCGCCGGTGCAGGGGCGCTCGCCCAGCAGCTCGACCTCCACCTCGATGCCCATGGCGCGGTAGCACTCGACGGTCTTTTCAAAAAAGTTCTGCATGAAGGCCAGGTCCTCCCGGCAGTCGGAGCGAAACTCGTAGAGCATCTCGGCGTTCTGGGCGATGGTGTTCACCGAGGTGCCGCCGGAGATGGTCCCCACATTGTAGGTGGTGCGCCCGCCGGTGGGGGCTTTGACGGTGTAGAGGGTGTCGATCATCGAGGCCAGGCAGGCGATGGCGTTGCGGTTGCCAAAGTTTCCGTAGGAGTGGCCGCCCTCGGTCTTGATCTCGACCCGGTAGCGCTGCGAGCCCACCGCACCGTTGCAGAGCATCAGGTAGTAGCCGTCAAAGGAGACCACCTGGCGGATGCGCCCGGCGTAGTCCTTTGCCAGCTGGCGGGAGCCCTTGAGGTTGCCCAGCCCCTCCTCGCAGGAGTTGGCCACAAAGAGAACGCCGCAGTCGGCCTGCAGCCCCTGGCGGGTGACATAGGCCGCCAGCAGCATCAGCACGGCCAGGTTGGCGGTATCGTCCCCCACGCCGGGGCAGTACATCTTGCCGCCCTCACAGTGGGGGGCAAAGGGCTCCAAATCGGGGAAGACGGTGTCGGTGTGGGCCATGAAGATCATCACGTCCCCCTCCGGCTTGCAGCCGTAGGGGTAGACCACATTGAGGGCCTCGTCTATGTACACCCCCTGGGCGCCGTGCGCTTCAAACCAGCGCTTGCAGAAGTCGGCCCGGGCCCCTTCGTTGTGGGAGGGGGCGGGGATGGCGCAGAGGTCGGCGATCAGGTCGATCAAGACCTGGCGGTTTTCCTCTACATAGTCGAGGAAGGTCTGGGGCAATTTTTCCAGCATGACAAGTTCCCTCTTTCTTCAAGTAGCTTTGCAGGCCGCCCGCCGCACGGCAGGGGTGGCTGCGGTTGCCCCCATTATACCACGATTTGGCGGGGGTGGGCCGAAGGGAGAGAAAAAAGATTTGCCCCTCTCCCCCGCTCGCCGTTCGGCGGGCGGGGATATGTACTCTCTAGAGGCGGGGGCTGCTGGTCTGAAAGTCGGCGATGATGCGAAAGACCGGCTGGTTGGCGGGAACCGTCCCCCCTGCCTTGCGGTAACCGGCCATGTAGGCGTCCCGCACCAAGTTGAAGAGAATCCCCTCAAACTCGTCGTACTTTAGGCTGTCAATAAACTGTCCAAAATCCTTTTCAAAAGCATCCATTTTTTTCTCCTTTCGAGGGGGCGTTGCGCATTCCCCTCTGGTTTGACAGAGCTCGTGCTGTCTGCGACGTTTCCCGTCCCGATGTGACTGGTTTAGCTTCATTATAGGGCTGGAAAACGGCGCAGATTGTCGATTTTGGAGGGATGGACGCATCTTTACAACTTTGAAATAAATGGCTTAGTCACGCGGGTGGTTTCGTTTCGACAAGGGCTCTACCCCCTGTATTCTTTCGACAGGGTTCCCCATTACAAAGAGGAGAAAAAGCGGACCTTAAAAGGCGTCGCCCCCACCCTTTTACAGGATGGAGGCGACGCCTTTATGACATTTAGTAGATGTCTAGTTTTTGTAGACCTTGCCGTCTTTCATGATAAAGGTGACCGCTTTGAGGGCGGTGATGTCGGCCAGGGGGTCGCTGTCCACAGCCACCACGTCGGCGAGCAGCCCCTCTTTGAGGGCGCCCACCCGGTCCTCCCAGCGGATGAGCTGGGCGGCCCACTTGGTGGCCGAGAGGATGGCGTCGCCCGGGTCCATGCCCTGTTTCACCATCAGCTCAAACTCCAGCGCCTGGCTGCCGTGGGTGGCAAAGGGGGTGCCGGTGTCGGTGCCAAAGGCGATTTTGATGCCCATCTTGTAGGCGCGGGCAAAGGTGGCAAAATGGGTCTCCATCACCTTTCCGCACTTCTCCACCAGGGGGGCGGGAATGCCCATCTGGGTGCCGTTTTTCATGATGTGCCAGGGGGCCTGCAGGGTGGGGACCAGCCAGGTGCCGTTTTCCAGCATCAGGTCGTGGGCCTCCTGGTCGGCCATGGTGCCGTGCTCGATCGAGGTGATGCCGGCGCGCACCGCCATCTTGATCCCCTCGGCCCCGTGGGTGTGGGCGGAGGTGATGCGGCCCTTGACCTTGGCCTCGTCGATGACGGCCTTCATCTCCTCAAAGGTCAACTCGGGGGCGCCCGGGTCGTCGCCAAAGGAGAGGACACCGCCGGTGGCCATCAATTTGATTTGGTCGGCGCCGTATTTGAAGTCCTTGCGGGCGGCCTTGCGGCCCTCGTCGGGGCTGTCGATGATGAAGCCCATGCTGGTGTCGCCGGTGATGTAGGGGTTGAAGTTGCTGTCGGCGTGGCCGCCGGTGGTGCCGATGGGGATGCCGGAGCAGAACATTCTCGGGCCGTCGATCTTGCCGGCGTTGATGGCGTCGCGCACGGCGATGTCGGTGAAGAAGACCGACCCCTCGTCGCGGATGGTGGTGAAACCGGCCATCAGGTCGGACTGGGCGTTGCAGATGGCGGTGATGGTGGAGTCGCCGATGGTCTGCTTGCTCATGTAGTCGGTGGCGGGCTCCCCGTTCATGTTCACGTGGACATGGCAGTCAATGAGGCCGGGCAGGACGTATTTGTCCGACAGGTCGACCACCTCATAGCCCTCCTTCAGAGAGGCGCCAGTGGACAGGGCCTCGATCTTGTTGCCGTCGATGTAGAGGTCGACCCCCTCGACGAATTGCTTGGTGTCGGTGTCG
The DNA here is from genome assembly GCF_018917875.1 of Acetanaerobacterium sp. MSJ-12. Lineage (NCBI taxonomy): Bacteria > Bacillati > Bacillota > Clostridia > Eubacteriales > Oscillospiraceae > Acetanaerobacterium > Acetanaerobacterium sp. MSJ-12. Next base: position 143,406 of record NZ_JAHLPK010000006.1, on the reverse strand, counting down.
AACAGGTGGCCGCAGCGCAGGACTTGTTTCATCTTACCATTCTCCTTTTATCTGTATGTATGGATTTGCGATCTCAGTTGTCATTCGGCGGGAGCCTGCCCCTTGCAGACCTGGCCGCCCTTCATGACGAAGGAGCAGTCGCTCACCGCTTCGATGTGTTCCAACAGGTTTTGGTCAAAGGCGGCAAAATCGGCGAATTTGCCGGCCTCCACGGTGCCCACCCGGTCGGACCAGCGCATCAGCTCGGCGTTGACCTTGGTGGCCGCCAGCAGGGCCTGGGCGGGGGTAAAGCCGTAGCGGACCATCAGCACCAGCTCATAGGTCTGCTCGCCGTGGTGGTTGAAGAAGGTGCCGGCGTCGGTGCCGAAGCCGATTTTGACCCCCTTCTCCCGGCACTTGGCCAGGTTTCTCTGGTGGTTTTCCAGGCAGCGGGCCGATTTCTCCACCGCCGAGGCGGGGATGCCGGCGTCGGTGCCGTACTCGACAATGCGGTCGCCGGCGATGATGGTGGGGACCAAGTAGGTGCCGTGGGCGGCCATCAGGTCGATGCACTCGTCGTCCATCAGCATCCCGTGCTCGATGGTGGCCACCCCAGCGCGGATGGCGTTTTTGATCCCCTGGGCGCCGTGGGCGTGGGCCGAGGAGAGCTTGCCCCGGCTGTTGGCGATGTCGAGCATGGCCTTCATCTCCTCAAAGGAGAGTTCGGGCGCGCCCGGCTCCCCCGGGGAACCCACCCCGCCGGTGGCCATGATCTTGAGCTGGTCGGCGCCGTACTTGAACATCAGCCGGGCGGCCTTGCGGGCCTCGTCGGGGCCGTCGATGACATAGCCGTACTCGTGCATCCCGGTGATATAGGGGTTGAACCAGGAGTCGGCGTGGCCGCCGGTGGAGCCGATGCAGAGCCCGGAGCAGAGCATCCGCGGCCCCACCACCTTGCCGGCGTTGATGCCGTCGCGCAGGGCGATGTCGGCAAAGCCGTAGGAGCCCATGTCCCGCAGGGAGGTAAAGCCCGCCATCAAATCGCTGCGGGCGTTGCAGAGGGAGCGGATGGTGCAGGCCCCCACCGTCTCGGAGATCATCTGCTCCATAAAGTTGAGTTCGCCGTCGATGTTGGTGTGGACGTGGGCGTCGATGAGGCCGGGGGTGACAAATTTGTCCGACAGGTCGATGACCTGGTAGTCCTCCCCCCCAAACTGGGTGCGGGGCATCACCGCCTCAATGGTCTCGCCGTCGATCAAAACGGCCTGGTCGCGGAGCACCTCTTCCCCGGTGGCGGGAAAGAGCTGGCCGCAAAAGAGCACTTTTTTCATGGAATTCCTCCCTCTCTGTTCGCCAAAATCGCGCAGGCAAGCCATTTGTTGCGAATTGCAGTTTAAAGCACGAAAGCGAATAAAGCAACGATAAGTGGCTGCTCACACAGCCACTTATCAGATTATACCAGTATTTTTAGCCCTTGTAAACCACGCCGTCCTTCATGACAAAGGAGCAGTGGTTCATGATTTCGATGTTGTCAAAGGGGCTCTCGTCAAAGGCCACCACGTCGGCCAGCTTGCCGGCCTCGATGGTGCCGACCTTGTCGCTCCACTTCATCAGCTCGGCGTTGGTGCGGGTGGCGGCAATCAGACACTCGGCCACCGGGAACTTGCCGTACTCGGTCATCAGCCCAAATTCGCGGGTCTGCTCGCCGTGACGGTTGTAGTAGGTGCCGGCGTCGGTGCCAAAGCAGATCTTCACGCCCTTGGCGCGGCATTTCTCCAGGTTTTTGCCGTGGTTCTCCAGACAGCGCTGGGCCTTGCCCACCGCCTCGGCCGGCAGGCCGTTCTCAACGCCCATGGCGACGATCCGCTCGGCGGCGATGATGGTGGGGACCAGGTAGGTGCCGTGCTCGACCATCATGTCCATGCACTCCTCGTCCATCAGCATCCCGTGCTCGATGGAGGTGATGCCGGCGCGGATGGCGATTTTGATGCCCTCGGCCCCGTGGGCGTGGGCGGTGGAGATCTTGCCGCGGGAGTTGGGCACGTCGAGGATGGCCTTCATCTCCTCGTAGGTGAACTCGGGGGCGCCGGGCTCGTCGCCGATGGACATGACGCCGCCGGTGGCCATGACCTTGATCTGGTCAGCGCCGTATTTCAGGGTGTAACGGGCGGCTTTGCGGCCGGCGTCAGGGCTGTCGATGACCTGGCCCATGCTGTGCTGCCCGGTGATGTAGGGGTTGTAGTGGGAGTCGCAGTGGCCGCCGGTGGTGCCGATGGGGATGCCGGAGACAAACATTCTGGGACCGGTGATCTTACCGGCGTTGATGGCGTCGCGCACGGCGATGTCGGCAAAGCCGTAAGAGCCCTCGTCCCGCACGGTGGTGAAGCCCGCCATCAGGTCGGACTGGGCGTTTTTCATGCTGTCGATGGTCATGTCGCCGATGGTCTTTTTGCCCATGTCGTCCATGCAGGTGACTTCGCCGTTCATGAGGGTGTGCAGATGGGCGTCGATCAGGCCGGGCATGACAAACTTGTCGGACAGGTCGATGACCTCGCAGCCGTCGCAGTTGCACCCGGAGATGGGGCCGACCGACTCGATTTTATTGCCGTCGATGACAATGGCGATGTTCTCCAGGACCTTGTCGTCCACCGCGCTGAAAAACTTGCCGCATTTGATCACTTTTTTCACAATCATCCACTCCTTTTTTATTTGAGGGGCTGCCTGCCAGAAAAACCGGTGGACAGCACGTCTGTACAATGTTGTATTGCCGGGGGCACTTTAACGGTTTAAAGCGACCCCTTTCTGCAAGTGAACCGCCTGCAAAAGCAGGCGGTCAACTCGCAAAACCTTCTTTTCAAACTCACAAGACGCAATTTTTCCCAACAGAAACCGCTTTTGTGAATGCGCGCTCTCCCGCTCTTCCCTTAGGAGAAGATGAAGGGGGAGATGATGCCGGCGAAGACCACCGAGGCGATGGTGACGGTGGTGAAGCCGCCGACGAGCATCTTGGGCAGGATCACGGCGGAGACAGCAGCCTTCTGCTCGTCGCTGGCGTCCAGGCCGGCGACGACCTCGTCGGTGATGACCTGGGTGCCGGGGTAGCCGATGAGGGCGGTCATGCCGATGGCAATGGAGACCAGGGGGCTGTAGCCCAGCAGTTTGCCCATGACGATGGCGAAGATGCCGATGCCGACAGCGCCGATGACCAGGGTGCCGATCAGGGGCAGGATCATGTCGAGGAAGGCAGCCGGGGTGACCGAGGTGAAGGAACCGGGCAGGACCGCCAGCAGGGCGATGCTGAAGAAGCCGTAGGCGCCGGCCTTGGTCAGGGCGTTTTTGTTCAGGAAGCCGATCTCACAGAAGACGATGCCAAAGAGGAGGTAGGCCACGTTGGGGTTGAGGATGTAGTTGACCGGGTTGGAATTGGGGATGACGGTCAGCATGGCCACAACATAGGCGATGAAGGCCACGATGCCCAGCTTGGCGATGATGGCGGTGGGGGTGTTGAGGCACTTGGGGCCCTCAGGCAGGAAGCGAAGGTTGATCTTCTTTTTCTTGCCGGTGGAAGCGCTCTCGGCGACAACGCCGTTTTTGACCATCTTATTGGCCTCTTTCTTCAGGCAGAAGGAGGCAATGGGCATGCCGACGAACATCTGGAAGGCCACGACCAGCATGGCGAACCCGCCCAGGGCGGGCTTGCCGGCGGCGACGGCGGCGTCATTGGTGATGATGCCGGCAATCAGGCCGCCCGCGATGGGGGAGGCGGCGCTGAGGGCGTACTCCTTGCCGAAGAGCCAGGTGGAGATGGTGAAGCTGACCAGGGCCAGGCCGACCAGGCCAATCAGAGCGATGACAACAGTCTTCCACTCTCTCAGCAGGGACTCCAGGTCGAGGATGGTGCCCAGGTTGACCAGCAGCACGGCGATGCCGAAGGCACTCATCATGCCGGGCAGGGTACTATCCGCAACCGAAGTGGCCGGGATAATGCCAGTCCAGAACCCTACGAGGTAGACAAAGCACCCCACGATAATAGCGGATATCAATCCTTTTGTTTTCTCTGCCACGATGTCGCCGAGGGCGAAGACGACCACGAAGACGACAAACGAGAACAGCGGTGTCCAAATTGTTGTCATCAGATTTCCTCCTAAATCGAATTTGACGAAAGCCGTTGGGGGCCCCGTCGATTTGATACACATTATAGCACGGCCCCAGAGGCTTGTCACCGGGTCGGTCACAGTTTTGTAACATTTTTTATTTTAGCGGTGAAAAGTGGTGAAACGAATAGTGAATTTGGCCAAATTGTAAACAAAAAACCATACAAGATATGCAACGAATGGGAAATTCCGCCCCCCCTCGCCTTCCCCTTTCCCCCATTTGGGTGTAAAATAGGACAGAAAGGGCGCATATGCACCAGTATTTTCCGCCCATTTGAGAGGGGGGAGAGCGGTTGCTTCACTGGATACGAGCCCTGATTGGCGACATCGTCAAAAACTGGCGGCAGTTTGCCCACTATGTGTTCTGGGGGGCCATTACCGCCTTTTTAAACCTCTGCCTCTTTTTCGCCCTCGCCAACTGGTGCGGCTGGAACTACGCCGTCGCCAACGTGGCCGCCTGGGTGATCTATGTGGTGGCGGCCTACTTCTCCAACCGCTGGTTTGTCTTTCGCCAGCGCGGGGGCGGGGCGAGGGCTGTCTGGCGGGGGCTGCGGGATTTTGCCAGCTGCCGGTTGGGCACCTGTGTGCTGGAAACCGCCATCATGGCGCTGCTGGTCTCAGGGCTGGGGCTGCCCCAAAACCCGGTGAAAATCGGGGCCTCTGCCCTCTCGGCCACCATCAACTACATTGTCAGCCGGTTCTGGATTTTCGGCAAGGTAAAAAAAGAGGCAAAAAAATACACCGGGCGGGGGTAGCCGATTCCGCGCTGGGAAAAATCGCCCTTTTTGCCGCACCGAAAGCCAAGAGGGACCTGTTTGCAAAATCGTCCCCACAAACAGTCCAAAAGAGAGGGGGGAGCGCGATGCTCCCCCCTCTCTTTTCATTGGGAACGGGTTTGACATAGGCCAAGCCAGCTCCCCTCCCTCGCCGGGCAGACACATTGCCCGCCCTTTTTGAGTGGCAGGGGGGCGGAGACAATTTTGCCACTTCTGCAACTGCTGCTCCCCCTGTTCATTTTCTTCTGCACCGAGGCAAAGGGGCACCGGCGAGTTGGAAAATGGGGCAAAACAGCGGCGATGACCAGGCCACTGGCATGCCAAAAAATCGCCAGTGGCAGCGCCTAAGCGCCCTCATTTGACCGGCAACTCTGTCTTCCCTTCTCCGCCGGGCAGACGCATTGCCCTCCCCCTCTTGTGGGCAGCAGAAAGCAAGGACAACTTTACCCGCTGCGCCGGCTGGGCACCTGTGCACTCCCTCTGTGCCGAGGCGGAGGGACACCGGTGGGTCGGAAAACCAGCCAAATCGCGCTGACAGGCAAACCAATACCCCGCGGGAGCTGGACTTGCGGACAGCGGCGTCTAAGCGCCCTCATTTGACTGGCCACTTCTTCTCTCCTCCCCTGCTTCCCTTTGTCCCTCCCTTTTACGGGTGACAAAAGAGCGGGGAACAACTATTTTTCTGTAACACAGCTCTCGGCGTTGCTCCCCCCTGCACCGAGACAGGGGGACACCATCTGGCCCAAAACCGGCTAGACGGCGCTGGTGGTCGGGCCGGAGAGACGCCGCAAAATCGCGATGGCAGCGCCCGCGCACTCCGTCGACCGGCAAGCCCATCCCCTCTCTCGCTCCGCTCCTGCGCCGCAGGTAAGAGGGCTCTTTTGCAGAATGCTCCTCTCGCCCGCGGGCAAAGCGCCTGCGCGCAGGAAAAGGCTGTGCTTTTCCCGCCCTGCATAGAAAAGCGGCATACCGGCGAGCGGTATGTCCCCGGCCCTATAGCAGCCGACCGGCGGCAGTGAGCAGACCGCCGGTGGCCCCGGCAAAATCGCCGGCGGCAGCATTTGAAATGGAGCAGCCGGTCAGCGGGCACTCCTCCCCCGGCCGCACTCCCCCTCCAGCCGGTCGAGGCGGCGGGCCAGGTGGGCCAACTGGTTGTGCAGCAAGTCGGGGTAGTCCCGCTGGTTGAGGGCCTCGCTGGCTGGCGGGCCGACCCGACGGCCGTTTTGGCGGACCACCGCAGCGGGAATGCCGATGGCGGTGGCCCCGGCCGGCACCGGGCGCAGCACCACACTGCCCGCGCCGATGCGGCTGCCGTCCCCGATCTCGATGGGGCCCAGCACCTTGACGCCGGCCCCCAGCAACACGTCGTTGCCCACGGTGGGGTGGCGCTTGCCCTCCCCCTTGCCGGTGCCTCCCAGGGTGACCCCGTGGTAGATGGTGCAGTTGTCCCCCACCACGGCGGTCTCGCCGATGACCACCCCGGCCCCGTGGTCGATGAAGAGGCCGCGGCCGATCTGGGCCCCGGGATGGATCTCAATGCCGGTAAAACTCCGCCCCAGCTGGCTGAACAGCCGGGCGAGAAAGAAGTGTTGCCGCCGGTAGAGGCGGTGGGCGAGCCGGTACCACAACAGGGCGTGGTAGCCGGGATAGAGCAAGATGACCTCGGCCAGACTTCTGGCAGCGGGGTCTTTTTTTAAGATGGAGCGGGCGTCTTCAAGCCATTTCAATGGAACTTTCCTCCTGTGGCAGCGGGCCGCGCCGAACAGGCGGCGGCCGGTTGAACGGCGGCTGTCACGGGCGGAGACATCGCCCCCAGGGGCGGCGAAGGGGGAACCCCTTGCGCCGCTTTTTCGCGCGGGCAGTCAGTGCGCTCATCACAGGGTCTCCCCTCCTCTCTGCGGCCTTTCGCGGCCGCTGGTACAGTGTATGTCGGGCGGGCGGCGCCGGCCCGGCAAAAGAAAAAAAGAGAGCCGCCCGGCACACACCGGGCAGCTCTCGATCGCAGTCGCTTGAAGGGGGCTACTCCTTCTCCTCATGGTCGCAGCCGCAATCGCAGCAGCCGCACTCCTCTTCGTCGTCAAAGGCGAAGTCGGTATCCAGTTCCAGCTCCTCGCCACAGTTGGGGCAGGGCATGGAACCCACGTCGGTCAGGGTGTCCTCGTCGACATAGATGGTCTCGCCGCAGGTGGGGCAGGTCACTTCGTACATGGGCTCATCGCAGCAACAGTCATCATCGTCGTCGTCTTCGTCGCCGTAGAGGTCGTCCTCCACATCGGAGAGATCCTCGTCCAGCTCCTCCACGAAGTCCATCACTTCGTCCAGGTCTTCCTCGATGTCGTCGACAGTCAGAGCCAGGTCCTCGATGATGTCGACCATCGCCAGGATGATCTTGGACTCCTTCTTGCCCTTGTCGATGTCCAGCCCCTCGATGAGGCCCTTCAGGTAGGATACTTTTTCGCCGATGGTCATAGCTTGTCTCTCCTATTCAAATCAATTGGGGAAAGAGCGGGCGGGCAGAGTGGTTCTGTCCTACGCTCTCTCCATGTACTCGCCGGTGCGGGTGTCGATGCGGATGCGGTCGCCCTCGCTGAGGAAGAGGGGGACGCGGATCTCGGCGCCAGTCTCCAGCGTGGCCTCTTTCAGGGTGTTGGTGGCGGTGTTGCCCTTGAAGCCGGGGTCGGTCTTGGTGATCTCCAGCTCGACAAAGAAGGGGGGCTCAACGCCAAAGACGTTGCCCTTGTAGGACAGCACCTTGACCACGGTGTTCTCTTTGACAAACTTGAAGTTGTCGCTGAGGATAGACTTGTTGATGGGCAGCTGCTCGTAGGTCTCCTCATCCATGAAGTAGTAGAGGTCGCCGTCGTTGTACAGGTACTGCATGTCCCGCCGGTCGATAAAGGCGGTGGGGTATTTGTCGTTGGGGTTGAAGGTCTTCTCCAAAACCCCGCCGGTGATGACGTTTTTAATTTTAGTGCGGACGAAGGCGGCCCCCTTGCCGGGTTTTACGTGCTGAAATTCCACTACCTGCACGACGGTGCCGTCCATCTCAAAAGTAACTCCGTTGCGAAAATCTCCCGCAGAAATCATGATCCATCCTCCAAATCATTAGTTCTTATCCATTCTATCCTATCACCGTCTATTTTTCAAGTTCTTTTTCCGCCTGGCGCCGGGGTTTAGAGGAGGAGCAGCTCCTTGGGGGAGCGGGTGATGTCCTCGGTCCCCTGGGGGGTGATGACCACCATGTCCTCGATGCGCACCCCGAACTCGCCGGGCAGGTAGATGCCCGGCTCCACGGTGATGACCATCCCCTCTTCGAGGGCGGTCTTGCAGCCGGGCGAAAAGCGGGGCTCCTCGTGGATGTCCAGCCCCACCCCATGGCCCAGGCCGTGGCCGAATTGAGCCCCGTAGCCGAAGGAGGCGATGTAGTCCCGGCTGGCCCGGTCGACCTCCTCGCAGACGACACCCGCCTGGGCGGCGGCAATGCCGATCTCGTTGGCCTTGAGAACGATGTCGTAGATCTGGCGCTGTTTTTCACTGACTTTCCCCAGGGCCACGGTGCGGGTCATGTCGCTGCAGTAGCCGTCCACCGTGCAGCCAAAGTCCATGGTGAGGAAATCGCCCGCCTGCAGCGCGTAGTCCCCCGGCACCCCGTGGGGCTTGGAGGAGTTTTGCCCCCCCACCACGATGAAGTCGAAGGAGACCCCTTCGGCCCCCTGGCGGCGGATGAAAAACTCCATCTCCAGGGCGATCTCCCGCTCGGTCTTCCCCGGGGCGATGTGGCCGAGAATGTGCTGGAAGGCCTCGTCGGTGAGGGCCTGGGCGGCCTTTATCTTGGCGATCTCAGCGGCGCTCTTGCGCATCCGCAGGCCGCCCAGCACCTCTTCAAAGCCGCTGCCGTCCACCAGCTGGGCGGGGAGTTTCTCCATCCACCCGCGGGCCTTCGACAGGGAGCAGAGGGAGTCCACCACCCCGTAGGACCGGACCCCGTGGCGGGCAAACAGCTCGCCGATCTGGGCGCAGAGTTTGTCCTGCAAGAGCACCTGACAATCCCGCGCGGCGGCCCGGGCCATCTCAATATAGCGAAAGTCGATGATCAGGTAGGTCTCCTCCCGGGTGACGACGACAGTGCCCGCCGAGGAGCGGACCCCGGTGAGGTACTGGCGGTTCTTCTCATCGTCCACCAGGGCGGCGTCAATGCCCTGGGGCAGCAGTTCACAGACGCGCATGGCTACACCCTCCCCGCCAGGGCCTCGATGGCCAGCAGATAGCCCTGGGTGCCCAGGCCGCAGATTTGGCCCACGCAGACCGGGGCGGTCACCGAGCGGTGGCGAAACTCCTCCCGCTGGTGGACGTTGGAGATGTGCACCTCCACCGCCGGCAGCTTGACGGCGGCCAGCGCGTCGCGGATGGCGTAGCTGTAATGGGTGTAGGCGCCAGGGTTGATGACGATCCCCTGAAAGTCGGTCAGGCCCCGGTGGATGAAGTCGATGAGCTCGCCCTCGCCGTTTGCCTGAAAACAGATGCAGGAAAGCCCCAGCTCGGCGCATTTCTGGCGGCAGGACTCCTCCACGGTCTGCAAATTTTCCAGCCCGTAGTGGCCCGGTTCCCGCACCCCCAAAAGGTTCATGTTGGGCCCGTTGATGATGGCAATGGTCTTTTTCACGTGGATCCACCCCTCTTTATTTTTTCCGCCCTGCCGGGCGGGACAGAGCTCACTTTTGCAGGGAGCGGTAGTAGTCTTTCATGGTGCGGGCGTCCTCGGCCTGGGTGCCGGCGGACTCACAGATGAAGGTGGGGCTGCTGCCGTACTGGCAGATGAGCTCCATCAGCGGCTCATAGGCGGGGCCGTAAACGGTGTCGGCAAAGGTCAGGTGGGCCTTTTCGCCCCCCTTTTCGGTGTACTGGATCTTGGAGAAGTGGGCGTGAAATCCCTTCATCCGCCCCTCTCCCAGCCGCTCCCCCACCGCCAGCAGGATGGCCTCGTAATCGCTCTTCTGGGCGACGCCGCCCAGGGTGCGGGCGTTGAGGTGGCCAAAGTCGATACAGGGGATCAGCCGCTCGTCGAGACAGCAGAGGGAGAGCACCTCGTCCAGGGTGCCCAACTGGTTGATCTTCCCCATGGTCTCGGGGCAGAGGTGGACGTGGCCCAGCCCCTCCTCGTCCATGGCCGCCAGGGCCCGCTGCAGGGTGTCGCCGGCCAGGGCCAGGGCCTCCTCCCTGCTGATTTTCGAGCAGGAGCCGGAGTGGACCACCACCCGGTCGGCCCCCATGCCGGCGGCGGCGCGGACACTCTGGAGGATGTACTCCACCGACTTCTGGCGCTTCTCCTCCTCCACCGAGGAGAGGGAGATGTAGTAGGGGGCGTGCAGGGAGAGGGAGATGCCGTGCTCCACCGCCTTTTTGCCAAAGGCGGCCGCCGCCTCGGGGCTGATGCGCACCCCGTGGCCGCACTGGTACTCGTAGCAGTCAAGGCCCATCTTCTCCACATAGCCGGGGGCCTGGATGGTGGCCTTGTACCCCTGGTCTTTAAAGCTCTGGGAATTGCCCGCCGGGCCGAATTTTGCCGCCATTTCAGTCCTCCTCCCGCTTGATGAACAGCCGTTCCAGCTTGCGCTTGAACTGGATCTGCGCCAGCTCCTGCCCGTCGATGGGGTTGACCAAAATGGTCTTGACCCCGGCGATGTTTCCCCCCAGCATGTCGGTGAAGAGCTGGTCGCCCACCATGGCGCAGACCTCTCGGGGCAGCCCCAGCAGCGCCACCGCCCGGCGGTAGCTCTTCGGCAGGGGCTTTTTGGCGCTGTGGACATAGGGCAGGCCCAGCAGCTGGGCAAAGGGGCGCACCCGCTCCTCCCCATTGTTGGAGATGATGCAGAGTTTGATCCCCCCCGCCCGCATGGCCTCGACCCATTCGCGCGCCCCCGGCGCCGGGGTGGGGTCGTCGTGTTTGGCAAGGGTGTTGTCGATGTCGACGATCAGCCCGCCGATGCCGGCGGCCTTCAGAAATTGCAGGGTCACCCCCTGCACGCTCTTTTGCATGTAGTCCGGTCTCAGCACCTGCTCGCTCCCCCTTTCGGGCGGCCGCAGCCGCCTTTTTAGTATCTCAAAAAATTGTTTCAAAATTGCAAAGAAATTGAAGCCGGCAAATGAAAAAGCGGGCTGCAAAGCCCGCTTTTATCTTTTGTTCGCCGTACCGATGGACCTGCAAGCTTATCTCTTTTTGAATTTGCGCTTGCGAGCCGCTTCGGATTTCTTTTTGCGTTTTACAGAGGGCTTCTCGTAGTGCTCACGTTTGCGAACCTCCTGCAAGACACCCGATTTGGCGCACTGGCGTTTGAACCGCCGCAGCGCGTTGTCCAAGCTCTCATTGTCTTTGACGCGAATTTCCGACATTTACTTCCCCTCCCTCCGCCATGCGGCAGGAGTTTACGGCGCTGCGCCCCCGCAGGGACCGCCCCGTAAGATGCCGCCGCCCAGGGCTCTCGCCCGTGGACCTGGCCGCTACAAGTTGTACCGGCAGGCGCAACTTGTATAACAGAGACTATTATACAATGCCCTGCCAAGGGCTGTCAATAGCTTGCAGGGGGCAAGTTGGAAAAATTCAAAAAGCAAGCGGTTTCCAGCAAAAAACTCCCTATTTGATGACGATGTTCACCAACCGGCCGGGTACGTAGATCTCGCGAATGGGCATCTTCCCCACCAGCGCCTCGGCGATGGCGGCGTTGTCCTTGGCGATCTGGATGGCGGTCTCCTTGTCGCAGTTGACCGGCACCACGATCTTGGCCCGCACCTTGCCGTTGACCTGCACCGCCAGCTCCACCGTCTCGTCGACGCACTTGCTCTCGTCGAAGAGCGGCCACTTCTCCTTGGCCAGCATGGGGCCAAAGCCGTGCTTCTCGTACATCTCCTCGGTGAGGTGGGGGGCGAAGGGGTTGAGGATGACCAGGAAGTCGTGCAGTTCGTCCTTGGTGATCCCCTTCTTGGCGTAGATCTCGTTGATGAGGGCCATCATGGCGGCGATGGCGGTGTTGAACTTGAGGTTCTCGATGTCCTCGGTCACCTTTTTGATGGTCTTGTGGAAGCTGACCTCCAGCTCTTTGGAGTAGCCCTCGCCCGGGATGAGCAGCTTGGAGAGCCCCCAGACCCGGTCCAAAAACCGGCTGCAGCCCTTGATGGAGTCGGCGCTCCAGGGGGCGGCCTTCTCAAAGTCGCCGATGAACATCTCGTACAGCCGCATGGTGTCGGCCCCGTACTGGTCGACGATGTCGTCGGGGTTGACCACGTTGCCGCGGGACTTGGACATCTTCTCCCCGTTCTCGCCCAAAATCATGCCGTGGCTGGTGCGCTTGGCATAGGGCTCCTTGGTGGGGACCACCCCAATGTCGTAGAGGAACTTGTGCCAGAAGCGGGAGTAGAGCAGGTGCAGGGTGGTGTGCTCCATCCCCCCGTTGTACCAGTCCACCGGCAGCCAGTACTCCAGCGCCTCTTTGCTGGCGATCTCCTGATCGTTGTGGGGGTCGCAGTAGCGCAGGAAGTACCAGGAGGAACCCGCCCACTGGGGCATGGTGTCGGTCTCCCGCTTGGCGGGCCCGCCGCAGTGGGGGCAGGTGGTGTTGACCCAGTCGTCGAGCTTGGCCAGGGGGGACTGCCCGTCCTCGGTCTGGTGGAAGTCGGCCACCTCGGGCAATTTCAGGGGCAGTTCGGACTCGGGCAGCGGCACCCAGCCGCACTTCTCGCAGTAGACCATGGGGATGGGTTCGCCCCAGTAGCGCTGGCGGCTGAAGACCCAGTCGCGCAGCTTGAAGTTGACCTTGGGGTGGCCCTTGCCCTCTTTTTCCAGCCAGGCGATGATGGCCTTCTTGGCCTCCTCCACCTTCATTCCGTCCAGGAAGCCGGAGTTGACCATCACCCCGGTGGCGCAATCGGTGAACGCCTCTTTCTCCACGTCGCCGCCGGCCACCACCTCGACGATGGGCAGGTCAAAGGCCTTGGCGAAGTCGTAGTCGCGGGTGTCGTGGGCGGGCACCGCCATGATGGCGCCGGTGCCGTAACTCATGAGCACGTAGTCGGAGATGAAGATGGGGATCTCCCTGCCGCTGACCGGATTGATGGCCCGCACGCCCTGGATCTCGACGCCGGTCTTCTCCTTTTGCATCTCGGTGCGCTCAAAGTCGGACTTGCGGGCCGCCTTCTCGCGGTACTCCAGCAGCGCGGGCATGTTGGTGATCTGCCCGGCCCACTGGTCGATGTAGGGGTGCTCGGGGGAGAGGACCATATAGGTGGCCCCAAACAGGGTGTCGGGGCGGGTGGTGTAGACGGTCAGCTTCTCGCCGGCGGTGGTGGTGAAGTCCACCTCGGCGCCGGTGGAGCGGCCGATCCAGTTGATCTGGGAGCTCTTGACCCGGTCGATGTAGTTGACCTCTTCCAAATCGTCGATCAGCCGCTGGGCGTACTCGGTGATCTTCAGCATCCACTGGCTCTTGACCTGGCGGATGACCTCGCCCCCGCAGCGCTCGCAGACGCCGCCGACCACCTCTTCGTTGGCCAGCACCACCTTGCAGGAGGTGCAGAAGTTGACGGCCATCTCCTTTTTGTAGGCCAGCCCCCGCTTGTACAGCTGCAGGAAGATCCACTGGGTCCACTTGTAGTAGCTGGGGTCGGTGGTGTTGACCTCCCGGTTCCAGTCAAAGGAGAGGCCCAGGGACTTGAGCTGCTCTTTGAAGTGGGCAATGTTTTTGGCCGTGACGATCTCGGGGTGGATGCCGGTTTTGAGGGCGTAGTTCTCGGTGGGCAGGCCAAAGGCGTCCCACCCCATGGGGTAGAGGACGTTGTACCCCTCCAGCCGGCGCTTGCGCGCCACGATGTCCAGCGCGGTGTAGCTGCGGGGGTGCCCCACGTGCAGGCCCTGCCCCGAGGGGTAGGGGAACTCCACCAGGGGGTAAAACTTGGGTTTGGAAAAGTCGGTGGTGGCGGCAAAGACATTCTCCTCGTCCCACCGGTCCTGCCATTTCTTTTCGATCTGTTTGAAATCGTAGCTCAAAACTGTATCCTCCCTCAAAACGCCCCAAAGGCCGCGGTCTCCCGCGGCTTTTGGCTGCCTTATTTTTTCAGTTCGTCAATGGCCACCGGCTTGCCGTCGGCCCAGAGCCGCTCGAGCCCGTAGAACTCGCGGGACTCTTTATGAAAGACGTGAACGATCACGTCGCCGTAGTCCAAGACGATCCACCCGGCGGACTGGTAGCCCTCGATCCGGTCCGGCTCCACCCCGTTTTGCCCCAGGAAGAAATCCACCTGGTCGGCCAGGGCCTTCACCTGGGTGGTGCTGGTGCCCTCGCAGAGGACGAAGTAGTCCCCCAGGGTGGACACTTTGGAGATGTCGAGGACCTTGATGTCCCCGGCTTTTTTGTCTTCTAGTGCCTGCACAGCCAGTGCGGCGATCTCTCTTGCAGTCATTCTCTGCTCCCTTTTTATCAGTTGGTCTTTACTTGCCGCTGGAGGAGCTGGAGGAGGCGGCCGAACTGCTGCTCTCCTTGCCGGAAATGGTGTCTTTGCCCGGCTTGGCCCCGCCCAACAGGTCGTCGATGGTGTTGCCGTTTTTGTCGTACCAGGAAGAGGAGTTGGCCACCTCGGGGCAGGTCAGCTCTTCGGCCGGCACCGCCTCGGTGTGGGGGCGAAACTTCTCGTTGAGGAGGTTTGCCAGCTCCTCCTTGTGCACCGAGTAGATGGACAGCCCCGCCTTGGAGTAGGCGGGCTCGCCGGGCACCATGTACATCTCGACTTGCGAGAGGTCCAGTTTGGATGCCTTCTGGGCGTAGTTCAGGATGTCGGCGCCGGTCAGGTCGGTCTCGACCTTGTCGTAGCACAGCCCCACCAGCTTAATCATCTCGTTGGTGGAGAGCTTGGTGATCTTCTCCATCCCCGCGGCGATGAAGAGCCGCTGGGCCTTGACCCGGCCCAAATCGCCCTCGGCGTAGAGTTCGCGGGAGCGGACAAAGCACTGGGCCTGCTCGCCGCTCAGGGTCTGCTGGCCGGCCTTGATTTCAAGCCCCTCCTCGACAATGGTCACGTCGTAGGGGACGTTCATCTCGATGCCGCCGATGGCGTCCACCGCGTCGATGAAGGTCTGCATGGTGATGGTGATGTAGTGGTCGATGGGTAGCTGGTACTGGGTGGTGATGTAGTTGACCAGGTTGAGGATGTGCTTGTCCTTGTTCTCCCCGCGGGAGAAGACGGCGTTGATCTTGCCCGAGGGGATGTTGTCGCCCACGTAGGTGTCCCGCGGGATCTGCAGGATGTGGGCGGTCCCGTCCTCCATATTGAAGTTGACCACCATGATGACGTCGGTGAGTTCGTGATCGGCGTATTCGGGGCGGGAGGTGTCATTGTCGGTGCCGACGATGAGGATGTTCACCGACTTCTCCTGCACCGCCTGCGAGTTGCCGTATTCGGACATGTCCGCGCCGCCGAAGAGGTTGGAGTGCAGCAGCACGTACACCGCTGTTCCCCCCGCTATCACCAGGGCCAAAACCACCGTGGTGACGATGAGCGCGATCTTCTTTTTTCTGCTGCCGGTCTTCTTGCCTTTGTGGGGGGTCTCCCGCATCCTCTTTGCCATGTTACTCTCCCTTGATGTAGTGGTTATACGCCGTGACCGACCCCTCGAAGATGGGGCGGCCCCTCTGGGCCAGATAGATCAAATTGTTCTGCAGGGCCCAGGCCATAGCGCGGTTTAAATCGGTAAAACAGAGCTGTCGCAGTTGCTCCACCCCGGCGAAGGTCCGCTCGGGGCCGGTCATGTCCGCCAGAAAGACGATCTTCTCCTCCGCCGACATGTTGGGCCGACCGGTGGTGTGGTAGAAGATGGCGTCGAGCACCCGGGCATCGGTGACGCCGAAGTGCTCCCCGGCAAAAGCTGCCGCCGCCGGCCCGTGCAGCAGCGCGCGGCTGCTGCGGGCCAAGGCATTGTTTATTATAGCAAACTCTCTGCACCAATGCAACAAAGTGTCCAGGCTTTCCTCCTTCATGCAGTCGTGCAGCCAGGCCGCCCGCAGACAGACATCCTCGTCGGCCCCGTGGTGCCGCGCCAGGGCGCCGGCCTGCTCCACCACGTTTTTGGTGTGGCGGTAGCGCTCGTCGGAGAGGTGGGCCTTGACGTACTCGCGGTAGGGTTTATAGGGGTTCACTTTCCATCCTCCCCTCGGTAGAGGCGGCGCTCCTCGATGTAGCGCAGCACCGCCGGGTCCAAATAGTCCGACACGTCCTCCCCGGCCGCAAGCCGGGCCCGCAGCCAGGTGGAGGAGACCTCCAGCGGGGGGGTGTCCACCAACAGGAAGGTCCCCCCCTCGGCCCGCAGGGAGTCGGCCGCCCCCTGCAGGGCGGCGCGGTCGTCCTCCCGCCGCGGGGCCACGCAGAAGATCGCCATCCCCAGCAGCTCCCGGTAGCGGTGCCACTGGCGAAAACTCAAGAGCATGTCGCTGCCCATGAGGAAGAAGAGCCGGTCTTCGGGCCAGCGGCGGTGGAATTCCGCCAGGGTGTCGAAGGTGTAACTCCGCCCGCCCCGGCGCAATTCCACGTCGCTGATCTCCACCGGGACCCCCCAGTCGCAGAGGGCGGCCATCTCCAGCCGCTGGGCGGGACTGGCCCCCGCCGCCGGGGCCTTGTGGGGGGGCTGAAAGGTGGGCACCACAACGCAGCGCGCAAGGCCCAGCGCCCGGCAGATGGCCCCCACCAGCAGGGTGTGCCCCCGGTGGGGCGGGTTGAAGGTGCCGCCAAAAATCGCCGTATCCATCTCGCTCGCGTCCTCCCTCGCCCTACAGGGTATAGGCGGAGTCCTTTTTCTTCTGCTTGAAGAGGACGAACTTGGTGCCGATGACCTGCACCACCTCGCTCTTGGTGTACTCGGCCAGCTCGGCCGCCGCCTCGCGGGGGGTGTAGGGGCTGTTTTCCAGCACCCGGCCCTTGATCAGCTCCCGGGAGGCCAGGGCGTCGGCCACCTGCTTGGTGACCGCCGGCTCGACCCCGTTCTTGCCGATTTGGACGATGGTGTCCAGGCCGTTGGCGCGGCCCTTCAAATACGCTCTCTGTTTGCTTGTCAACATGGTCGCTGTTCCTCTCTATCTCTCACGGGCCGGGCCGGCGGCGCGGCTCACAGGTATTTTTTCAGCTCTTCCACAAAGAGCCGCAGGGCCTTGCCCCGGTGGCTCATGGCGTCCTTCTCCTCGGGGGGGATGCTGGCAAAGCTCCGCCCCTCCCCCACCTGGAAGATGGGGTCGTAGCCAAAGCCGTTGTAGCCGATGCGCTGGTGGGCGATCTGCCCCACGCACTCGCCCCGGGTGTGAAAGCTGCGCCCGTCGGGGAAGACGATGGTGATGACGCTGACAAAGCAGGCGGTGCGCCCCTCGTCGGGGACGTCTTGGAGGGTCGCCAGCAGTTTGTCCACATTCTCGTCGTCGGTGGCGTTCTCCCCGGCGTAGCGGGCCGAATAGACCCCCGGCGCGCCGTCCAAGCAGTCCACCGACAGGCCGCTGTCGTCGGCCACCGCCGGCAGGCCGGTCAAGTCGCAGATGGTCTGGGCCTTGATGCGGGAGTTCTCTTCAAAGGTGGTGCCGGTCTCCTCGATCTCCTGGCAGATGCCGGCCTCCTTTAAGGAGACGCACTCCACCCCGTAGGGCTCCAGGATGCGGTGGAACTCCCGCACCTTTTTGTCGTTGTTGGTGGCGATGAGCAATTTCACAGCCTCTGTCCTCCTATTTGTTGTCGTCTGGGGCGCTACTCCTCGCAGAAGAGGGCGTCCACAAAGGTCTGGGCGTCAAAGGGCTGCAGGTCGTCGACCTGCTCCCCCACCCCGATATACCGCACCGGCAGGCCCAGCTGGTCTTTGATGGCCACCACCACCCCGCCCTTGGCGGTGCCGTCGAGCTTGGTGAGGACGATGCCGGTCAGATCGGTGACCTCCATAAACTGCTTGGCCTGGTTGACCCCGTTCTGGCCGGTGGTGGCGTCGAGCACCAAGAAGGTCTCCTTTTTGCTGTCGGCGGCCTCCCGGTCGATGACCCGGTTGATCTTGGCCAGTTCGTCCATGAGGTTTTTCTTGTTGTGCAGCCGGCCGGCGGTGTCGCAGATGAGGACGTCCACCCCCCGGGCCTTGGCGGCGGCCACCCCGTCGTAGATGACGGCGGCGGGGTCGCTCCCCTCCTGGTGGGCGATGACGTCGCAGCCGCTACGCTGCCCCCAGACCTGTAGCTGGTCGATGGCCGCGGCGCGGAAGGTGTCGGCCGCGCTCAAAAGCACCGTGTGCCCCTGGTTTTTGAGCAGGGCGGCCAGCTTGCCGATGGTGGTGGTCTTGCCCACCCCGTTGACCCCGATGACCAGCAGCACTGTGGGCTTGGTGGTGATCTCCAAAGCGGTGTCGCCCTGGAGGATGTCCAGCAGGACCCCCTTCAGGTAGCGGCGGATCTCCTTGGGGTCGGTGACCCGGTCGCGCTTGACGGCCTCCCGCAGTTTCTCCACGATCTTGAGGGAGGTGTCCACCCCCACGTCGGCCATGATGAGGGTCTCTTCGATCTCCTCGAAGAGGTCCTCGTCGATTTTGGTAAAGCTGGCGGCAATGCCGCCCAGGGCACCGGCAAAGGAATCCCGGGTCTTTTGCAGCCCCTTTTTAAATTTGTCAAACAGCCCCATGCTGCGCCTCCTCTCAAGCGGTTGCACTCATTCGGTCTTCAGGGTACCATCCCAGCGGTATTTCTGCAGATCCACCCGCCGGTCAGGGGTGATTTCGATCCCCTCCGCCTCCAGCAGGAGGCGCTGTTCGTCCAGGGGGCCAAAGGTCCCCTCCGGCGCCAGGCGGCCCTCTCTCCCCACCACCCGGTGGCAGGGGACGCCGGCGCCCGCGGGGCAGCGGCGCATAGCGCCGCCCACCACCCGCGAGGCCCGGGGGCTGCCGGCGAGAATGGCCAGCTGGCCGTAGGTGGCCACCCGGCCGCGGGGGATCTGTCGGGCCAGGGCGTAGACGGTCTGGTAAAAGTTCATCTGCCCACCCCTTTTATGGTATGTATTTCCCGGGGAAAAAGCCGCCGGTCAGTTCACAAATTCGGACCCCACCTCGGAGACGTCCAGTTTCAGCAGCTTGGAGACCCCCTCCTCCTGCATGGTGACGCCGTAGAGGACGTCCGCCTCCTCCATGGTGCCGCGGCGGTGGGTGATGCAGATGAACTGGGTCTCCCCCGACATGGTGCGCAGGTAGGCGGCGTACTTGTTGACGTTCACGTCGTCCAGGGCAGCCTCGATCTCGTCGAGGATGCAGAAAGGCGACGGGTGGACGGTGAGGATGGCGAAGTAGATGGCGATGGCCACAAAGGCCTGTTCGCCGCCGGAGAGGGATTGGAGGTTGTTGATGATCTTCCCCGGCGGGGCCACCTGGATGTCGATGCCCGACTCGAGGACGTTTTCCGGGTCGGTGAGGCTGAGGGCCGCCTTTCCCCCGCCGAAGAGGTCGACGAAGATGCGGCTGAAGTGGCGGTTGATCTGGGAGAAGTTCTCCTCAAAGCGGGCGATCATCTCCTTGGTGAGGGCGGCGATCAGCTTGTGCAGGCTGTTCTTGCTCTCCTCCACGTCCGCGATCTGGGCGCTCATGAAGGAAAAGCGCTCCTTCTCGGCCCGGTACTCCTCGATGGCGTCCAGGTTGACCGAGCCCAGGGCCCGCATCTTCCCCTTGAGGGAGGCCAGGCGGCGCTTGGCCTCCCCCTCGTCCTCCAGGGGGCGGGCCTCCTGCTCGGCCTGGCTGCGGGTCAGCTCGTACTGGTCGTAGAGGTCGGCCACGATCTTGTCGTAGTCCTGCTGCATGGTCTGCTTGCGCTCCTCCAGCCGGGCTAGCTCCCTGGCCACCCCGTCCTTGTCGGACTGGATGGACTTTTGCTCCTGGCGGTTTTGCACCGCCTCCTGTTCCAGGGACTGGCGGCGCTGGGAGATCTGGTGGATGGCGGCGCGGCGCTCGGCGATCCGCCCCATGAGGTCGCTGTTTTGCTCGGCCAGCTCGGCGATGTCCCGGTCGATCTTCTCGCTGCGGGCCTTGGCCGCCTCGATCTGGGCGAGGATCTCCTCTCTCTGCTTACTGCTGCCCAGCTTGGTCTGCTGCAGGGAGATGATCTCCTTCCCCCAAATCAGGGTGTCCTTCTGCAGACCGGCGATCTCCATCTTCTGCTCGGCGATCTCGTCGAGGATGGCCTGCCGGGCGTCGGTAAAGGCCTTGGCGGAGGTGGAGAGGGCGGCCAACTCGCCGTCGAGTTTCTGGTAGAGAGCGGTGGTCTGCTCCTGCTCGGTGAGCAGGGCGTCCATCTCCCCCTCCAACTTCTCCAGGTAGGTGCGCTGGGCAAGGGCGTCCCGCTCCAGCCCCTCCAACTGGCTGCCCGCCTGCTCGAGGTACTGGCCGATGCGGGCCAGCTCGCCCTCGCAGCGGATCTTGTCCTGCCCGGCGGTGATGAGCTCGCTCTGGGCGCCCTCCATCACCGCCTGCAGCCGGGCCAGCTCCTCCCGCAGCTCCCGCTCCTCCCCGGTCAGTTCGGCCAGGCGGGCCTGCTGTTTGGCCGCCCCCTCCCGCAGGGCGGTGAGTTCGCTCTCGCGGGAGAAGACGCCGGTGGTCTTGGAGAGGGAGCCTCCGGTGAGACTGCCCCCGGCGTTGACCACCTGGCCGTCGAGGGTGACCACCTTGAAGCGGTAGCCAAAGGCCTTGGCCAGGGCCACGGCGGTGTCCAGATCCTCCACCACGGCAGTGCGGCCCAACAGGTTTTCGGCGATGGGGCGCAGCCGCTCGTCGCAGTCCACCAGCTCGCTGGCGACCCCCACGTAGCCGTCCCAGTCGTCCAGCCCCCGCTCGCTGAGCGAGCGGCCGCGGATGACCGTCAGGGGGAGGAAGGTGGCCCTGCCCCCCCGCTGTTGTTTCAAAAACTGGATGGCCGCCTTGGCCGCCCCCTCGTCCTGGCAGACGATGTTCTGGGCGGCGGCCCCCAGGGCCACCTCAATGGCGGTGGCATAGGCGCGCTCGACCTTGAGCAGGGTGGCCACCGGGCCCAAAATGCCCCGCAGCTTCCCCTCCTTGGCCGAGAGGGTCACCTTTTTGACGCTGTGGGCAAAGCCCTCCATGTTGTCCTTCAGGTCCTGCAGGACCTTCATCTTGTTCTGGGCGTCGGTGCAGGCGGCCCGCAGGCGGTCCAGCTCCTCTTTCGCCCGGCGGTGCTGCTGCTGGCGGCTCTCCCACTTGAGGGCGTAGCCGTCCTTGGTGTTCTGGGCGGAGGTCAGCTGTTCCACCACCTGGTAGAGCTGCTGGGCGACCTCTTTCCGTTCGGCCTCGGCCTTCTGCATCTCGCCGGTCAAGAGCTCCCTCTTCTCCCCCAGGTCCTGTAAAACGGCCTGGGAGCGGGCCCGGTTGTCGGCCCCGGCGTGCAGCCGCACCTTGATCTCGCTGAGTTCCACCGAGTAGCCCGAGAGGGCGGACGTCAGCTCCTCCACCCGCTCCTGGGTGGAGGAATTTTGCAGCACCAGCCCGGAGAGGGTCTCCTCCCGCTCGGCGATCTCCCGCTCCCGCTGGGCGGCCAGGGCGCGGCTCTTCTCGATCAGGGCCTGCTTGTCGGTGATCTTCTGGTCGATGTCCTCCCCCCGGCGGGCCAGGTCCTCCATCTCCCGCCGGTGGCGCTCCACCTCTTCGCCGGCGTGCTTCTGCTCGTTTTGCAGCACCAGCACGCTGGCCTCGTTCTGGTTGATCTGGGCGCCCAGCTCGGCGATGTCGGCGTTGACCTCCTCGATCTCCGAGGCGCAGCGGTTCATCTGCCGGTAGAGCTCCTCGTTTTTCTGGTCCATGCCGTCGATCTTTTGCTGCATGGTCTCAAAGTCCCGCTGGGCCAGGAGGAGCTTGTCCTCCTGCTGGCGCAGCAGCTGCCGCGACTTGGCCAGGGTGTAGACCCAGAGGGAGACCTCCAGCTGCCGCCGCTCCCCGGCCAGCTGCAGAAACTGGCTGGCCTTTTCGCTCTGCACCCGCAGGGGCTCCAGGCGGCTCTCCACCTCCTGCAGGATGTCCCGCAGCCGCAGCAGGTTTTCCTCGGCCCGCTCCAACTTACGCTCGGCCTCATTTTTCTTGTAGCGGTATTTGGCGATGCCGGCGGCCTCTTCAAAGATTTCCCGCCGCTGTTCGCTCTTGGCGCTGACGATTTCAGAAATTTTGCCCTGGGAGATGATGGAGTAGCCGTCCTTGCCCAGGCCGGTGTCCATGAACAGCTCGTGCACATCCTTGAGGCGGACGGCCTGGCCGTTGATGCGGTACTCGCTCTCGCCCGAGCGGTAGAGCTTGCGCAGCACCGTGACCTCCTCGGCCTGCATGCCCGCCAGCTTCCCGTCGGCGTTGTCGATGACCAGGGCCACCTGGGCAAACCCCATGGGGGAGCGGGCCTGGGTGCCGCCGAAGATGACGTCCTGCATCTTGGCCCCCCGCAGGGATTTGCTGGACTGCTCGCCCAGCACCCAGCGCATGGCGTCGGACAGGTTGCTCTTGCCGCTGCCGTTGGGCCCCACCACGGCGGTGAAGCCGTGGTCAAATTCCAGCCGGGTCTTGTCCGGGAAGGACTTGAACCCGTAAATTTCCAGTGCCTTTAAAAACAAACTCTCACATCCTCCGGATGGTGTAGGGCGCCACCGCCCCGTCTTCGTATACCTTGATGCGCTGCCCCCGCTCGGCCAGGGCCCGGCGGTTTTCCCCCCGGTGCCCCACCGCCTTGGAGGCGTGGCCCGGGGCCACCCCCAGCCGGTACTCCCCGGCGGGGAGGCCGGCCAGCGCTTCGCCCAGCAGGGCGGCGTACCGCCTGCTCTCGCAGAGTTCCCGAAAGGCCGGGTGAAAGGGGCCCGCCACCCAGCCCTCGGCCAGGCTCTCGTCCGGGTGCAGCCCCACCCGGATGACCCGGATGCGCGCGCTGTCAAAAAGCCGCAGAAGCGCGGCGGTCTGTTCCACTGCCTCTTCCAGCGAAAGGGGCGCGTATGCGCCTTTTTCATAGAGCGCGCAGAGTTCGGTGTCCCGCATCACCAGGGTGGGGTAGATGCGCACCGTGTCGGGGGCCAGGGCGACAAACGCCTCGGCGGTGCGCCGGTCGGTCTCCCGATCGGCGCCGGGGAGGCCGGTCATCATCTGCAGCCCCAGTTCCAGCCCGGCGGCGCGGACGGCCCGGCAGGCGGCGCGGACATCCTCCGCCGTGTGGCCCCGCCGGTTTTTCGCCAGCACCCCGTCGTCCATGCACTGGGCCCCCAGCTCCACCGCGGTGACCCCGCGGGCGGCCAGATGGCGGGCCATCGGCCCGTCCAGGCAGTCGGGCCGGGTGGAGAGGCGGATGCCCGCCGCCTGTCCCCGGCGGACAAAGGGCTCGGCCACGTCCAGCAGCGCCTCCCGGTAGGCCGGGTCGACGGCGGTGAAACTGCCCCCGAAAAAGGCGATCTCGCAGTGCGCCCCGTCAAAGCCGGGGGCGCGCACCGCCCCTTCGAGTAGCCGGGCCACCTCCTCCGGGGAGGGGGCGCGGGCGGCCCCGGAGATGCGGTTTTGGTTGCAGAAACTGCACCGCTGGGGGCAGCCCAGGTGGGGGATGAAGATGCCGATGTTGCCGTGTTTCACTCTTCCCCCATCAGCCGCAGGGCTTCTTTGGCGGCGTCCTGCTCGGCCGCCTTCTTGCTGCGGCCCCGGCCGGTGGAGAAGACGTTGTTGTCCAAAATCACCTGCACGGTGAAAATCTTGGCGTGGTCGGGCCCCTCCTCCCCCGCCAGGCGGTATTCCAGCTGGTCCTCTGGGTTTTGCTGGACGATCTCCTGCAGGCGGGTCTTGTAGTCCACAAAGGGGGTGTAGGTGCGGTTGGAGAGGAGGGAGGACATGTTGCGCAGGATGAAGGCGGAGGCCGCTTCCATCCCCCCGTCCAGGTAGATGGCGGCGATCACCGCCTCAAAGGCGTCGGCCAGGATGGAGGGCCGGTCCCGGCCGCCAGAGAGGTCCTCCCCCCGGCCCAGGCGCAGGTAGTCCCCCAGGTGGATGGCCCGCGCCAGGTCGCAGAGGGACTTCTCGCAGACCAGGGTGGCCCGCACCCGGGTCAGCTCCCCCTCGGGCATGTCGGTGAGGTTTTTGAAGATGTAGTCGCTCACCACGATGGAGAGGACCGCGTCCCCCAAAAACTCCAGCCGCTCGTTGTACTGCACGCCGGGCCCCCGCTCGTTGGCAAAGGAGGAGTGGGTGAGGGCCGTCTCGATGAGCTGCTTGTCGAGAAAGCTGTAGTGCAGGGTCCGCTCCAGTTTTTCCATTACGCCTCGCCCCCTTCGGCGGCCTTCTGCCGCATCTCGCCCAGGGCGGTCTCGATGGTGGAGATCACCCCGTTTTCCACCATGGTCTTGGCCTGGCGGATGGCGTTCTGAAACGCCTCGGCCCCCGAACTGCCGTGGGCCTTGATCACCGGCGCTTTTAGCCCCAACAGGGGGGCCCCGCCGTACTTCGAGTAGTCCATCTTGTCCTTAAAGCCCTTCATCCCCCCGGCCATGGTCAGGGCGCCCAGCTTGGTGAGGGGGCTTTTGAACATCACCTTTTTCACCTCGCCGGCCATCATCTTGGCCAGCCCCTCGGTGAGTTTGAGAATGATGTTGCCGGTAAAGCCGTCGCAGACCACCACGTCGGCCACCCCGAAGGGGATGTCCCGCGCCTCGGCGTTGCCGATGAAGTGCAGGGGTGCGTCCTGCATCAGCCGGTAGGTCTCCTGCTGCAAGGGGGTGCCCTTGTGGGGCTCGGTGCCGATGTTGGCGATCCCCACCTTGGGGGCGGCGATCCCCATGATCTTCTCCATGTAGGCCGACCCCATCACCCCGAACTGCACCAGCATCTCGGGGCGGCACTCGGCGTTGGCCCCCACGTCGGCCAACAGGTAGGCGCCGGTGGCCGAGGGGATGACGGTGGTGAGGGCCGCCCGCTTGATCCCCTTGAGCCGCCCGGCGATCATGGTCGCCCCCACCACCAGAGCGCCGGTGTTCCCGGCGGAGACAAAGGCGTCCCCCTCGCCGGATTTGAGCATCCGCAGCCCCTCGGCCATGGAGCAGTCGCCCTTCTCCTTCAAGACGGCGGTGGGCTCGTCCTCCATGGAGATCTGGGTGGGGGCGTGGCGGATGTCCAGCCCTGCCAGGTCGACCGACAGGGCGGCCGCCCGCTCGGTGAGCAGGGGCTCGTCCCCCACCAGGGTGATCTCCACCCCGTATTCGTCCCGGGCCAGCCGGGCCCCCTTGAGGGTCTCGTCGGGGGCGTTGTCGCCGCCCATGGCGTCAAAGATGATTCGCATGGTCCATTCCTCCCGTCTCTAGCTCTGTGTGGCCTCGGCCTCGCCCGCCGCCCGCAGATAGCCGCGCAGGCTGCAAAGGGCGCGGGCCGCCAGGGCGCCGTAGCGCTCCTGCTTGCCGCGGACGCGATTTTCCAGCGGGGGCAGCACCCCCATGTTGGCCCCCATGGGCTGAAAGTCTGCGTTCCCCCCGTCGCTGACATAGTGGGTCAGCGCCCCCAGCATGGTGTCGCGGGGCAGTTCCAGCAGGGGCCGGCCCCGGGCGGCGCGAAGGGCGTTTTTCCCCGCCAGGATGCCGCCGGCCGCGCTCTCGATATAGCCCTCGGTGCCGGTGATCTGCCCGGCAAAAAAGACCTTGGGGTGGCGCCGCAGGCAGAGGGTGGGGCACAGCAGTTTGGGGGAGTTGAGGAAGGTGTTGCGGTGCATCACCCCATAGCGCATGAACTCGGCCTTTTCCAGCCCGGGGATCAGCGAGAACACCCGCTTTTGCTCGGGGAACTTGAGGTTGGTCTGAAAGCCCACCAGGTTGTAGAGGCTGCCCTGCACGTCCTCTTTTCGCAGCTGCACCACCGCCCAGGGACGGTGCCCGGTGGCCGGATCCCGCAGCCCCACCGGCCGCAGCGGCCCAAAGCGCAGGGTGTCGTGGCCGCGGGCGGCCATCACCTCCACCGGCATACAGCCCTCGTAGACCCCCACCTGTTCAAAGTCGTGCAGGGGGGCCCGCTCGGCGGACACCAGGGCGTCGATGAAGGCGTCGTACTCCTCCTTGTTCATGGGGCAGTTGAGGTAGTCGGCATCCCCCCTGCCGTAGCGGGCGGCGGCAAAGACCCGGTCCCGGTCAAGGGACTGGGCGGTGACGATGGGGGCCGCCGCGTCGTAAAAGCTGAGATAGTCCTCCCCAATCAAATCGGCGATGGCCGCCGACAGGGCGTCGGAGGTGAGGGGGCCCGAGGCGACCACGGTCCACTCGTCCGGGTCGATGGCGGTGACCTCCCCCTCCACGACCTCGATGTTGGGGTGGCGGCGCACCGCCTCGGTGATCAAATCGGAAAACCGCACCCGGTCCACCGCCAGGGCGCCCCCGGCGGGGACCCGGGTCTCGTCGGCGGCCCGGCAGACCACCGAGCCCAGCAGCCGCATCTCGGCCTTGAGCAGCCCGGCGGCGCTCTCCACCCGCTCGGCCTTCAGGGAGTTGGAGCAGATGAGCTCGGCAAAGCCGGGGTACTGGTGGGCGGGGGTGTATTTTTGCGGCTTCATCTCGCAGAGGAGCACCCGCTCCCCCCCGTCTGCGATCTGCAGGGCCGCCTCACAGCCGGCCAGACCGGCGCCGATGACCCGGATCATTCTGCCCGGTCCTCCCGCTCGTAGCCACAGCCCTCTTTGGCGCAGTAGATCTTGGCGTCCCGCCCGGTCTTTTTAAAGAGGGTGGCGCCGCACTTGGGGCAGGTCTCGGGGATGGGCAGGTCCCAGGTCATAAAGGAGCAGCTGGGGTTGTGCTCGCAGCCGTAGAACTTCCGCCCCCGCTTGGACTTCTTCTCCAACATCTTGCCGCCGCAGAGGGGGCAGAGCCCGCCGGTCTCCACGGTGATGGCCTTGGTGTTTTTGCACTCGGGGAAGCCGGGGCAGGCCAAAAACTTGCCGTAGCGGCCGGTCTTGATGACCATCTTGCGCCCGCAGAGTTCGCAGACGATGTCGGTCTCCTCGTCGGGCACCTTGAGGCGGGTGCCCTCCATGGCCTTCTCCGCCTTGTCCAGCGTCTCCTCAAACTCGCCGTAAAAGGCGTGCAGGACCTTGACCCAGTCGGCCTTCCCCTCCTCGATCTCGTCGAGGCTGCTCTCCATCCCCGCGGTGAACTTCACGTCGACGATGTTTTGAAAGTGCTCTTCCAGCAGCTGGGTGGTCACCTCCCCCAGGCTGGTGGGGACCAGCATCTTCTGCTGGCGCTCCACATAGCCCCGGCCCAAAATGGTGGTGATGGTGGGGGCGTAGGTGCTGGGGCGGCCGATGCCGTTTTCCTCCATCGCCTTGATGAGGGTGGCCTCGGTGTAGCGGGGGGGCGGCTCGGTGAAGTGCTGGCCCAAATCGATCTTGTCGGTGAGGATCTTCGAGTCCTTGCGGATGGGGGGGAGGGACTTCTCGTCGTCCTCGGCGGTGTCCTTCCCCTCGATGTAGACCTTGGTGAAGCCGTCGAAGCGGACGGTGAAGCCGGAGGCGCGGAAGTTGTACCCCCCCACCAGCAGGTTGACCGTCACCGTGTCCAGCAGGGAGGAGGCCATCTGGCTGGCGATGAACCGCTTCCAGATGAGGCTGTAGAGCCGGTACTGGTCGGGGCTCAGGGAGTCCTTGATCTGCATGGGGGTCAGGGAGGGCATGGTGGGGCGGATGGCCTCGTGGGCGTCCTGGGTGTTGGCCCCCTTGCGGGCCGAGTAGGCCCGGGGCTTTTCGGGGAGGTAGTCCTTCCCGTACTGCTTTTCAATGAAGGCGGTGGCCTCGTCCTGGGCGTCCTTGGAGATGCGCAGGGAGTCGGTCCTCATATAGGTGATGAGGCCGACGGCCCCCATCCCCTCGATCTCAATGCCCTCGTAGAGCTGCTGGGCGGCCTGCATGGTGCGCCGGGACTGAAAGCCCAGTTTGCGCGAGGCCTCCTGCTGCATGGTGGAGGTAGTGAAGGGGGGCGAGGGATTGCGCTTGCGGCTGCCCTTTTTGATGGAGTCGATGACGAATTCCCTGCCGACAATGTCCTGGTAGATGGCCTGGGCGGCCGCCTCGTCGGGGATCTCGATCTTCTTGCCGCCCTTGCCCACCAATTTGGAGGAGAAGGCGGCCTGGGAGCCCTCGACCCGGTGGCGGGCCTCCACGCTCCAGTACTCGGTGGGGACAAAGGCGCGGATCTCCTTTTCCCGGTCGACGATCAGCCGCACCGCCACCGACTGGACACGGCCGGCAGAGAGGCCCTTGCGGACCTTGCGCCAGAGAAAGGGGCTCAGCTTGTAGCCGACGATGCGGTCGAGGATGCGCCGGGCCTGCTGGGCGTTGAAGAGGTCCATGTCGATGGTGCGGGGGGCCTTCATCCCGTTTTGGATGCCGGTCTTGGTGATCTCGTTGAAGGAGACCCGGTTGGGTTCGCTCACATCCAGGCTCAAAATCTGCGCCAGGTGCCAGGAGATGGCCTCCCCCTCCCGGTCGGGGTCGCTGGCCAGGTAGACCTTGTCGCTCTTTTTGGCGGCGGCCTTCAGCTCGTTGATCAGCTTGCCCTTGCCCTTGATGTTGATGTATTGGGGGGCAAAGTCGTGCTCGAAGTCCACCCCCATTTTGGTTTTGGGCAGGTCGCGCACATGGCCCATGGAGGCCACGACACTGTAGCCCCGGCCCAAATATTTTTTAATGGTCTTTGCCTTGGCAGGCGATTCCACTATAACCAGTTTCGACAATCCATTCACTCCTCGTTTTTCGAGTGGGTTTTGCACGGCCCTCGCCGCGAATACTTCATTATAGCACCCTCCGATAGCGCCCGTCCACCCCCCGGGCAATCTGCCCGGCCAGTTCCAGCTTTGAAAGCGCCGCCAGCACCACCGGGGGCGGGGCCTGCACCCCGGCCAAGATCCCCTCGAGGGGGGCGGGGCCCGAGTGCAGCAGGGCGAGGATCGCCCCGGCCGGACCGGCCGGCACCTCTCTCGGCGGGGGCGGCGGAGCGGCCGGCTCTCCTTGAGGATGGTCCAGCAACTGGTGGGGATATACACAGACCTGCCCCCCTTCCTGCAGCAGCCGCCAAAAACCGGCGGCAAAGGGGGTGCGAATATCCCCCGGCAGGGCGTAGACCGGTTTTTGCAGGGCCCGGGCAGCGGCGGCCGCCAGGTGGGCGCCGCTCTTCTGGGCGCACTGGGGGACAAAGAGTCGGTCCCCCAGCGCCGCCAGGAGCCGGGCCCTCTGGTGGTAGGCCTGGCGGGTGACCGGGCAGTCGTCGGGGTGTTCGCTCACCACCGCGCCCCCGGCGCGGGCGATCCGTTCACAGAGGTCCCGGCAGCCGGCGGGGGTCAGGTGGCCAAACCCCGCCGGGAGGACGGCCACCGCCCTTCCCCCGGCGGAGAGGGCCCCCTCCAGCGCGGCCTGGTCCACCCCGTAGGCCACCCCGGCCACCACCGCCGCGCCCCCCTGGGCCAGGGCCCTGCCAAAGGCGCGGGCGCAGTCGGCGCCGTAGGCGTCGGGAGTGCGGGACCCGGCCACCGTCACCGCCGGGCCCGCAAGGGCCGACGGGTCCCCCTCGCAGAGGAGAAAGCCCGGCGGGTCGGGCAGCGCCGACAGCCGGGCGGGGTAGTCCTCCCCGCCCCAGCAGAGGGCCCGGCGGGAAAAGGGCGGCTCGTCCGCCGGGTCGCGGGAGAAGAGGCGCGCCCGCTCCCGCGCGGTGAAAAAGCCGTCTTCCCGCCCCCGCTGCCAGACGGCTTCGGGGGAGCCAAAGTGCGCCAGCGCCGCCTTTAGCCGGGGGTTGGCCGGGCCCAGCCCCCGGTAGAGCCAGAGGGCCGGATTCAACGGGCCATCTCCCACAGGAAGAGGGAGGCGGCCACCCCGGCGTTGAGGGATTCGCAGCCGGGCGCCATGGGGATCTCCACCAGTTTGTCGCACCGCTGGGCCACCTGGGGGGAGATGCCCGCCCCCTCGTTGCCCACCACCAGGGCGCAGGGGGACTTCCAGTCGATCTGCCCCACCGGCACGCTCTCCCGGTGGAGGGCGGAGCCGTAGACGGGGAGCCCGGCGGCCTGCAGTTCCCCCACCGCCTCGGCCAGGTCGGGGACCACCGTCAGCAGCACCTTGAAGATGGCGCCCATGGCCCCCCGCACCACCTTGTCGCCCAGAAAGTCGGCCCCGCCCTCCCCGGCGATGATGCCGGTGACCGAGAAGGCGCAGCCGCTGCGGACGATGGTGCCCAGGTTGCCCGGGTCGGCCACTCCGTCCAAGAGGAGGTAGTGGCCGCCGGGGTCGATGGGGCCCAGCCGGCGGCGGACCAGCCCCGCCCGGCAGGCGGCGAGCACCCCCTGAGGGCTCTCGACCCCGCTGATTTTGGCCATCACCCCGTCGCTGACGCAGAAGGTCGACCGGGCCGCCCCCTCGAGGGCGGCGACCACGTCGGGCCAGCGGGTGCAGGCCTCTTCGGTGAAAAAGGCGCTCTCCACCGCGCCGGAGGCGGCGGCCTCGGCGCAGAGACGGGCCCCCTCACAGAGAAAGAGGCCCGCCTCCCGCCGGGCCTTGGCCGACGAGCGCAGGCGGCAGATCGCCTTGACGCGGGGATTGTCCCGGCTGGTGATGTGTTCTGACACAGCAGTTCCCTCCTTTTGCCGCCCGCGGCGGTACGAAAACCGCCCGGTCAAATGGCTTGACCGGGCGGCAGATGCGCATATTACGCCCCTTTACAGAGCGGCCTTGGCCTTTTCGCACAGGGCGGTGAAGGCGGTGGCGTCATGGATGGCGATCTCCGACAGCATTTTGCGGTTGAGGGAGATGCCGGCCTTTTTCAGGCCGTTGATAAAGGTGGAGTAGTTCATGCCGTTTGCCTTGCAGCCGGCGGAGATGCGGGTGATCCACAGCCTGCGGAAGTCGCGCTTTTTCTGCTTGCGGCCGATGTAGGCGTACTGGCCGGACTTCATCACGGCCTGTTTGGCGGTTTTAAACAGCTTGCTCTTGGCGCCGTAGTAGCCCTTGGCCAGCTTCAGAACCTTTTTTCTTCTCTTGTGCGTCATGGTCGCTCTCTTAATACGAGCCATATCCTTATACCTCCTAGGTTTCCTTCAAAAATTCCGGCCTCTATTTAGGCGTAGGGCAGCAGTTTCTTGATGGCCTCTACGTTGGTCTTGTCGGCGTAAGCCGCTTTGCGCAGGCCGCGTTTTCTCTTGGTGTCCTTCTTGGTCAGGATGTGGGACTTGTAGGCGTGACCCCGCTTCACCTTTCCGTTTTTGGTCAGCTTAAAGCGTTTTTTGGCACCGGTGTGCGTCTTCAGCTTCGGCATCTTATATGCTCCTCCTTAAAATGTTACTTCACGGGCTTGGGGGACAGAAAGGCGACCATGCTGCGCCCTTCCAT
Source organism: Acetanaerobacterium sp. MSJ-12 (assembly GCF_018917875.1). Taxonomy (NCBI): domain Bacteria; kingdom Bacillati; phylum Bacillota; class Clostridia; order Eubacteriales; family Oscillospiraceae; genus Acetanaerobacterium; species Acetanaerobacterium sp. MSJ-12. Next base: position 112,095 of record NZ_JAHLPK010000006.1, on the reverse strand, counting down.
CTTGGACGGTTTGTCGACCACGGCCTCGTCGCCGATGAGCTCAATAAAGCGGTTCATCAGTTCGACGCCCAGGTTTTTGTGGGCCATCTCGCGCCCCCGGAAACGGATGGACACTTTGACCTTGTTGCCCTGGCCCAAAAACTTGTTCGCCTGGCCGATCTTGGTCTCCAGATCGTGGGTATCGATGTTCAAAGACATGCGAACTTCTTTGATTTCGACGATTTTCTGCTTCTTTTTGGCCTCTTTGTCCCGCTTGGACTGTTCAAAGCGGTACTTGCCGTAGTCCATGATCTTGCAGACCGGCGGCTGTGCCGTCGGGGAGATCATGACCAAGTCCAGATCGCGGCTGTACGCCATCTCCAACACCTGACGGGTGGGGAGAACGCCCAGCTGGCTGCCGTCGGAATCGATCGCCCGAACCTCTTTTTCTCGAATACTCTCATTGATGAGCATGTCTTTCTTAATTGCCCATACACCTCCATAAGCCCTGAAATTACAAAAGTGCGACAACACCGTTGCCGCACTTGACCAATCGCCCAAACGCGCGCCGCCCCTGTGGGGAGACGCCCCTTTTCTGATTGACCGCACCGCCACAGAAGGCCGGTGGGTGAGAACGGCAGATGTTGTTCTACTTTGTTGTCTAAACTAGTATAGCAGCCCCACCCCGCCCTGTCAACTGTTTTTTTGCGGCGGGCGGCGGCCTTCCCCTACTCCAGCTCCAGCGCCTTTTGCAGGTAGAAGGAGTAGAGGATCTTGTGGCGCACCGGCTTTTCCAGCAGGTCGCCGATGCCCTTGGTGTAGACTTGCAGCTGCACGGCGTAGCGCTCGCCCAGGGCCGCCAGGTCCTTCACCCGGTCGGTCTTGTAGTCGATGATGGTCAGCTCGCCCCCCTCTTCGAGGACGCAGTCGGCCACCCCCTGCACCAGCACCGTCTCCCCAAAGCCGGCGGCCTCGCCGTCCAACTCCCCCGCGTCCATCCGGGTGAAAAACCGCAGCTCCCGGTAGAGGCGGTCGGCCCGGGCGATGCGCCGGCCCACCGGCCCCGCAAAAAAGCTGCGCAGGACGGCGGGGTCGATGCAGTCGGCCTCAGGGCCGGTGAGGTACTGCTCCCCCCTCAGGCGGGCGATCTCCCCCTCGGGGTCGACCGCGGCGGCCCGGTAGTCGCAGTACTGCATGAACTTGTGGTGGGCGTTGCCCCGCTCGGTGGGGGTGAGCCCCCCCTGGTAGGTAAAGACCGGGCGGGTGTTGAGCCAGCTCTTGCGCCCCTTGGCCAGCTGGGAGACCGAGGCCTTGGCCGGCAGGGCGGTCAGGGCCCGGTAGGGGTACTGGTAGGCGAGCTTCTCCCGTAGCCGGGCCACCTGGGCGGGGTCGGCCGGCACCTCTTCCCGCGCGGTCTCCCGCGGGGCGGGCAGGGCGGGGCGGACCACCGCCGTCACCAGGGGGAAGGGCGCTTCCCCCGCCGGGAGGAGGACCCCCGCCCCCCGAAAGAGGCCATCTGCCCCCGGGTGCTGGGCCAGGGCCGCCAGCACAAAGTCGGCAAAGCAGCCGCTGCGGCGGACGGCGTAGGGGCTGGTGCCCCGGGCCCAGCAGGCGCGGGCATAGCTCTGGGGGTCCTTCTGGGCGGCGGTGAGGATCAGCTTCTGCTTGGCCCTCGTCAGGGCCACGTAGAGCACCCGCATCTCCTCGCTCAACGACTGCTGCACCGCCTCCCACTTGGCCGCCTCGTGCATCAGGGTGGAGTGCTGCAGAAAGTGTTCCCGCCGCCGGTAGCAGGTAAAGCCCATGGCCGGGGAGACCTGGGCCCGGGCCCGGGCGTCTTTCAGGTTGTAGCCGCCCCCCAGCCGGGAGACAAAGCAGACGGGGAACTCCAGCCCCTTGGAGCGGTGGATGCTCATCACCTGCACCCCGTTGCCCCCGCCGCCGGACTGGGCGCCGGGCAGGTCGTCCCCCCCCTCGGCCACCCGCTCCAGATAGCGCAGGAACTCCCGCGCCGAGCCGGACTGGGAAAACTCCTGGGCATAGGTGAGAAAGAGGCGGAGGTTTTCCCGCCGGGGGGCGGGGTTTGCCAGCCCACTGACCAGGTTCTCCACGTCGGTGGCCAGGTAGATGCGCCCCAGCAGCTCCCGCGCGGGGAGGACGGCCGCCAGCTCGCGGAAGTAGCGCAGGTCCTTTAAAAACCCGTCCAGCTTGGGGGTGCGCGCCGCCCCCAGCAGCCGGGCGTAAAGGCTCTTCCCCGCCCCCTTGGGCGCGCCGGCGTGGATTTCGGCCAGCTCGTCGGGGGTGAAGCCGTAGAGGGGGGAGAGCATGGCCCCGGCCAGGGCCACGTCGTCTTTGGGGTTGTCGATGCACTTGAGCAAGTCGGTGAGCATCCCGATCTCCTTGCGGCCGAGAAAGCCCTGGCTGCCGCTGCCGCCGGCCGGGATCCCCGCCAGCTCCAACCGCTCGAGATAGAGGGGAGCCAGGGTGTTGGCCGAGCGCAGCAGCACGGCAAAGTCGCCGTAGCGGGCGGGGCGGGTGACCGGGCCGTCCTTGACCAGGAACCCGCCCTCCACCATGGAGCGGATCTTCTGGGCGACAAAGTCGGCCTCCCGCTCGTCCAGGGTCCGGCGGTCGGGCGGGGGCGGCTCCTCCCCCTCCCCCGGCTGTTCGGGGCTGCCGTCCACCAGGTAGATTTCGGGCGCGTCGTCCACCGCCGCGCCGTCGTACCCGCCGGAGTAGACCAGCTCCTCCCCCTCGCCGTAGGGGATCTCCCCCACCTCCCGGCTCATGACCCGGGAGAAGAGGAAGTTGACAAAGTCGGTGACCCCCTTGGCGCTGCGGAAGTTTTGGCCCAGGGTGATGAGGGCCGGGTAGGCGCTGCCGTCGTAGGGGTGAAACTGCTCCTTCTTGGCGATGAAGATCTCCGGTTTGGCCTGGCGGAAGCGGTAGATGCTCTGCTTGACGTCCCCCACCAAAAAGAGGTTCTCCCCATTTTTGGACAGGGACTGAAAGAGGGCGTCCTGCACCCCGTTGGTGTCCTGGTACTCGTCCACCATGATAAAGGAGATGGTGCTCGACAGTTCCCCCGCCAGCTCGCTGGGGAGGATCTGCACCCCGTCGGTGGTGGTGCACAGCCGCAGGGCGTACTGCTCCAAGTCGGAGAACTCAAACTGGTTTTCGGCTCGCTTGCGCTCCTCCAACTTGCGGCCAAAGCGGCTCACCGCCCCGTAGAGGGCGGCCACCAGGGGGCGCAGGGCGTCCACGTCCTCCCGGTGCTGGGCGGGGGTGCGGCAGAGGCGCTTGTCCCGCCACTCGGCCCAGTCGGCCCGCACCTCGTCACGCAGCTCTTTGACGCGCACCTTGAGCGGGTCGTCGGCATAGCCCCGCACCGTGGGGAAACGGGCAAAGCCGCCCGCCCGCAGCCGCTCCTCCAGGCCGCCCAGGTCCCCGGCCAGGGCCGCGGCCAGGGCGCCTTGCACCAGGGTTCGGTCGCTCTCGAGCACCGGAGCCAGGGCCGCGGACAGCTTTCCGTCCCCGGCGGCGAGGTCGCCCATCTTCTCCAGTTGGGCGAGGGAGAAGGAGAGCATCTCCGCCGCGCCCGCGAGGAGGGCCCTGCCCCAGACGCTCTCCCCCGCCGGCTGGTCCCCGTCGTAGAGGGCCAGGGCGCTGTCGAGCCAGTTTTGGGGGTAGGGCAGGGACTGGAGAAAGTCGTGCAGCTTTAAGAGGATGTCCTCCAGCCGCCGGTCGCTGCGCTCGGCGTTGACCAGTTCGGCCATCTGCAAAAAGGCGGGTTCCGCCTCCTCGTAGAGCTCCTGCAGGGTCTCGCCCAGGGCCCGCTGCTTGAGCAGCCCCGCCTGGGCCCCCTCCACAATGGAGAAGTCCCGGCGGATGCCCAGGGCCGAGAAGTGCTCCCGCACCAGCTTGATGCAAAAGGAGTCGATGGTGCAGATGTCGGCGCGGGAGACCAGGGCCTGCTGGCGGCGCAGAAAGGCGCTGCCCGGCCGGGCGGCGATCTCGGCGGCCAGGCCGGTGTAGATGCGCTGCTTCATCTCGGCGGCGGCGGCGTTGGTGAAGGTGACGATGAGCAGTTCCTCCGGGCTGACGGGGGCCGTCTCGTCGGCCAGGAGGGAGACTACCCGGCTGGTGAGGACCGAGGTCTTGCCCGAGCCGGCGGCGGCGCTGACGAGCAGGGTGCCGCCCCGGTCGTCCACCGCGGCCTGCTGCCACCTGGTAAAGCGGGGCTTTTCAGCCATCTGTCACTCCCCCTTTGTCCTCTGGTAAAATTCGGCGTCCCCCTTCAGCTTGGGGCACTCCCGCCGCTCGTCCTTCTCCTCGATGAGGCAGACCCGGCGGTAGTCGCAGTAGGTGCAGGGGAGGAATTGGTCCTTTTGCAGGGGTACGGCGCCGATCTCCCCCTGGCGCAGCGCGTCCACCAGCCCGGCCATGGTGCGGCGGATGTGCCCCTCGATCTGGCCCATCTGCTCCAGCGTCGCCAGGCGGCTGTACTTGCTGAAGGTGCCGTCCTTGTTCTGCTTGACGGGGATGAAGTCCCCCGCCACCCCCGGCTCCATGGCGCGGACGACCTCCAGGTCCCGCAGCACCAGCCCGCTCTGGGTCAGCCCCTTTGAAAAGAGGGCGGCGGAGCCCTCATCCGGCTCCCCCTCCACGTCGGAATAGGTGACGGCGGCGGGCATGTAGAGGACCCCGGCGGGCAGGCTGCCGGCAAAGGGCCCCTCCCCCTGGCAGAGGGAGAAGAGGTAGATGAGCATCTGCATGTTCAGCCCGCTGTACACATCGCTCAGGGAGAAGGCCTTCCCCCCCGACTTGTAGTCCACCACCCGCAGGTAGGGCTGGCCGTCGATCTCGCAGGTGTCCACCCGGTCCACATACCCCTGCACCGCCACCTCGGTGCCGTCAGCGGCCTGCACCCGCAGGGGCGGGGCGTCCTTCCCCTCCCCCACCGGCAGCTCGAAGGCGGCGGGGAAAAACCGGCTCTGGGCCAACTCCCTCTGCAGGTGGGTCAGCAGCAGCTTGGTGTTCTCCCGCACCTTTTGCAGCAGGTACTGCTGGCGCTTGGTGAGGTTTTCCTCCCCCAACTGCTCCTTCCCGTAGCGGGCGGCGGCGGTGTCCACAAAGCCGTCCAGCTCCTCTCTGGGGACGGCGGGGAACGCCCGCCCGTAGGTCTTGAGGGCCTGTTCCAGCAGGTAGTGGATAAAGCTGCCCGTCTCCAGGGGGGAGACCTCCCCCTTGGGGGGTGGGGCGAGCCCCAGCCCCCGCTTGAGGTAGAAGGAGAAGGGGCAGTTTTCAAACTGTTCCAGCCCGGTGGGGGAGAGGTTCAGCTTGGGCCCGAAGAGGAGGTAGCTGGCCTCCCTCCCGAGGGTGAAGCGGTACCCCTCGCCGCTGCGGCGCACCCGCTCCAACCGGCGGCGCTCCGGCTCGCCCAGGGCCTGGGCCAGGGCGGCCGCCAGGGCCGGGTCCTCCCCGGCGCAGAGGGCGGCAAAGGCGGTCTCCCGGTTGGAGACGGCCTCCTCCCCCGGAAGCTCTCCGGCCTCCACCTTGAGGCCGGGGATCTTCAGGGCGGTCTCCACCAACTCGCTGGGCTCAAACTGCTCCCCCTTCAGCGAGGCAGTGTGGTAGCCGATGTAGAGCCGCTCGCTGGGGGCGCAGACCGCATTGTAGCAGTAGCCCAGCTCCCGGCTCACCGCCTCGCCGGTGTCCACGGCGTAGGCGAGGCCCCACTCGGCCAGGGCGTTTTTCTCCTTTTGGGTCAGCAGCCCCGGCGGGTCCTCCTGCAAAGGGAAGGCCCCAAAGGTCGCCCCCAGCACAAAGCAGACCCGACAGCCCTCCAGCCGGGTCTTGTCCGCCGAGCCCACGATGACCTGGTCGAGGCTGCGGGGGATGGCGCCAAAATCCCCCGCCTTGAGGGAGAGGCGAAAGATCTCGGCAAACCGGTCGATGTCCAGCGGCTGGTCCCCCAGGGTGAGATAGAGCTCGTCCAGCACCGCCACCAGGGCGTCCCACTGGGCCACAAAGTCGTCGGCCAAAGCGCTCTCCCCCAGCTCGTCCAGCCGGGCCACCTGCCGCTCCCCCAGCCGGGCCGCGCCGTATCGCTCCAACAGCGAAAAGAGGCCCTTGACGATTTTCCCGCCGGTGCTGCGGCGGCAGCTCTTTTCAAAGGCGAACAGGGGGGCGCAGACGGCCTGGCGCAGCGCCTCGACCCGGCGCAGGGTCTCGGCCCCTTCGGGGGTGAGGGGGCCGCCGAAGCCGTCGGGATTTTTTTCAAAGGGCCGCTTGAGGGCCGCGCCCGAGAGGTTCCAGGTGTAGAGGTAGTTTTCCAGGTCGCAGAGGGTCTCCTCGTCGGCGTCGGCCAGCCCCTGCCGGGCGATGAGGAGGAGGCCGTCCGCGTCCAGCCCCCGGGTGAGGGCCCGCAAGATGGCCAGCACCAGGCTGACGGTGGGCTTGGCGTAGACCGGCTGGTTCTCGTCGATAAAATAGGGAATCTCCCGCCGGTCGAACGCCTGGCGGATGGCCACGGCACAGTCGTCGGCCCGGCGGCAGAGGACGGCGATCTCCCGGTAGCGGTAGCCCTGGCGGCAGAGCCGGTCGATCTCGGCCGCAGCCCAGTCGCACTCGGCAAACCGGTCGGGGGCGGCAAAGACCCGCACCTTCCCCTCCTCCAGCGGCGCGGGGCGGCGCCCGGCAAAGGCCGCCTCTATCTGGCAGAGGTCGGCAGAGGCAAAGCGGGGGGTGTCCAGCCGCTCGGGCTCGGCCACCGCCACCCCCATCTCCCGGCAGTTGCGGGCCAGGCGGCGGGCGGTCTTGCGGGCCTCGTAAAAGGGGGAGAGCTCCCGCCCGTCCCCCTGCCAGGGGTCGTCGCAGCAGAGGGCCACCGTCACCTCCTCCGCCTCCCGCAGGATGCAGTCGAGCAGGTCGTGCTGGGGCTTGGTGAAGCCGGTGAAGGCGTCGACAAAGACCGACTTGCCCAAAAAGAAATCCCCCCGCCGGTCGATGGCGCGGTAGATCTTCCCCGGCTCGTCGGTGAAGCTGCGGTCCAAAAGGGCGTCAAAGGCGGCGAAGACGGCGGAGAAATCGCCCAGCTTGTCCTGCAGGGCGGGGCTCCCCAGGGCCTGGGCGGCCTCGTCGATGGCCTGGGGCGAGAGGCCCATGTTCTGAAACTCCTCCCGGGCGGCGATGAGGGCCGAGAGAAAGCCCTCGGTCACCGGCTGGCCGCCGTAGAGGCGCAGCTGGTCTTTGGTCTCGTAAAAGGCCGAGGCCATGAGGGAGGCCGCCCCCACCCCGGTCAGATCGGGGACGGAGAGGCCGCCGTTTTGGGCGAAGATGGTCTCGCACAGCCGGGTGATGGAGAGGACCTGCACCCGGCTGAAATCGCCGTGGGGCAGGGCGGAAAAGAGGCGGCTCTCGGTCTGGTAGGAGGCCTGTTCCGGCACCAGGAACAGCACCTCCCGCCCCTGGGCGGCCTGCTGGGCGACCCGGCTCTCCAGCAGGGTGCTCTTGCCGGTCTTGGCCCGGCCCAGCACCAGTTGCAGCATCTCTCGTCCCCCCTTTCGGCCCGGCCTCCCGCCGCCCAAAAGGGGCGGTGGGAGGGGGTGTCGTTTGCCTTTCAGGATAACACGTTTTGGCCCGCCGGGCAACCCGCGCAGGGCGCAAAAAGGCGGGCGGCCGCGACGGAAGATCTTTCCGCTGCGGCCGCCCGCCCTGGACCCACTCTAGTGGGTGTAGTGCTCGGCGCTCTTCTCGCCGGAGAAGAAGCGCTGCACCCCCTCAAACCACTCCACCACCTTGAACTTGACCTCCACCCCCTGGGCGGGGTCGATCTCCCCCGCCGCCTCGCCGTAGACCGAGTCGGGGGTCTGCTCGCTGGCGGTGGGGACGCAGAGGGGCGGGAACATGACGCACCACCAGTTGTGGCCCTGCCCCTCGCCGATGACCAGCTGCAGGGCGTCATACTCCCCTGCGGGGAGGATCGCCCGGTCGCCGTAGCGCTTGATGTCAAAGTAGAGGTTTGTCACCCCGGCGCGCACCGGCTCCTGACAGCCGTTTTCCCGCAGGGCCGCCTCGGCGGCCTCCTCGATGGCGGGCAGCTTCTCCCGGATGGCGTCCAGGGCCTCTTCCTTGTCCTCGAGATCGCCGAAGAGCTCGTCGGAGCGGGCCAGCACCGCGTCGCGCACCTGCAGCTTGAGCGCCTGGTCCTCCGGCGAGTCGGAGTTGGCCACGATGTGCAGCCGCACGGTGTTCTCGCGGATGGCCTCCACCGACTCCCCCTCTGCGGACACCGCCGCGTAGAAGATGCAGAGGACCGAGGCCAGAGCCAGGGCCCACTCCCACTTGTGGACTTTTGCAAAACGCTTCACTGAAAACGCCCCTTCCGATTTGTCTGGGGAGAGTATGGAGCGCTCTTTTTCAAATTATACCTGGAAAATCAAATTTATTTTGCCGCCGGCAGAGCAGGGGATGAAGATGGAGAAGGGGGCCGGGGGCCTTCCCCGCCCCATCGGCGGCCATTGCCCCTCGCCGGTGCGGGGGGCCCTTCTGCCGCTGGACCGTTGAGGGCGCGCGCCCGGCCCGGCCCCCGTCGGTCCCTAGACCGGCTGTCCCCGGCGGTCGGTCACCCCAAAGGGGGCGGGGCGGCAGAGGGCGGTCTGGGGGTAGACTTCCCGCAGCGCCGCCTCGGCCCGGCGGGCGGGGCCCTCCCGGTCAAAGAGGCCGAAGACCGCCGAGCCGCTGCCGCTCATGCAGGCCCCCAGCGCCCCCCCTTCCTCCATCCGACGGGCGATTTCCCAGACCGCCGGCGGCACCACCCCCGGCAGCTGCATGGCGTTTTTCAGGGCCTGTCCCAGGGCGAGCAGGTCCCCCGCCGCCAGGGCGGCCAACAGCCGCTGGATGTCGGGGCGGGGGGGATCTTCCGCTCCGTCAAAGGCGGCAAAGGCCGCCCCGGTGGAGACCCCCTCCTCCGGCTTGGAGAGGAGGAGAAAGCAGTCCCCCAGCGGGGGAAGGGGGGTCAGCTTTTCGCCAAATCCCCCCACCCGGGCGGTGCCCCCCAGCACCAGAAAGGGGATGTCGGCCCCCACCCCGGCCCCCACCTCGCAGAGCTGGGGGGTGGTGAGCCCCGCGCCGTAGAGGGCGTTCAGCCCCCGCAGCACCGCCGCGCCGTCGCTGCTGCCGCCCCCCAGCCCCGCCTGGGCGGGGATCCGCTTTTGGATGTGGATGGCGCAGCCGCCCGTCAGGCCGGTCCGCTCAAAAAAGGCGCGGGCGGCCCGGTGGGCGATGTTTCGCTCGTCGCAGGGCAGGGTCGGGTCGTCCCCGGTGAGGGAGATGCCCGACGGCGTCCGGCGCAGGGTGATCTCGTCGCAGAGGGTGATGGTCTGCATCACCATGTCCATCTCGTGGTAGCCGTCCGGACGCCGGCCGAGGATGTCCAGAGACAGGTTGATTTTGGCGTTGGCCCGCAGGTGCAAACCGTCCATGGGCGCGCCCTCCTCTCGCTTTTAGTGTTTGGTGAGGATGTTTTTGGAGACGCGGATGGCCCCCACCGGGCACATCTCGTGACAGCAGTAGCAGCGGATGCAGCGCTCCCTCTGGATGCGGGCCTTCCCCCCTTCCAGGACAATGGTCTGGGGCGGGCAGCTCTCGGCGCACTTCCCGCAGCCCACGCAGGCGGCGGTGTCGATGAGCGGCCGGGGGGTGAAGAGGGTGCGCATCACCCACCTGGCCGGGCGGCGCAGGAGGGCGGGCACCCCGGCCATAAAGTCCACGGTGGAGGAGCGGGGCCGCTGAAAATGGCGGTTTTGCAGGGCGCCCTCGTCCCCCGTCAGCGCCACCTCCCCGCCAAAGAGCCCCCGCTCCCGGGCCAGCCGCACCGTGGCCACCTGCTCGGGGGAAAAGCCCATCAGCCGGCAGAGGCACTCGTCCACGGCGTAGGGGCTGCAGCCGCAGAGGGTCAGCCCCACCTGCTTTTTCACCCCGCTGGAGGGGCCGTCCCCCTCCATGCACTCCACCGCGTCCACCAGCACCAGATCGGGCCGCACCGCGCCGCAGAGGTCCAGGAGCATCTGGGAGAAGTCCTCGGTCTCGGGGAAGCGGTAGTGCATCCGCGGCTTTTGCAAGCCGGGGATGCTGCCGAAGAGGTTTTTCACCCCGCCGGAGAGGGTGGTCATGCAGTGGGTCTTGCACTTGGCGACATCCACGATGAAGTCGGCCCGGCAGATGGGGGCGATGACGGCGAACTTCTTGGCCTTCACCCCGGCGGGGTTCTCCCGCTCCCCCTCCCCCAAATCGAAGTTGAGGCGGGCGCCGGTGTCCCGGGCCACCTCCTCCATCCCGCAGGCGCGGTAGATGCCCCGCAGGGCGCTCTCGGTGTAGGGGCCGCCGGGGCTGTCGGCAATGACGATCTCCCGCACCCCCAGCTCCTGCAGGCAGACCACCGCCGCGTAGACCAAGTCGGGGTGGGTGGTGGTGGCCCCCTCGGGGGCCCGCTTCATCAGCAAATTGGGCTTGACGAGGGCGCGGGTGGCCGGGCCCACCTGCTCCTTTACCCCCAGGGCCGCAAAGTGGCGGCGGACGGCGGCCACCGCCTCCTCCCGCCCGTAGCGCGGGGTCTTTATCACCGAAACCAGTTCAGCAGACATCTTCCGATCCCCCATTTCTCAAAACGGGCCGCGGCCCCTTCGGTCGCGGCCCGTGCCGTTTGGTTTTTTGGCGGGGCGTCCTCACCCCTGCCGCTCTTCCAGAAATTCGCCGATGCGCTTGATCGCCTTTTTCAGGTGGGAGAGGGAGTAGGAGTAGCTCACCCGGATAAAGCCCTCCCCGCTCTCGCCGAAGGCGTCCCCCGGCACCACCGCGATTTTCTTGGAGTAGAGCAGCTCCTCGCAGAACTGGGCGGAAGACATCCCGGTGGAGCGGATGCAGGGGAAGACGTAGAAGGCCCCCTTGGGGGTGAAGCAGGGCAGCCCCAGCCTGTTGAAGGCGTCAACGATGTAGCGCCGGCGGCTGTCGTACTCCTCTTTCATCTCCTCGATGCTGTCGTCGCAGTTGTTGATGGCCTCCAGCGCGGCGTACTGGCTGACGGTGGGGGCGCACATGATGGCGAACTGGTGGGCCTTTTTCATCTGGGCGAGGATGGGGGCCGGGCAGCAGGCGTAGCCCAGCCGCCAGCCGGTCATGGCAAAGGCCTTGGAAAAGCCGTTGACGGTGATGGTGCGCTCCCACATCCCCTCGATGGCGGCAAAGGGGGTGTGTTTCAGCCCGCCATAGGTCAGCTCGGCGTAGATCTCGTCGGAGAGGACCATCACGTCGGTCCCCCGCAGCACCTGGGCGATCTCCTCCAGGTGGCGCCGCTCCATCACCGCGCCGGTGGGGTTGTTGGGAAAGGGCAGCACCAGCAGCTTGGTGCGCTCGGTGAGGGCGTCCTTCAGCTCCTGGGCGGTGAGGCGAAACTCGTTTTCCTCCCTGGTGGGGATGGGCACCGGCACCCCGCCGGCCAGCTGGACGATGGGGGTGTAGCAGACAAAGCTGGGCTCGGGGATGATCACCTCGTCCCCCGGATCCACCAGGGTGCGAATGGCGATGTCGATGGCTTCGCTGCCGCCCACCGTGACCAGGATCTCGTCGCTGGGGTCGTAGGTGAGGCCGTCGAACCGGCGCTGCAGGTAGCGGGCGATCCCCTCCCGCAGGGGGGCCAGGCCGGCGTTGGCGGTGTACCAGGTCTTGCCCTCTTCCAGGCTCTTGATGCCGGCCTGGCGCACTGAGTAGGGGGTGTCGAAGTCGGGCTCCCCCACCCCGAGGGAGATGACCCCCTCCATCTCGGCGGCGATGTCGAAGAACTTGCGGATGCCGGAGGGCTTCACCTGCAAAATTTTGTTGGAGAGGATTTTGTTGTAGTCGATCACAGGTTGGTGAGTCCCCTTTCATCGCGTTTTTCACCGCAAAAGAGGATGTCGTCCTCCTTGTATTTCTTGAGGACAAAGTGGGTGGCGGTGCCGGTCACCCCGTCGATGGTGGAGAGTTTTTTGGCCACCATCATGGCGATGTCCTGAAAGGTCTTGCCGGAAATGTGGACCGACAGGTCGTAGCCGCCGCTCATCAGGTAGAGGGAATCCACTTCCTTCATCTGGGCGATCTTGTCGGCCACGTAGTCAAAGCCGCAGTCCTTGCGGGGGGTCACCTTCAGGTCCACCAGGGCCTCCACATGGTTCTCCTCGGTCTCCTCAAAATCGATGACCGCCCGGTAGCCCTTGATGACCCCGTCCTCTTCCAGCTGGCGAAGCCGCTCTTCCACCTCCGCCTCGCTCTGGTCCAAAAGCAGCGCCAGCTGCGCCACCTCCATCATGCCGTTGCGCCGTAAGATCTTCAGTAATTTGTCCATCCGTCACTCACTCCTTCACGTCTTTTTTTCCGCCCCCCGGTAAAAGGGGCCGATTGAGTAAACAGTATACTCCCTTTTGCCCCTCCGCACAAGGGGGGCGCGCCGGGCAAAAACCCGTTGCCGGGCGCATTTTTCTGCCCCTGCACGGTGTTTTTGGGCGGGGAAATATGCTATAATGGCCGCATGGCGATATTCGCCGGGGCGGGCCCGGCAGCCGGCTGCCCCTCCCCCCTGTTTTGGCGGGGCGGCGCGCCGGCGCACGGCCCCCCTTTCCCCCCGCCGCGGGCGCGCTGTCTGCGCCGGGGGCCCCATCTCTTTTTGGCAAGGAGGTCTCTTTTTTGGAAAGCATTGTACGGGTGGCGGCGCTCACCTCCCGCATCTCCCTGGGGGACATGCACAAAAGCGCCGAGGCCCTGATCGAGGCGGCCCAGCAGTTGGGGGATCGCGCCCCCGACCTGGTGCTGCTGCCCAAATACACCCTCACCGGCGGCTCGCTTGGCGACCTGGCCCAAAACGGCCAGTTCGCCAAGACGGCCGGGGAGCTGCACCCCTATCTCGGCGCCAAGCTGGCGGCGCTGGGGGGGCTGTTCCTCTTCACCGCCCCCGCCCCCGGCGGGGAGCGCGCCTACCTCTACCGGGAGGGACAGCTACTGCTGGACCTCCCCGCCGAGACCGAACTGGGCCGTCCCCTCCCCACCTTCTCGGTGGGCGGCGGCACCGCCGCCCTCTTCTTCGGCGACCCGGCGCACCTCTCCCTCTACGCGCGGGAGATCGCGGAGAGCGGGGCCGACCTCCTCCTCCTCTGCGCCTGCGAGCCCGACCGGCTGGGCTACGGCGACCGGGTGCTGCGCCAAATCAAGGAGGTCAGCGCCGCCCTGGGGGTCTGCTGTGTCCTCTCCCAGGGGGGGGAGGGGGACTCGTCCGCCCCCCGGCTCTACACCGCCCAGACCGCCGTCTTCGAATGCGACCGGCTGCTGGCCTTTGCCCAGGCGGTGAGCGGGCCCCCCGCGGCCGTCTGCGATGTGGATCTGGACATCATCGCCGGGTACCGGCGGGGGCAAACCCTCCCCGCCTTCCCACGGCCTGAGCCCGCCTTCTCGGTGCCGGTGCGCACCGGCGGCAAAAAGCTGCTGCGCCCCCTGGGGCAAAACCCCTTCATCACCCGCCCCGAGCAGCTCGACGAGCTGTTCTCCCTGCAGGTCAAAAGCCTGGCGGTGCGGATGGAGAACACCGGTATCAAGGGGCTGGTGGTGGCCCTCTCCGGCGGGCTGGACTCCACCCTGGCACTGCTGGTGGCCGCCGGGGCCTGCGACCGGTTGGGGCTGCCCCGTTCGGCCGTCACCGCGGTGACCATGCCCGGCTTTGGCACCTCGCAGCGCACCAAGTCAAACGCCGAAAAGCTCTGCGAGGCGGTGGGCGCAAAACTGTGCAAAATCCCCATCGGTCCGGCGGTGGAAGCGCACTTTGCCGACATCGGCCACGACCCCCAAAGCCACAACGTCACCTTTGAAAACGCCCAGGCCAGGGAGCGCACCCAAATTTGCCTGGACATCGCCAACGAGACCGGGGCCCTGGTGGTAGGGACCGGCGACCTGTCGGAGGCGGCGCTGGGCTTTTGCACCTTTGGCGGCGACGCCCTGGCCAACTTCAACGTCAACATCTGCCTGCCCAAAACCCTGGTGCGGGCCGTCTGCCGGCGGCTGAAGGAGCGCTTTGCCAAGGCCGCCCCCTTCATTCAGGACATCCTGGACACCCCGGTCAGCCCGGAGCTGCTCCCCCCCGACGAGTTCGGCAACATCGCCCAGAAGACCGAGGAGATTTTGGGGGAGTACGACCTGCTGGACTTCATCCTCTACCACCATCTGCGCTACGGCCTGTCGCCGGAGAAGATCTTCTACTACGCCTGCGCGGCCTTTGGCGAGCGCTATACCGGCGCCTACATCAAGGAGAAGCTGGGCCTCTTCTACAAGCGGTTTTGCGCCTCGCAGTTCAAGCGGGTCTGCGCCCCCGAGTGCGCCGTCATCACCGACGTCACCCTCTCGGGCGGGGCCTTCGCCATGCCCGGCGACATGGGCTCCAAAACCTTTTTAGAGGCGGTGGAGGCCATTTCGGTCTGACCCCCGTCACCCGTCTGTTCGCCGCCCCGGCGAGCGGCCTTTCAAAATAGAAGCAAAGTGAGGAAGAAAAGATGAAAGCTGTTATCTCTGTTATCGGCAAGGACACCGTGGGCATCCTGGCGGCCGTCAGCACCGTCTGCGCCGAGGCCAACGCCAACGTGCAGGACGTGACCCAGTCCATCCTGGGGGACATCTTCGCCATGATCATGGTGGTGGACATCTCCAAGTGCAACCTGGAGCTCTCCGAGCTGCGCGCCCGCCTGGAGACCCTGGGCCAGGAGCGGGGCCTGCAAATCAACCTGATGCACGAGGACATCTTCAACTCGATGCACCGCATTTAGGGAGGGCGGCTCATGATCAGCACCAACGAAATACTCGAGACCATCAAGATGATCCAGGAGGAGAGCCTGGACATCCGCACCATCACCATGGGCATCTCCCTGCTGGACTGCGCCGATTCCGACATCGACCGCTCCTGCGAAAAGATCTACCAAAAAATCACCACCCGCGCCCGTGACCTGGTCAAGGTGGGGGAGGAGATCGAGGGCAAGTACGGCATCCCCATCATCAACAAGCGCATCTCGGTCACCCCCATCGCCATGCTGCTGGGGGCCAGCGGCGGCGACCCGGTGAAGTACGCCTGCATCCTGCAGCGCTGCGCCGAGACGGTGGGGGTCAACTTCATCGGCGGGTACAGCGCCCTGGTGCAAAAGGGCTTTGGCCCCGGCGATTTGGAGCTCATCGAGTCCATTCCCGAGGCGCTGCGGGTCACCGACCGGCTCTGCTCGTCGGTCAACATCGGCTCCACCAAGGCGGGCATCAACATGGACGCCGTCCGGCTGATGGGCCAGATCATCCGCCAGAGTGCCGAGAACACCGCTGACCGCGACTGCGTGGGCCCCTCCAAACTGGTGGTCTTCTGCAACGCGCCGGAGGACAACCCCTTTATGGCCGGCGCCTTCCACGGGGTGGGCGAGCCCGACTGCGTCATCCACGTGGGGGTCTCCGGCCCCGGCGTGGTGCGGGCCGCCCTCTCCAAGATGGAGGGGGGCGACCTGACCGACGTGGCCGACCTGATCAAAAAGACCGCCTTTAAAATCACTCGCATGGGCCAGCTGGTGGGGGCCGAGGCCTCCCGCGCCCTGGGGGTGCCCTTCGGCATTGTGGACCTCTCCCTCGCCCCGACCCCGGCGGTGGGGGACAGCGTGGCCCACATCCTGGAGGAAATCGGGCTGGAGCAGTGCGGCGCCCACGGCACCACCGCCGCCCTGGCCATGCTCAACGACGCGGTGAAGAAGGGCGGGGTCATGGCCTCCTCTGCCGTGGGCGGCCTCTCGGGCGCCTTTATCCCGGTGTCGGAGGACGCGGGGATGATCGACGCCGCCCGCTCGGGCTGCCTGCTGCTGGAAAAGCTGGAGGCCATGACCGCCGTCTGCTCGGTGGGGCTGGACATGATCGCCGTGCCCGGCGACACCTCCGCCGACATCTTGAGCGCCATCATCGCCGACGAAGCCGCCATCGGGATGGTCAACTCCAAGACCACCGCCGTGCGGATCATCCCCGCCATCGGCAAAAAGGAGGGCGAAGAGCTGGAATTCGGCGGCCTCTTCGGCAGCGCCCCCATCATGAAGGTCAACTACGCCTCCCCCGCCAAGATGATCGCCCGCGGCGGCCGCATCCCGGCCCCGCTCCAAAGCCTGAAAAACTAGCGAAAGGGCAGCGGCCGGTTTGCAGAGCAAATGCCAGCGCAGCGCTTTGGCAAGGCCGATGCCGCCAAGCAAACGGAGCCCGTTTGCGGGGCCGCGCTCCAGAGCCTGAAAAACCAGCGAAAAAGGGCGGCGGCCGCTCGGCCCCTCCCAATCGCAAAAAAGCCACCCATCCGGGTGGCTTTTTTGTTTCGGCAAAGACGGCCGCTCTATCTCTCCGAGGTGGGCTACCCCAGTTTGCACAGGGGGCCCTTCCCCGCTGTCGGCAAAAAAAGCCGCTCTCCCCCGGTTGCTCTCGCGCATAAAGTCCCTCAGGGCCTTTCCGGCATACCCCGAATGATCCCCCAGATGGCCACCTGCACCCGGTACTGGACAAACTTCTTCAACACTTCGCCCGCCAATCCGGTGCGGAGGTCAAAAAAAATCCGGCGAGGGCTCCCTTTTCGATGGCGAGCCTGTGACACCCCACCCCAATTGCCGTCGCCGCAATCACGTCCCGGGCGGACGGCAGGTCACAGATGGCCCCCTGCGCCCCTTCCAGCACGGCGATAGACCCACCGCCAACAGTCTATATCGCCCCTTTCATCTCTCTCCTCTCTGTGAGCGCCCTGCCCGCAAGAGGGCATTTTGCCAATCGAAACCACCGGTAAAATGGACGGCTTGCATCGGCCCCGTTGGGGCGTCACACCGGCTCAGCCCCGCAAGGGGGCATCGCAGATTTTTGTTTGCACTGCGCGCGCCGCCGGCAAACCGGCAATTTCGGATGCCGGTTTGCGCCATCCATCCCCAAAATCGCTTTTCCTTTTGTACCTCCGGTCCTTTCTTTCAGGGAGCCCTGTGCGGAAAGCGATCTGTCTCCCCGGCAAAATCGGGGGTTGGGGGGCTAGAGTTGCCACAAAAAAAGAGGGGGGTACCCCCCTCTTTTCTCTCCCGATCAGTCGTAAAAGGCGCTGTGGATGGCGGAGACTGCCCGGTCGGCGTCCGCCCGGTCGATGATGACCGAAATCTTGATTTCGCTGGTGGAGATCATCTTGATGTTGACGCCTGCATCCCCCAGGGCGGCGAACATGTCGGCGGCCACGCCGGGGTTAGACTGCATCCCCGCCCCCACGATGGAGACCTTGGCGATGTCGTCCTCGCTGTAGATCTTGGCGCCGGGGTAGCGGTGGCCGTGCCGCTCCAGCACCGCCAGGGCCTCGTCCTTCTGGTCGTCGGAGATGGTGAAGCTGATGGCCTGGAAGCCGTCCTTCGGGGGGGTCTGCAAAATGATGTCCACGTTGATCTTGTGGTTGGAGAGCAGGGAGAAAATCTTGAAGGCGGTGCCCGGCTGGTCCGCCACCCCGTCCACCGTGATGCGCACCACGTGCTCGTCCTTGGCCACGCCCTTGATCAACATCTTTTCCATCTTTACATCCTCCTTCACAATGGTGCCCGGCACCCGGCTCAGGCTGGAGAGCACTTCGATCTGCACCCCAAATTTTTTCGCCATCTCCACCGAGCGGTTGTGCAGCACCTGGGCGCCCAGGGTGGCCAGCTCCAACATCTCATCAAAGGAGATCTCGTCGAGTTTCTTTGCATTTTTCACCTTGCGGGGGTCGGCGGTGTAGACCCCGTCCACGTCGGTGTAGATCTGGCAGGTGTCGGCGTGGAGCGAGGCCGCCAGCGCCACCGCCGAGGTGTCCGACCCGCCCCGGCCCAGGGTGGTGATGTCGTCGAACTTGTTGAGCCCCTGAAAGCCGGCCACCACCACGATGCTGCGCCGGTCCAACTCGGCCTGCAGCCGCTCGGTGTCCACCCGGTGGATGCGGGCGTTGGAGTAGTTGCTGGTGGTGAAAAAGCCCGCCTGCCAGCCGGTCAGGGAGATGGCCGGGTAGCCCATGGCCTCAATGGCCATGGCCAGCAGGGCACAGCTCTGCTGCTCCCCGCTGGAAAGGAGCATATCCATCTCCCGCTTGGAGGCGTTGGGGTTGAGTTCCGCCGCCTTTTCGATCAAGTCGTCGGTGGTGTCCCCCTGGGCGGAGACCACCACCACCACACTGTTGCCCGCCTTGTAAGTGTCCGTGACGATCTGCGCCACATTGCGCACCCGCTCGGCATCCCGCACCGAGCTACCGCCGAATTTCTGCACGACCAAAGCCATGGGAATCCCTCCTCTTTCTTCTCATCACTCTTATATCTATTCGCAGACGCGCACCGTTGCCCCCTGATTGTCGGGGCGAAGTTTGACCAGTTCAAAGGCCCGGGTCTCCTGCTGGGCCTGGAGCAGGGCGGCCGCCCGGTCGCCAAAGGCGGCGTTCTGCGCATCCACCAGGGCGAGGATGGTGGGGCCGGCGCCGCTGACAAAGACCGCCAGGGCCCCGCACTCGTAGGCGATGTCGAAGACTCGCTGTCCCCCCTCGATCAGCCCCAGCCGGTAGGGCTGGTGCAGCCGGTCCCCCGCCGCGACCCGGATGTTTTCCAGCTTGCCGGTGCAGATGGAGGTGGCCATCAGCGCCGCCCGGGAGAGGTTGTAGACCGCGTCCTTGTGGCTGACCTGGGGCGGCAGCGCCGCCCGGGCCACCTCGGTGGAGAGGCTGAAATTGGGGATAAAGGCCGCAAAGTGCATCCCCTCGTCCAGTTCCTTTTTCACGTAGTAGACGTGCTCCTCCTCGAGCACGGCGGAGACAAAGCCCCCCAGGATGGCCGGGGTGGAGTTGTCGGGGTGTCCCTCCAGGTGGGCGGCCATGTCCACCAGCTCGTCTCTGGCGAGGGGCTCGCCCAGCAGGGTGTTGGCCCCCAACAGCCCCCCCACGATGCAGGCCGAGCTGCTGCCCAGCCCCCGGGTCATAGGGATGTTGTTGACCTGCTCGATGCGCAGCCCCCGAAAGGGGCGGCCCACCCGCTGATACAGGGCCTTGGCGGTGCGGTAGATGAGATTGTCCTCCCCAGTGGGGACGGGCCGCCCGTCGCGGGAGGAGATGGCCGGGCCGTCCCACTCCTCCATATAAATTTCATTTTGCAAATTGAGGGCCAGCCCCAGCGAGTCAAAGCCTGCGCCGATGTTGGCGCTGGTGGCCGGCACGGTGATGTGGATCACGAATGAGTCCCTCCAATGGTCAAAATTTGCATCCCCTCGCGGGGCGCCGGATCAGTAGGGCAGCACCTTCAGGGCGGTGGCCACCTTGGCCCAATCGGGCAGGGCGGCGATGCCGGTGGCAAATGCCTTGCCGCTCTGGGCGGGGAGGATGCAGACGATCCCCTCCCCGCTGGGCTGCACCAGTTCGGGCGCGCCAAAGGCGGCGGCCACGGCCTTGGAGAGGGCCTCCTGTGAGCCGCCCTCCAGCCGCAGGTAGCGGCGCAGCACGTCCTCCGCCGGGTCGGCCAGGAACTCCTCCTCGCTCTTGACCCAGAAGAGGGTGCGGTGGACGTCCTCGCTCTTGACGCAGTCGATGATGTCGCTGACCACGGCGCTGGCGGTGGGCAGCTTGCCCGCTCCCCGGCCGTAAAAGAGAACGTCGCCCAGCATGTCAGAGCGCACCAGAATGCCGTTGTACACGTCGCTCACCGAGGCCAGCTGGCTCTCCCCCGGCAGCAGGGCCGGGCAGACCTCGGCCAGCACCCGCCCGTCCTCCAGCCGCTTGGCCCGGCCGATGAGTTTGATGGCGTAGCCCAGGCGCTCGGCGGCCGCCATGTCGGCGGTGGTGATGGCGCGGATCCCCTCGGTGGGCACCTGGGCGGGGAAGATGTGCCGCCCAAAGGCCAGGGAGCCGAGGATGCAGATTTTGCGGCAGGCGTCGTGTCCGTCCACGTCGGCCGAGGGGTCGGTGGTCTCGGCGTACCCCAGGCTCTGGGCCAGCTTCAGCGCCTCGTCAAAGGAGAGGTCCTCCCGCTTCATCTTGGTGAGCATGAAGTTGGTGGTGCCGTTGAGGATGCCGGCGATCTCGGTGAACTCGTTGGCCGCCATGCACTGGTAGATGGGGCGGATGATGGGGGTGCCGCCCCCCACGCTGGCCTCAAAGAGGAACTGGATCCCCCTCTCCTTGGCGATCTGCAGCAGCTCCCAGCCGTGGGTGGCCACCAGCTCCTTGTTGGAGGTGACCACGCTCTTGCCGGCCAGCAGGCTGTCCTTTACAAACTGGTAGGCGGGTTTCAGCCCGCCGATGGACTCCACCACCACCGAGACCTCGGGGTCTTTTAAGACCACCCCGAAATCCTTGCAAAGCTTCCCCTCGTTGGGGTCGCCGGGGAAGTCGCGGATGTCGCAGATGTATTTGACGGCGATGGGCTGCCCAGCCTTGCGGGCAATGCCCTCGGCGTTTCTCTCAATGACCTCGGCCACGCCGGAGCCAACGGTGCCGTACCCGATGATTGCTACCTGTATCATTTGCTACTCTCCTAACAATTGCTTTAATTCCACGATCCCACCCAATTGCCCGATCTCCTCGGTCAGCTCCTCCAGCGGGAGGCAGGCGCTGCCCATGCGAAAGGAGATGGTCACCGGGGCGACCCCGTCGATGGGGATGGATTGGTTGATGGTGAGGATGTTGGCGCCGCTGTTTGCGATGGTGTTGATGACCCGGGAGAGGACCCCCGGCTCATCCCGCAGGGAGAAGGAGAAGGTGCACAGCTGCCGGCTGTCCCCCGCCGGGCGGTAGACCCGGTCTTTGTACTTGTAGAAGGCGCTGCGGGAGATGCCCACCTTCTTCACCGCCTCGCTGGAATTTTTGGCAAGGCCCTGGGCCAGCATCTCCTTGGCCTCCACCACCTTTAAAAACACCGGGGGCAGGGCCCCGGTGTCCACCAGCAGAAACTTAGGTGTGTCCTGCATAAGTCCACCTCACAAACACTGTTGTTTTTCTGTAAGATACAGTATAGCGCCATCTGCCCAAATTGACAACCATTTTTTTGCCGAAACCCTCCAAAACTCGTTTCCTTTTGTTGACTTCGGCGATTCCCCCAAAAAAATGGCGGATTGGGGGGTGAGGACGGGCGGTATCACCGTCGGGGGCTCCCGATAAATCCCCCCCAGTAAAACCAGCGACTCACCAGCCCGAAAAGGGCAGGACACGGACTTCGCCCCTCAAGGGGCATCGAAATCCCACATCGCACCGCCGCCGGTAAACCGTTCCTGTCGGGTTTTACTCCGCGTCGTCCATGCCCAAAGAATGCCTTTCTTTTGCATCGGCGCCCTTCTTTTCAGGAGGCCTTGTGCCAAAGCACCTGTCTCCCCTGGCGGGGGCGGAGATTTTGGGGGCCAAGGCTGCAAAAAAAGAGGGCCGGGCGGCTTGGCTGCCGCCCGGTCCTCAAAACATTTTCAGCTGTGTGCCGACCGCTTCCAGACGGGAAAAATCACTGTTTGGGGGCCGCCTGGCTGGAACTCACCGGCGGCACCACCGGCTTGCTGGAAGAGCTGGCCGAACTGGAGGAGTTGGAAGAGCTGGAGGCGCTGGAACTGGCCGAACTGGACCCGCTCGACGAGGCCGCCGAGCTGCTCTGCGGCTTTGGCTCCTCCTCCACCGGGGGATCGCCCTCGTGCACCCCGGAGCAGGTCTCGGGGATGTTGGAGGTCTTGTACCAGCCCACCGCGGTCTCGGTGCACTTGTCGGAGGCCAGCAGCCCGCTCTTGACGCAGTAGGTCTTCTGCACCACGCCGGAGGCGTTGGGGAAGTTCTTGTAGGCCTTGCCGGAGCTGATCTGGCTCATGATGTTCTTCCAGACGGCGGCGGGGGGATAGCCGCTCTCGGACACGCCGTACTTGGAGTCGTAACCCCACCAGACGCCGGTCACATAGTAGGGGTTCATCCCCACAAACCACACGTCCCGGGGCAGGTGGTTGTCGGTGTCGGAGTCGGTGGTGCCGGTCTTGCCCGCCAAGGGCATGGAGCCGTAGCGGAACGAGGCAGCAGTGCCCCCCGACTGCAGGACCTGCTGGAGCATCTGGTTGGTCACCTTGGCGGTGGACTCGGAGAAGGCGCGGTTGCTGCCGAACTCGCTGCCGTCGAGCACCACGTTGCCGAACTGGTCCTCCACCCGGGTGTAGGTGCGGGGCTCGTAGTAGACCCCGCCGTTGCCGAAGACGGCGTAGGCGGCCGTCACCTCCAGGGGGGAGATGCCGTCCGTCAGCATCCCCAGGGCCAGGCTGTCGTCCACATCGCTCTCGGTGAGGGTGGTGATCCCCAGCTTTTCCTTCAAGAACTCATAGCTGTTTTTGGCGCCGACTTTCTGGATGGTCCGCACCGCCACGGTGTTGACCGACTTTTTCAGGGCGGTCTCGGCGGTCATCTTACCCTTGTAGCCCGCGTAGTAGTTCTTGGGCCAGGGGCGGCCATTGAGGGTCTTGACCGGGGAGTCGTCCATAACGGTGGAGTAGGTGATCAGATCCTGCTCGATGGCCGGCCCGTAGGCCGCCAGGGGTTTCATGGTGGAGCCGTTGGAGCGGCCGGCCACCACCGCCCGGTTGAGGGCCCGATTGACCGTCTTTTCGCCCCGGCCGCCCACCAGGCCCAGGATGTTGCCCTCGAAGTCCATCACCACCGCCGCCGACTCGGGGCGGATGGTGACCTCGCTCTTGTTGCCCTCCTCGTCGGTGACGGTCTCTTTTCTGGACACGTTGGGGAAGCTCTTGTCGTTTTCGTAAACCGACTCCAGGGTGCCCTGGATCGAGGTGTCCACGGTGGAGTAGATGCGCAGGCCGCCGGTGTAGAGGTAGTTGGTGGCCTCCTCCTTGGTGTAGCCGTATTTCTCCATCAGGTGATCGATGACATCGTCGATCATGTAGTCGGTGAAGTAGCTCTCGATCTTCTGGGCGTTGGCGGCGTACTCCTCGCTCTTGAACTCGGGCTCGGTGTTGACCGCCTCGTCGTATTCCTCCTGGGTGATGTAGCCCAGTTCCAGCATCTTGCTGAGCACGTAGTCCCGCCGGGTCTTATTGTTCTCGGGGTTGATAAAGGGGTTGTACTCGGTGGGGCTCTGGGTCATGCCGGCGATGGCGGCGCACTCCACCAGGGAGAGTTCAGACACGTCCTTGCCGAAGTAGACATAGGCCGCCGCCTGCACCCCGTCGGTGTTGTTGCCCAGGTGGAAGGTGTTGAGGTAGGCCTCCAGGATGTCCTCTTTCGAGTACATCTTCTCCAGGTTCAGGGCGCGGAAGATCTCTCGCGCCTTGCGGGCATACCCCTCCAAAAAGTTGGTGGACTTGTCGTGGGTGATGTTTTTGATGAGCTGCTGGGTGATGGTGGAACCGCCCGGCCGCCCCTTGTAGATGGGGATGACCTCGTTGACGGTGGCGGCGATGGTGCGCTTCCAGTCCACCCCGTGGTGCTTGTAAAAGCGCTCGTCCTCCACCGCTACCACGGCGTGGATCATGTTTTCAGGGATGTTCTCATAGTCCACCCAGATGCGGTTTTCGGCCGAGTTGAGGCGGGTCACTTCCACCTCTTCACCCGACCCGTCTTTGCCGTATACAATGGTGGTAAAGGCCAGCTTTACATTTTCCAGGCTCAAGATCTGGTCGTCGTTTTTCATGGTGCTGAAGACGTACATCATAAAAGAGGTGGCCGCAATGGACACCACGATCACCAGAATAAAGAATACCGTCAGGCAGACCTTGAACCATTTTCTCTCCCGCAGTTTCCGCTTGGGGCCCTTCTGGCCCTTTTTCGAGGCGGCGTTTGCGGCGGTCTGCTTGGTGGTTCCCTTCTTTTTCTCCGACGGGGACTTGCCGCCGTCCGGCGATTTTTGGTTGGGCACAAGCATAACCTCCTTCCAATGGTAAGTTATTATAGCATATACCGTCGATTTTGTTAAACCGATTTTCCTGCATATTCATTTATTTTTAAGAGAATACTGGACTCGAGAGGTGATTGATGTGACGAAAAACCGGTGGATTCTCTCGACCGTGACCGCTTTTCTCTGCTGCGCGGCCCTATTTCTTTCCAGCTTGTTGGTAGGATGGCACCGCGGCGCCGACTCTATGCAGGCCGAGGCCCCTTCCCGCTATCTTCTGCGGGTGGAGAACGGGCAGCTGGCCGTCTATACCGGCGGCTCCGGACAGCCCGAACTCTGCGGGGAGGTGACCCTCAGCGCCCTGCCGGAAGAGGAGCAACAACACCTGTTGCAGGGCGTCTGGGCGGAGAGCCGCCAGGAGTTGGAGGGCCTGTTGCAGGACTATTCCAGCTGATTGCGCTCCCCGTCCCCCTGTCGGCCCGGCCCTTTGGCCGGGCCGCTTTTTGCGCCGGTGCAGATTTCCAAAAAGGCGGTGGCCGCCGGGGTCAGGTACTTGTTTTTGTGGTAGACCGCGCAGAGGTTGCGCACCAGGGGCATCCCCTCCACCGCCAGGCGGCAGAGGGCGCCGGAGGCCAGCTCTTCTGCGGCCAGCCGCACCGGCAGCACGGCAATCCCCAGCCCCTGGCGGGCGGCCTCCTTCAGCGCCCGGGTGGAGCTGGACTCCCAGGCGGGGCTCACCTCCATCCCCCGGGTGATGAGGGCGCTCTCAAAGACCTTGCGGGCGCCGCTGCCCGCCTCCCGCAGCAGGAGGGGCTGGCGGGCCAGCTCGGCCGGCGGCAGGGGCTGGCGGGCCAGCAGCGGGTGCCCGGGGCAGCAGAAAAGGCCCAGCTCGTCCTCCAAAAAGGGGTGGGCGGCCAGCTGGCCGTCCCGGGCGGGGCCGTCCATCAGCCCCAGATCCAGCCGGTTTTCCAGCAAGAGATCCTCGATGGTCTCGCTGCTGTCCACCCGCACCTGCACCTCCACCTCCGGCCAAGCGGCGGAAAACTGCTCCACGCAGCCGGGGAGGAACTCGCTGCCGGCGGTGATGCTGGCGCCGATGCGCAGCCGGCCGCCCCGGCCGCCGGGCATCTCCTCCTCCAGCTGGTCGATGAGGTCGAGGATCTGTCCGGCCCGGGCCAGCAACTGCCGCCCCGGCTCGGTGATGTGCAGCCGCCGGGAGATGCGGTCGAAGAGCCGGACGCCGTAGTGGCTCTCCAACTCCGAGACGGCCAGGCTCACCGCCGGCTGGGTCATGTAGAGGCGGCGGGCCGCCTCGGTGGCGCTGCCGCACTGGCAGACCGCTGTGAAGATGCGCAGGTGGCGCAGGGTCATCCCGCTCCCCTCCTTTTCATAAGCAATTCGATATTTATCTTATAAAATTATATTATTTTACTTATTAAAATGCAAGGCGTATACTGGGGGTGAAAAGAGAAAGAGGAGGCCATGCAGTTGGCAAAGAGAGATTTGCGGTTTTACTGGAAGCTGTTTTCTTCCACCTTCACCCTCAGCGCCTTTACCTTTGGCGGCGGGTATGTCATCATCCCCCTGATGCGCAAGAAGTTCGTGCAGCAGTACCACTGGCTGGAGGAGGACGAGATGCTCGACTTGACGGCCATCGCCCAGTCCTCCCCCGGGCCCATCGCCGTCAACGCGGCCATCATCATCGGCTACCGCCTGGCGGGGATGTTGGGGGCCCTGGTGGCCATTGCGGGCACGGTGCTGCCCCCCCTGATCATCCTCTCGGTGATCTCCCTGTTCTACCAGGCGTTTCGGGCCAACCAGGTGGTGGCCAACGTTCTGCGGGGGATGCAGGCCGGGGTGGCGGCGGTCATCGTCGACGTCACCGTCACCATGGGCTGGGGGGTCGCCAAGGAGAAGAACGTCCTCTCCATCCTGATGATGGCGGCCGCCTTTGTGGCGACCTACGTCTTCAACGTCAACGTGGCCTTCATCGTGCTGGCCTGCGGCCTCATCGGCTTTCTCTGCTTCCGGCAGAAAAAGAGCGGGGAGGTGTCCAAATGATCTACCTGCAGCTGCTGTGGAGTTTCTTTCAAATCGGCCTGTTCAGCTTTGGGGGCGGCTACGCCTCCATGCGGCTGATCCAAAACCAGGTGGTCACCCTGCACCACTGGCTGGACATGACCCAGTTTGCCGACATCATCACCATCTCCCAGATGACCCCCGGGCCGGTGGCCATCAACTCGGCCACTTTCGTGGGCACCCACATCGCCGGGTTCTGGGGCTCCATCGTCGCCACCATCGGCTGCGTGATCCCCTCCTGCATCATTGTCATCGCCCTGGCCAAAATCTACACCAAATACCGCCAGCTCGACGCCATGCAGGCGATTTTAAAGGGGCTGCGGCCGGCGGTGGTGGCCCTCATCGCCTCGGCGGGGCTGTCCATCCTCATCCTCTCCCTCTGGCAGGGGGGCGCGGTGAGCTGGTCGCCCGCCAGCGTCGACTGGATCTGCGCCGCGATGTTTGCCGCCGCCCTCTTCGTCCTGCGCAAGTGGAAACCCAACCCCATCTGGGTGATGGTGGGCTGCGGGGTCCTGGGCGCCTTCATCTTCCCCTTTGTGGGGTGACTCCCTCCCCCGATACGGCCTCCCCTGCCCCAAGGCAGTCAGAGAGGGGCGGCGCAGCAATGCTGCGCCGCCCCTCTCTCTTTTTTGTCTACGGGGACTGTCTGCCGAGGCGGATCTTGTAGCGAAAGACGTCGGTGTCCACATAGTCCTTTTCAAAGCAGATCGGCCGGTTGTCCGCGCTCAACCACAGAGAGGAGATCAGCAGCGCCGGCTTCTCCCCCCACAGGGGCGAGTGGTGAAACTCCACCCCCTTTAAATGGGTGACCGAAAAGCTGCTGGTCAGGTGATCCACCCGGGTGTGAAAGAGCAGTTCCAGCTCCGCGAGGGAACGGGCCACCCGCTCACAGGCGTAGAGCTGGCTCTCCACCGCCAGTTGGCCGTCCAAAAAGTAGGCAGCCGGCACCATGGCAAGGCTCTCGCCGCCCGCCTCCAACTGGCTGTCCAAAAAGTCGTCCCGCTGGCCGAGCCGGACCGGGCCGGGCTGCACCTGCAGAGGGAGGTGTAACCGCTCCAGCCGCTCGCGCACCGTCAGGCAGGCGGCGGGGGCCGCATCCTCCGGGCTGGGCAGCCGCTGGGTGACAAAGGTGCCGCTGCCGTGGCGGGTGCTGACATAGCCGTCCTCCTGCAGGAGCACCAGCGCTGTGCGCAGGGAGGTCCGCCCCACCCCCATCGCCTCGGCCAGCTTCGCCTCGCTCATCAGCTTTTCGCCCGGGGCAAACGCGCCGGAGGCGATCAGCTCCCGCAGCCTGCGGTAGGCCAACAGGTAGAGGGGGGTGCGGTCCACCTCGTCCAGACGCAGTCTCTGCAGTTCACTGTCTCTCATAGATCCCCCTGATCACCTGTTCGCACCTGGCCATGATCGCCTCGGCGTCGATGTCCACAAACTGCTTGCCCCGTAAGCGGACCGCCCCTTCCACCAGCACCGTGTCCACCTGAAAACCGGTGCCCGCGTGCAGGAAGTTGGAGAGCTGTGTCTCCTCCCCCACCAGGGAGACCTCCTGCATGTCCACCAAAATCAAATCTGCCCGGTTGCCCACCGCCACCCGGCCCAGGTCGTCAAAGCCGAGGGCGCGGGCGCCGTTTTCGGTCATCATCCGGTAGCACAGGGATTCCGGCAGGGCCTGCGGCCGGCCGGTGACCACCTTTTGCAGCAGCGCCCCGGCGTGCATCTCCCGCACCATGTCCCGGTTGGAGCTGGACGCCTCGCCGTCGCACCCCAGGGCGAGGTGCACCCCCTTGGCCGCCATCCGGTCGATGGGGGGGATGCCGTCACTGATCTTCATGTTGGTGCAGGGGCAGTGGGCGACGGTGGCCCCGCTCTCGGCAATCATGTCCAGCTCCCGCTCCTCCAGCCAGATGCTGTGGGCGAGGATGGTCTTTTCGTCCAGGATGCCGTAGCGGTAGAGGGCCTCCCCCTCGCCCCAGCCGGTGCGGGCGCGGATCTGCTCCGTCTCCATCCGCCCCTCCGCCAGGTGGGTGTGGAAGGTGAGTTCCCGATCCCGGGAGAAGGCCTTGAGGGCCTGCATCAGCTCCTTGCTGCAGGCGGGCAGCCCCAGCGGTGCCACATCGGTCCGGATCAGGCCGCCGTTCGTGTTGTGAAAGCGAGTGTAGATGTCCTCCGCCTGCCGCAGGGAGTTGTCCAGCCCCACCATGTAGGTCTTTTCGTTCTCGGCGACATCGGTGGCGCCCAGCCCCATCACCACCCGCAGCCCCGCCCTGTTGTACGCCTCGGCGGCGGCATCCACCCAGGGGTATTGGATCATGTCGTGAAAGGTGGTCACCCCAAAGCGCAGCCCCTGCAAAAGGCCCAGAAGGGTGCCGTAAAAGTACTCCTCCTCGCTCAAGCTCTGCTCGGTGGTGAGCATCTTCACCAGCCAGTTGGTGATGGCCAGCCCGTCCATGTGCCCCTTTTGCAGGGACTGCACCAGGTGGGTGTGGGTGTCCACAAAGGCCGGCATGCAGAGCATCCCCCCCGCCTCCAGCACCGTCTCCCCCTCCCCCGGGGTCAGGGGGCCGATCGCGGCGATTTTTCCGTCCGCGATGCGGATGTCCGCATCCGCCGCCGTCAGGTCGTCGAACCGAGCCAGTTTGCAGTTTTTTATGAGCAGTGTTCCCCTATCCATCTCTCTTCGCCATCCTCTCTATCGCCCGCACGGCGATCTCGTAACAGGTGTGCAGCCGCCCCTCCAACTGCGCCGGTGAAAGGGCGTCGCCCCCCGACAGGTTGCCCTTTGCCACGTAGAGGGCCCCCGTCCGCATCCCCAAAATGGTGCCCAACACAAACAGGGCGGAGGTCTCGTGCTCGATCAGCTCCACCCCGAGGGCGCGCCACCGAGCCGCTCGCTCCCCGCCGTCCGGGGCAAAGGGGCTTTCCAGGTAGTAGGCGTCGTGGCTGCGGAAGATGCCCGAGCGAAGGCGCTCCCCCCGCTCCCCCGCCGCGGCCAAGATCTCCTCCCACAGCTCCGGGTCGCTGACGGCGGGATATTCGGGGCCCACGTACTCCCTGACGGTCCCCTCTCCCCGCACGCTCGCGGTGGCCGTCAGCAGCGCGCCCGGGGCACAGTCGGGCTGCAGGGCAAAGCCTGCCCCCACCTTGAGCAGGGTGGTACAGCCGAGGTGAAAAAGCTCCTCCGCGGCAATGGCCATGGGCATGCACCCGTTCCCGGTGGACATGACGCTGACGGGCACCCCGCCCGCCGTCCCCGTGTAGGTCAGGTATTCCCGGTTGCGGCCGATCTCCACGGCGCCCTCCAACAGCCCAGCGATCACCGGGACCTGCTCCATCTCCGCAGTCAGGATCACCGACGGGGCCACCTCTCCCACCCCCAGGCCCAGATGGTGGATCTTGCCCCTCTCGTCCATCAATTTTTTGCTGGCAAACGGCACGGTCTACTCCCCCTCTCCCTCTCGCAGCAGTTCGACGGCCCGCATCGACGCCCTGGTGGCGACCTCCACCCGCCGTTGCAGCCACTGGGGGTCTTTTTGGGCGGCGGCCGCCAGCGCCTCTTCCCGGTGCTCGTCAAAGAGACTGCCCATGGCGATGCAGATGGAGCCGGTCTTGATCCCCAGCAGGTGCCCCAGGGAAAACAGGGTGCCGCTCTCGTTCTCGAGCAGCTGCACATTGGTGTCCCGCCAGATTTGAATGCGCTCAAAAAGGCCGGGGTGTGCCCCGGGGGACTCCATATAAAAGCAGTCGTGCGAGCGGTAGAGGCCCACCACCGGCTCCTCCTCCAGCTCCCGGCAGGCCCGGCGCAGGGCGCTCACCACCCGGTAGTCGGCCACAGCGGGGAACTCGGGGGGCAGGTACTCCTGCGAGGCCCCCTCTCCCCGGACACAGCCGGTGGCGATGACCAGCGTCCCCGGGGAGAAGGGGAGCTGTACCGCCCCGCCGGTCCCCACCCGGATCACTGTGTCCACCCCCAGATGCGAGAGCTCCTCCAGTGCCAGGGAGACGTTCATGCAACCCATCCCCGAGGACATGACCGAGATGGGCGCGCCCCCCGAAGTCTCCCCCGTATAGGTGGCAAAGGCGCCGCGCTGCCCCACAAAATGGGGCGCAGCAAACAACCTCTGCATCGCCTCGCACCGGCCCGGATCCCCCGGCATCAGCACCGCCGGCGCCACCTCTCCCCGCGCAAGGCCGATGTGGCGCAGCCGCCCCGTCTCGTCCCAGTCGGGTTTGCTCTGGTAATAACGCAAACCGATCCCTCCACTCTTCACTTGTGTTATCACCATTATATTTTATATATTTCAATCAGTCAATATCAATTTTATATGCAATTTATCAAAATTAGGACAAAGAAAGCCGCCGCCCAGGGGGGCAGCGGCCTGGGAACGGCGCTAGACCTTGTCTTTAAAATAGGAGTGGGCGCAGTAGAGGGCGCCCGCCGGGTTGTGGGCCAGGGCCCGGTCCTTGGTGACCAGGGTGGTGGTGGGCGCCTGGGCGTATTTGTAAAAGAGGGAGTCGTGCCCCACGCAGAGGCCGATGACGATGTTGAACTCGGTCTGCTGCTCGTTTAAGAGCATGGCCTGGGCGATGGGGTTGCACATGGGCTCAAACCGGCCGGGGTGGACCTTGTCCTCCTCCCCCAGGCCCACCTGTTCCTTGGGCACCCCGCCGGCCTTGCAGATGGCCGACACCACTGTGAATCCATGGGCGCGAAAGATCTCGCAGGCGACCCGCCCCTCTTCCTTAAGTCCGCCGCAGAAGGCCACCCCCAGCTTCTGGTAGCCCATGGCCTTGCAAAACTCGGTGATCTCCCGCACCCGGGGCCAGCGGCCGTAGCCGGTGGCCTCGATCTTGGAGCTCTCCAGGTAGAACTTGTGGTTTTCCTCTTCGCTGTACTTGGCGAAGGCGGCCTCCATCAGCGGGGTGTTGCGGATGGGGCAGTTTTTGGGCAGCTTTTCAAAGTCGCCGGACTGGCAGCCGTGAACGGTGCAACTTCCACAGGTGTAGTACACAATATCTCTCCTCTCTGCGGGCCGACGGTCTTGCGGGCCCTCTCCCCCATGATACCCCGACCCGGGCGGAGAAGCAATCGCTTTTCCCATCGGGAATTTAGATGGCGACCCCAGGCCCTGTAAGTCCCCTCGCCTGCCGGTCAGCGCGCCCCTGGGCCCCTCCCGTTTGTGGCAGGAGAGATGGCGACCAGGGCAGGGGGAGAGGCGCTGTCTGCAAGCCCCCTCCCCTGCCGGCCGGCACGCCCCAGGCCCCTCCCGTTTGCAGCAGGAGAGATGGCTGTCAGAGTAGGAGGAGAGGCACTGTCTGCAAGCCCTCTCGCCTGCCATCCGACGCGTCCCTGATCCCCTCGTTTGCAGCAGGAGAGATGGCTGTCAGGGTAGGAGGAGAAGCACTGTCTGCAAGCCCTCTCCCCTGCCGGCCGGCGCGCCCCTGGGCCCCCCCCCCGTTTGCGGCAGGGGAGACGGCGACCAGAGCAGGGGGAGAGGCGCTGTCTGCAAGCTTCCTCCCCTGCCGGCCGGCGCGCCCCTGGGCCCCTCCCGTTTGCGGCAGGGGAGATGACGGCCAAAGCAAGGGATGAGGCCCCGTTTACAGCCGCCCCGCGCCGGGGCCGGGATGGCCCGCTCTGCTCACGGTCTGCTGTCCGGGGCTTGGGCGATCTCTCTGTTTTTTCTAATCAGCTGTCGCCAGCCCCACTCGTCCCCCCAGCGATAAAGGGGACGGGGCATGCCCACCGACAGGGGGCAGTCCTCCCCCGGCGGCCGGCGCTCGATGCTCGCCCCCGGGGCGGCAAAGGCCCGCCCCAGGCTCTTTTCTGGAGGCCTTGCCCTGTGCCGCCGCGCTCACGGTGGCCAGCGCGCCGCCCAAACCCGCTTCAGCAGGCGCACCCGATAGCCCATCCCACAACTGGGCCGCCTGTTCCGAAAGGGGCGCCTGCTATTTTTTCTTCCACCGCCTATTTTCCCCTGCCGCTGCCCATTTTACAAAAAGAGAGGCCGACCTTGCGGCCGGCCTCCCCCACGCACTGGGCGTCTATTCTACGATGGTGCCCCCCAGGAGGGCGTAGAGTTCCTTGGTCTCCTCGTCGCTGGCGCCGGTGAAGTAGTAGATGCCGCTCTCCCCCTCCAGCCGCACGGCGCAGCCGCTGCCGCCGTTGAGGTAGAGGTGGGCGCTCTCGCCGTTTGCCAACAGGTACTGGCCGCGGAAGGTGCCGTTGAACTCCTTCACCTGGCTCTCGGCCTTTTGGCGCTGGGGCAGCTCGCTCTGCAGGGTGATTTTGGCCCCAGAGAGGGGCACCTCCCCCTTTTCGCCCCCGGCGATCACCAGGGTGCCGTCCTGTACGGTGTAGCTGTTGGGGGAAAAGGCAAAGGTAAAGCTGACCGAGAAGTAGAGAAACCCGGTGAGGATGCCCGCCAGCACAAAGACCAGCTTCATGGTCTTTGTGCCGGCGCTGACAAAGGTCTTGCAGAGAAAGCGGACAAACAGCCCCAGGTAGATGCCCATGAACAGCTCTTTATAAAAGTAGAGGTTGCACAGGGAGAGCACCCCCGAGACGGCGGCCGCCGCCCCCATGAGGTAGAGGCTGCGCACGGCGCTGGTCTTGCGCTTTGCCTCCATCTCCTGCATCTCTTCTTCGCTCATGTCGGGGTTGTAGTAGGTGACAAACAGGGTGAGTTTGCCCGTCTGGGTGAGATAGCCCAGGGTGGCCATGGCAACGGCCAACAAAATGGGTAGCACGGGTTGTCCTCCTTGCAGGGCGGGCCTGGCCGCCTGTGTTTTTTCGATAACTTTTAGTTTATCACAGACGCCCCCAAAAAGCCAGAAGCATTTTTTGAATGCTGTTAATTTTCTGTCAATGACCGTCATGTTCGTCGTTTACCACAATGTGCAATTCCTATAATTATGCAAATTCACCTAATAAAACGGCGTTTTCAAGTTGAAATCTCGCTTTTTCTTCGCTATAATGGTAAACAGGAAAAGTTGTTTTTTTACAACCGAAACCGCACTTTAGAAAGGGGCATATCACCTATGACGAACAACAAGAATGTCTTGAACTGGGTCGACGAGATGGTTGCGCTGTGCAAGCCGGACAAGGTTGTCTGGATCGACGGCAGCAAGGAGCAGCTCGAAGAGATCCGCGCGCTGAGCGTCTCCACCGGCGAGATGGTCAAGCTCAACGAGGAAAAACTCCCCGGTTGCTATATTCACCGCACCGCTGAAAACGACGTGGCCCGTGTCGAGGGCCGCACCTTCATCTGCACCCGCAACAAAGAGGATGCCGGTCCGACCAACAACTGGGAGGACCCGAAGGTCATGTACGAGAAGCTGGGCGCCATGTTTGACGGCGTCATGAAGGGCCGCACCATGTATGTCATCCCCTACTGCATGGGCCCCGTCGGCTCCAAGCTGTCCAAAGTCGGCGTCGAGCTGACCGACTCCACCTACGTGGTGCTGAATATGGCCATCATGACCCGCATGGGCCAGGCCGCCTGGGATCACCTGGGCGACGAGTCCAACGACTTTGTCCGCGGCCTGCACTCCAAAGCCGACATCGACGAGGAGAAGCGCTACATCGTCCACTTCCCCGAGGACAACACCATCTGGTCCATCAACTCCGGCTACGGCGGAAACGTGCTGCTGGGCAAAAAGTGCTTTGCCCTGCGCATCGCCTCCTTCCAGGGCAAAAACGAGGGCTGGATGGCCGAGCACATGCTCATTTTGGGCCTTGAGAACCCCCAGGGCGAGGTCAAGTACGTGACCGCCGCCTTCCCCTCTGCCTGCGGCAAGACCAACCTGGCCATGCTCATCCCCCCCGAGCTCTACCAGCAGAAGGGCTACAAAGTCTGGACTGTCGGCGACGACATCGCCTGGATGCGCATCGGCGACGACGGCCGCCTGTGGGCCATCAACCCGGAGAACGGCTTCTTCGGCGTCGCCCCCGGCACCAACATGAAGTCCAACCCCAACGCCCTGATCTCCACCCAGAAAGACACCATCTTCACCAACGTGGTGCACAACCTGGACGAGAACACTGTCTGGTGGGAGGGCCTGGACAAGAACCCGCCGAAAAACGCCCTGGACTGGAAGGGCAACAAGTGGGATCCCGAGAGCGGCGTCAAGGGCGCACACCCCAACAGCCGTTTCACCGCCCCCGCCATCAACTGCCCCTGCATCAGCTCTGAGTTCGACAACCCCGAGGGCGTGCCGGTGACCGCCATCGTCTTCGGCGGCCGCCGCGCCAAGACCGCTCCCCTGGTCTACCAGGCCAGAGATTGGGAGCACGGCGTCTTTGTCGGCTCCATCATGGCCTCTGAGACCACTGCCGCCGCCACCGGCGCTGTCGGCGTGGTCCGCCGCGACCCCATGGCCATGCTCCCCTTCTGCGGCTACCACATGGGCGACTACTTTGCCCACTGGCTGGAGATGGGCAAGAAGCTGGGCGACAAGGCCCCCAAGATCTTCAACGTCAACTGGTTCCGCACCGACGACGAAGGCCACTTTATCTGGCCCGGGTTCGGCGACAACATGCGGGTGCTGGAGTGGATCATCAACCGCTGCGACGGCAAGGCCGACGCCGTTGAGACCCCCATCGGCTACGAGCCCAAGCCCGAGGACATCAACCTCGAGGGCCTGGACATCGACCTGGAGACCCTGAAGGGCCTGCTGAGCGTGGATGTGGACCTCTGGAAAGAGGAGGCCAAGGGCATTCACGAGTTCTACGGCAAGTTCGGCGATCACCTGCCCAAGGAGCTGGCTCACCAGCTGGAGATCCTGGAGGAGAACCTGAACAAGTAACCTTCCCCTTTCGTGCGACAAAGGGCCTGCGCAAAATTGCGCAGGCCCTTTTTGTATCCCCCGCCCCCCAAAAGGGGACGGAAACGCGCCCGGCGGTCCTTTTCCGCCGGGCGCGTTTGCCCTGTGGGCGCGGGTCCCTAGTGGCCCCGGTGTTTCTCCCGCCGCTTTTCCCGGCGCAGGGCAAACTGCCGCTCCCGCTGGGCCTCCCGCTGCTGGCGGGTGGAGGTGCGGCGCTCTTTCTTGCCCGCTTCCCGCTGCAGTTGCAGCGCCTGCTGGGCCTTGGTGCCGCTCCCCCGCCCTTCCAGCGCGCGGCGGATGACCCGCTGCATCCGCTTGGGGTTCACCCGCCTGTCGTCCGCCGGGCCCTCCCCCGCGACCGGGGGGCCGAAGCGCAGCCGACTCCACCCCTCGAGCATCCGCTCGTAGACCTGGTAGTCTTTGGGCTCGGCGCCGAAGGTGATCTTGCAGACCTCTACCCGGCCATCCTCCCACCGCTCGTAGAGCCCGACCCAGAACGGGTCTTCAAAGTACACGGTCAGTTTCGCCCTTGTCTGTACCACAGACGATCCCTCCTTTAAAGAGAATATCCTGCGGGGCGCCTGTCGGCGCGCCCGGCGGAGAAGGGACAACCAAAGGAGGCAGGTTACTGACGGCTTGCGCCGCGCCTGGACTACCCGACCAGGCCGTGTTTTTATCCCCGCAAGGCCATTCTACACCATTTTAAGGGGGAGTCAAGGACAAACAGGAGCGCCCCGACACAGACTGTCGGGGCGCTCTCACTCTTTTTGTGCGGCGGGTCAATCGGCCTTCTGGACCTGGGGTGCGGGCTCTCCCTGCGGGGAAGCCGTTCCCTCTCGGAGCATGGCGGCGATCTGCGCGTTTAGCTGCCGGAAGAAGAGGAGGACGATCGGCACGCAGGCCAGGGCGGTCACCAGGTCGGCAATGGGCTGGCTGCACTGCACCCCCAGCACCCCGATGAGGGAGGGCAGGGTGTAGATGAGGGGGAGGAAGAACAGCCCCTGCCGGGCCACCGAGATGAAGGTGGCCTGCCGGGCCTTGCCCAGGGACTGAAAGAGCATGTTGCTGATGACGATGAAGGAGTGCAGGGGCAGGCTGCAGCACTGCAGGCGAAAGGCCAGGGCGCCGATGGCGATGACCACAGGGTCGTCCCGGCGGAAGATGGCCATGATTTTGGGGGCGAGGGCAAAGCCCGCCGCCGAGAGGACCAGCAGCCCGCAGAAGCCCACCTTCAGGCAGAAGAGATAGGCCTTTTTCACCCGGTCGTAGCGGCCCGCGCCGTAGTTGTAGCCGCAGACCGGCTGAAAGCCCTGCCCAAAGCCCAACATGGCCGAGAGGATGAACATGAACACCCGACCCACCACCGACATGGCGGCCACCGCCGGGTCGCCGTAGGCCCGCGCCGCCACATTCAGGGAGATGGAGGCAAAGGAGGCCAGCGCCTGCCGGAAAAAGGACGGCATGCCTGTGACCACGATTTTTTGGTAGAGGTCCCAGCGCAGGCTCACCTTGCGGATGGCGATGCGCACGGTGCTGCGGTGAAAGAGGTAGTTGGAGAGGAGGATGCAAAAGCTGATGCACTGGCTGAGCAGGGTGGCGATGGCCGCCCCCGAGATGCCCATGTCGAAGACAAAGATGAAGAGGGGGTCCAGGGCGATATTGAGCACCCCGCCGGTGGCGATCCCCATCATCGACAGCACCGCCTTCCCCTCGGAGCGCAGGTCGTTGTTCATCACAAAGGAGGCGCACATGATGGGCGCGCCGAAGAGGATGTAGCGGGCGTAGTCCTGCGCGTAGGGCAGAATGGTCTCGGTGGCGCCCAGCAGCCGCATCAGGTTTTTCATGGACAGAAGGCCGATGACCGTGATGCAGAGCCCCAGGAGCAGGGCAGTAAAAAAGGCGGTGGAGGCCACCCGGTCGGCCTCGTCCTTCTTCTCCTGCCCCAGCAGGCGGGAGATGTTGCTCCCCGAGCCCATGCCCAGGGTGAAGCCAACTGCTTGGATGATCGCCATCAGGGAGAACACCACCCCGACGGCGCCGGTGGCGCTGGTGCCCAACTGGCTGACAAAAAAGGTGTCCGCCATGTTGTAGATGGAGGTCACCAGCATGCTGATGATGGTGGGGACGGCCAGTTTGCCGATGAGCCATCCCACCGGTTCGGTGGTCATCTTGAGGAATTGGGCGCGGTCCTGTGTCGCGCCGGACGGTCCGCTTGCCACGGGGTCATCACCTGTCTTTCTCGCTGTAACGTATTGTTCACATGTATTATAAGACCCCGTTTTTCAAATGTAAAGCGCCCTCCTCCTCCGTTTTTGTGCAAAAAAAGAAGGGGGACGGCCGCCCCCCTTCTCTTTTCTATGGCTCTCTGTCTGTCCGCTCCCTAGCGGGCGCTGGCCTTCCGCTTCTTCAGCACCACCAGGGCCGCCGCGCCGAGGGCGGCTGCCAGGCCGGCCCCCAGCAGGATAGCGCTGTCGCCGGTGGTGGGGGTGTCGGCCTTCTCCCCCTCGCCGGGCTGCTCCGCCGGGGTGTCGCCGGGCTCCTCCTCGTTCGGCGGGGTGGTCTGGGAACCGGTGGCGGGGATCTCCACCGCCGCCCGGGCATAGCCACAGACACTGCACATCTCGTGCTTGCTGCCGGCCTCGGTCTCGGTGGCCTCTTTGTCGAGCACCCAGACAAAGGTGTGGGCGGCGCGCTCGCTCTCGGCGCCGCACTCGCAGCTCTTCCAGTGCTCGGCCTCATCGCTCTGCCAACTGCCGTACTGGTGGCTGTGCTCTACAAACTGGCCGTTCTCGGGGTCCAGCAGCAGACCGCCGTTTTCCGGGTTGACAATGGCCTCGCTGGGCTTGGTGGTGGCCAGTTCCAGGTAGACAAAGGGCTTTTCCCCCGCCGCCTTGCTCTCGTAGCTGACCGCCGCGCTCTCGGCGAAGGTGAGGGTGGCTTTGCCGTATCTGTCGTCCAGGTTCACGCCGTACCAGGAGTTCTCCCCGGTCACGGCCCGGAAGGTCCCCTCAATGGTCACGTTGGAACTGTTGTTGACCAGCGGCGCCCCCGTCTTGGCGGCGCTGTGGTCCAGCTCCACATTGCGCAGGGTCACCCCGTCGGCGCCCCAGATGTCCAGGGCGTGTTTGTTGGCCGCGGTAGCCACCAGCTGCAAGTCCTCTAGGGTCACGCCGTCGGCCTCCACCTTCACGAGGTTGATCTGGCCGTGGCTCCCCATCTGGAAATTGCCGGCCGCGGTGATGGTGTGGCCGCCGCCGCGGATGCTCACCCCGTCGGCGCGGAGGTAGACCATCTCGCTCACGGCGATGTCCTCGGTCAGCTCCACGGTGGTGCCGGGGCGCAGGTTGTCCGAAATCTGCTTGACAAAGTTCGACTTGTTGTCGACCTTGATGGTCAGCCCCTCCAGGGACACCTTGTCCCCGCTCACGCCGGGGTTCCAGGCGTAGCCGTACACCTCGTCGGAATAGCCCGCATAGGTGTTGTTGGCAAAGTCCTGGGTCACGTTTTTCACCGCCACCGAGCCCGAGGTGACCGACTTGGCGCTGATCCAGGAAGCCATCTCCACCCCTTCGATGACGGTGTTGCCTGCATCGGCGCTGCTGATGTAGATGGAGCCGCTGCTGACAGAGCCGTCAGGGGCTTGGAGCGCGCCCAGCGCAATGTCTTTCAGGGTCAGGTCCTTGCCGCCCATCAGCTCGATGGCCTTGTTGCACTGGCTGTCGTAAAAGCTGTTGGGGTTCCCCTTGAGGGTCAGGTTCTCCAGGGTGACGCCGCTGCCGCCGACGGTGACGAAGTTCTGCCCGGCCCAGTTGCCGGTGGCGGGGTCGTATGAGCTGGTGATCGACACCTCTCCCTCGCCGCGGATGCTCAAATCATTGGCAAAGAGGGGGAACACAAACCCCTTCTCCACCCCATTGATGTTTGCCACAACGTCCAGACAGTCGTCTCCCAGGTCGTAAAGGCCCGCTTCCAGCACCCAGGTCTGCCCGTCTTTCTGGTTGTGGATGGCCTCCACCAGCTCCTGCGAGCTGGAGATGCGGACCGTCTCCTCCCCCTTGGCCAGGGTCTGGGCGGGGACCGCTGCCGCCACCAGTCCCAGGCTCAGCAGGACCGACAGCACTCTCTTCATCTTCATGGTTTCCCTCCTGTAAAATGAGTTTGTTGGCGGGGGCGGCCGCAGCGGCCGCCCCCTGCTAAAAAGGTGTAGGTTGTCGTTCGCCCCGCCGTTTTGGCTGAAACAAACAAAAAAACCAACCTGTGACGAACACAAGTTGGCATACAAAAATAAACAAAATATGTTTTTAAAAAGAACGAAAACTTACACTTTTGCACAATCACCATACCTCTTTTTGAAGATTTTGTCAAGATAAATGGTCAAATATTCCTCCATCTCCAAATGTTTACTCCTCCGTCCCTCCGTGCGCCGCTGCCGGTATTTCCCCCTTGTCCCCTTGTCCCCCTCTCCCCCCTCTGGTATACTTGTAAAAAACCATCTCTTTTATAAAGGAGGGCGAGCGCTGTGTCGGTCTTTTTTTGGTGGTATCTGGCCGCTGTCAATCTGGCGGCCCTCTCTGCCTGCCTGGCGGACAAGCGTGCCGCCGTCAAGGGCCGCTGGCGCATATCCGAGCGGGCGCTGCTCACCCTCTGCGCGCTGGGGGGCGGGCCCGGCTTCTATTTGGGGATGCACTGGTTTCACCACAAGACCCGCCACAGAAAGTTCACCTGGGGGGTCCCGGCCCTCAGTCTGCTCTGGCTGGCGGGGATGGCCGCCTGGCTGTGGCTGGGCCGGGCGTAAAGGGGGGAGGGCGATGCCGCCCTCTTTTTTTCTGCCCTTTTGGGATTTAAGGATTCTTTAATATCTTCTGCCCTATACTCGGTCTTACCGAGAGCAGAAAGGGGCTTTTTCATGTACCTGCACATCTTAAAAAAGGACCTGCGGCGCAAAAAGACCATGAACGCCATCCTCCTCGTCTTCATCGCCCTGGCGGCGACCTTCATCGCCAGCAGCACCGGCAACTTGATTGCCATCTCCACCGCCCTGGACAGCTATTTTGACAGGGCCGGTCTGGGGGATTTTACGGTTGTCACCGCCAACAACGGCGGGAATGACGGCGAGTTGATCGACTTTTTAAACGAGAGCGAACTGGTGGAGAGCTGGGGCCGCAGCGAGCACCTCTACCTGGGGCAAAACCTCTGGCGAAACGGCGAGGCGCTGGAACTGCAAAACACCGGCTTCCTCAGCTCCCTCGACGCCCAGCTGACCCTCTTCGACAGCGGCGACCGCCCCCTCACCGCCATCGAGGACGGGACCATCTACCTCCCCCTCAAGGTGATGGAGGACGCCGGTCTGGTCCGGGGCGACACCATCACCCTGCGTACCGGGGCGCTGGAGATGGACTTCACCGTCGCCGGCAACGTCAAAGACGCCTTTCTCGGCTCCTCCATGATGGGCTCCTCCCGGCTGCTCATCAGCCGGGGCGACTACCAGACCCTTGCCCGGGAGGGCGACTGGGACAACCAGACCGGGGCCATCTACTCGGTCAAGACCGGCGACGCCCCGGCGCTGCAGCGGGCGTACAACCGCCTGGGCTTTCCCGCGGTGGTGGCCTGCGACCGCTCTCTGGTGGCCACCACCTACGTCATGGACATGGTGGTCGCCGCAGCCCTCTTGGCCGTCAGCGCCTGCCTCATCCTCATCTCCCTGGTCATCCTCCGCTTCACCATCACCTTCACCCTGGAGGAGGAGTACCGCGAAATCGGTATCATGAAGGCCATCGGCATCCCCGCCCGCAAGATCCGCGGCCTCTACCTGGTCAAATACCTGGCCATCGCCCTGGCGGGGGCGACCGCCGGCTTCTTCGCCAGCATCCCCTTCGGCAACCTCTTTTTGGAGCGAGTGGGCAAAAACATCGTCCTTCCCGCCGCCGGGGGCGGCGGGGTCCTCCTCCACCTGCTCTGCTGTGTCCTCATCGTGGCGGTGGTCGTCTCCTTCTGCTCCCTCTGCACCCGGCGCATCGGCTCCCTCTCCCCCATCGACGCCATCCGCAGCGGGAAGAGCGGCGAGCGGTTCCACCGCAAGGGGGCGCTGCGCCTCTCCCGCGGGCGGATGCCGGTCCTCCCTTTTCTGGCCCTGGGGGACATCCTCAGCGGCTTTCGCCGCTTTGCGGCCCTGCTGGTCACCTTCACCATCGGCATCGTCCTCATCATCGTGCCGGTGAACACCGTCAACACACTGGGCAGCGGCCATCTCATCGACCTGTTCGGGATGGTCGAGAGCGACCTCTACCTGAACAGCGACGAGCGCACCATGGAGTTTTTGGTCCCCGGCGGGCGGGAGAAGCTGCGCGCCCACCTGCGCCAGACCGAGGAGACGCTGGCCCAGGAGGGGATGCCCGCCGACTGCTGGGCCGAGACCATCTTTCGCTTTCGCATCTCCCTGGGGGAGGAGAGCACCTCCGCCTTTGCCATTCAAGGCACCGGTGTCGACGCCGGCCGCTACACCTATTCCAGCGGCAGCGCCCCCGCCGGGCCCGGCGAGGTGGCCCTCACCCACATCACTGCCGACGCCGTCGGCGCCCAGATCGGCGACCGGGTCAAAATCAAGATCGGCGGGGAGGAGAAGTCCTTCCTGGTCACCGCCATCTACCAGTCGATGAACAATCTGGGCGAGGGCATCCGCTTCTCGGAAAAGGAGGATCTCGACTACCACTACGGGTTCGGCGGCTTTGCCACCCAGGTGGCCTTTCGCGACCACCCCGGCGAGGGGGAGATCGCCGTCCGGGCCCAGCGGCTGAAAGAGCTCTTCCCGCGCGAGCGCATCTACACCGGGGCCGGATACGTCAGCTATATGATCGGGGACACCGCCGAGCAGGTCGACCAGGTCAAGCAGCTGATCGTGGCGGTCATCCTCGCCATCAACGCCCTGGTGGCCCTGCTGATGATGAAGAGCTTTCTCACCCGGGAAAAGGGCGAGATCGGGATGCTCAAGAGCATCGGCTTTCGGGACGGGGCCATCATCGCCTGGCAGGTGCTGCGCATCGGCATCATCCTGGCGGCGGCCACCCTGTTGGGGGCGGCTCTCTCGGGGCCCATCGCCCAGCTCTCGGCGGCCAAGGCCTTTGAGATGATGGGGGCCAGCCACATCGAATTCGTCGTCCACCCGCTGGAAGTCTATCTCCTTTACCCCCTGCTGGTGCTGGCCGTCACCCTGACCGTCAGCGCCCTGGCGGCCCTCCCCATCCGCCGCATCTCCCCCCGCGAGACCAACAACATTGAATAAAAGGAGCGAACGGCCATGGCTACTGCGCTGCAAACCAAAGACCTCTGCAAGACCTATATTGTCAACAAGCGGCAGAACAACATCCTCAAAAACGTCGACCTCACCGTGGAGGAGGGGGAGATGGTGGCGGTGATGGGCCCCTCGGGCTCGGGCAAGTCCACCCTCCTCTACGCCGTCTCGGGGATGGACCGGATCACCGCCGGCAGCGTCTCCTTTTTCGGGCGGGAGTTGGCGGGGATGCGCCCCCGGGAGCTGGCCGACACCCGGCTCGAGGAGATGGGCTTCATCTTCCAGCAGATGTACATGCTCAAAAATCTGACGGTACTGGACAACATCATCCTCCCCGCCTGCCAGTCCAAAAGGGAGCGGAGCCCCCGGCGGGAGATCGTGGCCCGCGGGGAGGGCCTGATGCGCAAACTGGGCATTGTCGAGACCGCCGACAGCGACATCAGCGAGGTCTCGGGGGGACAGCTGCAG
Organism: Acetanaerobacterium sp. MSJ-12; assembly: GCF_018917875.1. Lineage (NCBI taxonomy): Bacteria > Bacillati > Bacillota > Clostridia > Eubacteriales > Oscillospiraceae > Acetanaerobacterium > Acetanaerobacterium sp. MSJ-12. The sequence goes on along the minus strand of NZ_JAHLPK010000006.1, from coordinate 69,555 downwards.
CGCGCCTGCATCTGCCGCAGCCTCATCAACCGGCCGAAGATGATCTTTGCCGACGAGCCCACCGGCGCCCTCAACCGCGCCGCCTCGGACGGGGTGATGGAGAAGTTGGAGGAGATCAACCGGGAGGGGACCACCCTCCTGCTGGTGACCCACGACGTGAAGGTGGCCTCCCGCTGCGGCCGGGTGGTCTACCTCGTTGATGGAAACATCAAAGGGGAGTATACTTTTGAGGAGAGCCAGCCCCGCGCCAGAGAGCGGGCACTGAGCAACTGGCTCATCGAGATGGGCTGGTAAACCCCGCAGAAGAGAGGAGGGCGCGCCGTGATCGACGTGTTGGTGGTGGAGGACAACCGGGAGCTGGGGGAACTGCTCTGCGACTTTTTAAAGGCCGAGGGCTACCAGACCGCCCTCGCCCCCACCGGGGAGGAGGGGTTGGCCCTGGCCCGCCGGGAGGGGGCCCGGCTGGCGGTGCTGGACGTCATGCTCCCGGGGATGGACGGCCTCGCCGTCTGCCGCGCCCTGCGGCAGGAGGGGGACCTGCCCATCCTGGTGGTGAGCGCCCGGTCGGAAAAGGAGGACAAACTGGCCGGGCTGCGCCTGGGGGCGGACGACTACATCGAAAAGCCCTACGACGTGGACATCCTCCTGGCCAAGATCCGGGGCATCTTTCAGCGGCGGTACGAGCGCACCGCCCTGCGCGACGGCGACCTCGCCCTGGACCGGCAGCGCCGCGCCGCCACCCTGGCGGGAAGGCCCCTGGCCCTCACCGCCAAGGAGTTCGACCTCCTCTGGCTGCTGGTGGAGCACCGCGGCAAATCCCTGCGCAAGGAGTGGATCTTTGACCGCATCTGGGGAACAGACAGCTTCAGCGAGCCCCAGACCCTGACGGTGCACATCCAGTGGCTGCGCCAAAAAATCGAGCGCGATCCCAGACACCCCGCCCGCATCCTGACAGTCTGGGGGGTGGGCTACCGCTTTGAGGGGGAAGCCGATGAAGCGCTTTAGCCGCCTGTTTTTCGCCGTCGCCCTGGGGCTGGCCGCCCTCATTCTGGGCGTCAACCTGGCCTTCCTCCTCCCCGCCCGGGAGGGGGGCGGCGGGGCGCGCCCCCACCAGGTGGAGATCAGCCGGCTGGCGCGGGCGATCGCCGCCGGGGGCGAGGGGGCCGTCGACCTCACAGACTGCCGCTACGTCACCCGGGTGACCCCCCTGCTGCCCGGGGAGGACGCGGCCGCCTTCTTTGCCGGCGAAAACCTGGACGCGGCCGTCCGCCAAATCGGCGACACCTGCTACCGCTTCGACTACCGCCTCCCCACCGGCGGCGACAGCACCCTCTTTTGGGCTGCCAACGGGGGGATGATCGCCATGGCGGCCCTGGCGCTCTCCCTCCTTTTTGTCGTCTGGCGGCTCGTTTTGCGACCCTTTGAGCGGCTGCGCGAACTGCCCTTTGAGCTGGCCAAGGGCAACCTGTCATCCCCCCTGCCCGAGAGCCGGGGCCGCCTCTTTGGGCGCTTTCTCTGGGGGCTGGACCTGCTGCGGGAGGAGCTGGAGCGGCGGCGGGCGGCGGAACTCTCCCTGCAGCGGGAGAAAAAGTCCCTCCTCCTCTCCCTCTCCCACGACATCAAGACCCCTTTGAGCGCCATCAAGCTCTACGCCAAGGCCCTGCGCCAGGACCTCTACGGGCCGGAGCGGCGGGGGGAGATCGCCGGGCGCATCGGCCAAAAGGCGGACGAGATTGAGTCCTTTGTCTCCCAGCTGGTCACCGCCTCCAGCGAAAACCTGCTGCAGTTGGAGGTGCGCCCGGGCGAGTTCTACCTCCGCCAACTCGTCGGCGCACTCACCGCCTACTACCCGGACAAGCTGGCCCTGCAAAAGACCGACTTTCGGGTGGGTCCCTGGAGCGACTGCCTCTTGAAAGGGGATCTGGACCGGGCGGTGGAGGTGGCACAAAACCTGCTGGAAAACGCCATCAAGTACGGGGACGGCGGCTGGGTCGCCCTCTCCTTTGATTGGGAGGAGGACTGTCTCCTCCTCACCGTAAAAAACAGCGGCTCCTCCCTGCCCGAGGGGGAGCTGCCTTATCTCTTCGACAGCTTCTGGCGGGGCTCCAACGCCGCAGACCAGCCCGGCAGCGGGCTGGGGCTGGCCATCTGCCGCCAGCTGATGGCGAAGATGGACGGCGAGCTCTTCGCCCAGGCGGGGGAGGGGGAGATGGCCTTTACCGCCGTCTTTCGCAAGCCCGGCGGGTAAGTCCCTCTCCCCGCCCGGTCAGCCCCCCTCCCCCCTTCGCGGCAAAAGACTTCTGCGCAAACAAAGCCAGGGGGCGAGACCCGGTGCACCGGGTCTCGCCCCCTGGCTTTGTCCCTCCGATCTATCCCGCGGCGATGGGGCGGCACTCCAGGTAAAACCGCTTGTCCCACGCCTCGCCCATGGAAAAGGTCTTGCGGGGAAGGGCGCCGTCCGCCGCCACGGCGGGGAAGAGCGACTCCTTCTCCATCCCCTCCAGCAAAAAGCCGACACACCCCTCGTCCCGGGCCAGGCGGCGGACCACGTCCGCTCCGTGGATGTAGTCCACCCGGCCCCCCTCTCGGGCCAGATACCCGTCCAAAAAGGCCTGCAGGGTGCCCACCGACAGGTTGGCCAGCTGTCTGCCAAAGGCAAAGCGCTCCTCCCGCCCCGCCAGGCAGAGGGTGACGCCCTGGCCCCCCTCGCCGGGGGCGGCGGCCAGCTCTTCCCGCAGGGCGGCCAGCAGTTTTTCGCCATCGACATCGAACACCACCCGGTGAATGGGCTCAAAGTCCAGGACCGGGTCGTGGAGGTTGACCACCTCTGCCAGGGCATAGCGGGCCGGATGCACCGCCGCCTCCCCGGCGGGCAGGGACCGTTTAATCTCCTCGTAATGGGCCTTGGCGGCCGCCAGGGAGTGGTTGCCGTCCCCCACGGCAAAGAGGAAGGGGGATTTCAGCGACAGGGCCCGCAGGGCGCCCATCACCCGCACCGCCTCGTCGTCATCGCAGAGGAACCCCTGTAGGTGGCCGCTGTCCTCCATCAAATCGAAGTCGTAGACCTGGCTCAAGTCCCCCAGCCGCCGGGCCGTGGGCTCGACCACCGTCCCCTCCGGGTCGTCCACCAGCAGCATGATGTGGGGACACTCCAGCAGGGCCTGCCGCCGCACCGCCACCCGCGGGGGGATGCGCTCGAGCACCGTGCCCTCGGTGGCCCGCACCGGGCACTGGGCGCCGGGGCGGTAGTCGTACTGCTCCAGGTCCAAAAGCCCCACCAACCCCTGGCGCACCCGACCAGAGCGCAGGGTGCGGCGCAGGTAGACAAAGCCGGTGGCGGCCCGAAAGACCCCCTCCTCCACGTACCGGCGCATGGCGGCGGCCGTGGCGGCCACCCGCTCCCCCTCCTGCGGGGTGCCCAGGTAGCACTCGGGGACGATCATCCGCAGGGCCGAGGGGGCCTGCCCCACCCGCTCCTCCACCCGCTTCCAGTAGTCGGGCTGGGCGGTGTACTGGTCACAGGCCACCACGCTCCACTTCTCCATCTCCTCCACAAGGGGGAAATAGATGTCCCCCGGGTAAAATCCCAATCCAGCCACAGCTGCCGCTCCTCTCTCTTTCTGCTATCTCTTCTTGAGGCGGATCTCCCCGCTGGAGAGCGCCTGCACCTCCCCGCCCGTTTGCAGGAGGGCGCGGCCCTCGCCGTCGACCCCCTCAAAGACCGCCCGGTACCGCTCGCTCCCCCGCGAGACCTCCACCGTCTCCCCGACCCAGAGGAGCCGGGCGCGGTACCCCTCCAGCAGGGACCGGCTCCCCTCCCCTTGCAGCAGCTGGTCAAAGGCCCCTTCCAGCCGCTGCAAAAGGGCGGCCAGCAGGGCTGCCCGAGCCGGTGGAGGGCCGCCCAGCGCCTCTTCCAGGGAGACGATCTCCCCCCGGAGCTCCGGCGGGCAGGGGGTGGCGGCGCAGTTGAGCCCCGCGCCGCAGACGGCGTATTCCAGTTCGCCGCTCTCCCCCACCAGGGAGCACTCGGTGAGGATGCCGCCCAGCTTCCTCCCCCCCCAGTAGAGGTCATTGGGCCACTTGATGTCCACCTGCAGGCCGCAGCAGTCGGCGATCCCCTCGCAGATGGCCACCGCGGACGCCAGGGTCAACAGCCGCAGCGCCGAGAGGGGGAGGGGCTGTTGCAGGGCCGCCGAGAAGTAGAGGCCGCCCGGGGGCGAATAGAAGCTGCGCCCGCCCCGGCCCCGGCCACCGGTCTGTTCCCCCGCCACCGCCACCAGCCCGTGGCGGAGTTCGCCCCCGGCAGCCAGCGCCTTGAGGTGGGCACTGGTGGACTCCATCTGGGGCTGGCAGCAGAGGGCGCGCCCCAGCCAGTGGGTGGCGAGGCGGCGGGCGATCTCCCGCTCGGACAGCACGTCCGCCTCCCCCTCCAGGGCATAGCCCTCCCCTGTCACCGAGCGGATGGGGTAGCCCTCCTCTTTCAGGGCGACCACCGCCTTCCAGATGGCGGCCCGGGTGACCCCCAATTTCTCGGTGAGGGCGGTGCTGGAGAGAAATTCCCCGCCCTGCTGGCGCAGGGCCTCCAACACCACATAGCGCGTCTGCCTTTTGGCCATCGGCCGCCCCTCCCCTCTCTTTTCAGTCTGTGACGATGATACCATATTTCCGGGGGAATGGAAAGGGAGGGCCGTACCGGCCCTCCCTTTTTTCCCTTTATCCCTCTTCCTTCTCCCCCCGTTTTTTGAGGGCCCGCTCCAACTTGCCCAATGCCTTTTTCTCGATGCGGGAGACGTAGGAGCGGGAGATGCCCAGCAGCTTGGCGACCTCCTTCTGGGTTTTGGGGCGCTGGTTGTTCAGCCCGTAGCGCAGCTTGACGATGATGCGCTCCCGGGGGGTGAGGGCGGTGTTGACCCCCTCGATGAGGGCGGCCGAGCGCAGCCCCAGGTCGATGGTGTCCACAATGTCGGTGGAGTCGGCCACCACGTCCAGGTAGGTCAGGGAGCTGCCGTCCCCGTCGGACTCGATGGTGTCGTTGATGTAGAGGGTCCCCGCTGTCTTTTTCTGGGAGCGGAAATTCATTAAAACTTCGTTTTCGATGCATTTGGCGGCATAGGTGGCGAAGCGGATGCCCTTGTCGCAGTTGAAGGTGCTCACCGCCTTGATCAGCCCAATGGTGCCGATGGAGACCAGGTCGTCCTGGTCCACCTGCCCGGCGGCATAGTACTTTTTGCAGATGTGGGCCACCAGCCGCAGGTTGTGCTCGATGATGGTGTTGCGCGCCTCCAAGTCGCCGGTGGCGGCAAATTTGTGAAACAGCTCGGTCTCCTCCTCCTTGTCCAGGGGCTTGGGAAAAGTCCCCTGTGAGGAGATGTGGAGCGCAAAGTACAAGAGGTTTGCCAAAACCAGACAAACCAGTGCGGTATACATGAAAAAGCCCCCTCCTGTTCGATGAGATGGCGGCAAATGGGCCGCTTTTCCATCTATATGCGGGGGCGAGTTGTCCGTATTAATTAGCCAATTCGATTTACTATTTTTCGAGAACTCTCTTTATCCAGTTGGACAAGCGTACTAAGACACCTCGTTTAGTGTCTTTTTTTCCAACTGAAGTGTTTTCTCCATACTGTAGTTCTGTACAGCTACATTTCGTTTTAAACAATTTTTCTTGGTCTAAAATAGAATGGTCATTCTCAAAGAGCAAGTTTTCTTGCCCCTGGCATAGGCCCGTACCTCCAGTAGATAAATACTCTGCTCTTTGCTCTATATCTGCAACCTTGGCGTCCAAAGACTCTATTCTTTGTGTTATATCTATAGTCTTAACGTCCAAAGGCTCCACTCTTTGCGCTATATCTGCAACTCTGATGCCTAAAGGCTCTACTATTTGTTCTAAATTTTTAACTATATCATATATTTCATCTCGTTTTGATTTAAATTTGTCTATTTCACTTTTATACCGTTGCATCTCTAAATACTCCATCGAAAAGGGATTGGAAAGAAAACAGCCAAAAATCTGTTTCTCAAACATTTTTTGCATATTGACTATTCTACTTTCAATCTCATTGTCACTATACTCGCTTTTGGCTTTATCTAAATCAAATTTTTCGCAAGTCTTTTTAGGCAGTGTAACTTCAAATAGTGGGATTATGTTTTTTTCAAAATCTGCAGCCTTTTCCAGTTCTACTTTATGTGTAATACATATTTCTAAAGCAATTTGATCATACCATCTATAGCGATATTCTTTAGGTTCTGTCCTTTCCAAATTAAAATAAACATCCGCGAAATACGTTTTATTCTCTAGATCAAACCTTTTTTCAACTGTTGCCTTCCCTGACACAAATGCTGTAATTGTTGTCTGACTAGAGACCAATGTGAGCTTTGTCAATCTAGATAAAGCCTCTTTAGCGATGTAGTGTATAGAGCTTTCCCCTTCTCCATTATCAGGAGAGTTGTTTTTAGAAACGGCAAAGTTAGACCCCTTTTTATACCTAAAAAAAGCAGTTTTTGTATTTTTTAGATATACAAGCGTCATTTCTTCATCGGGGTAGTAGATTGAAAAATAGACATGCCTTTTGCCTTGAAACCGCTCTTCTCTATATGCTTGAAAAGCAGATATTCTCCGCACCTCACCATCTGCTTTTTTTACTATCGCCAACGTTTTCATAAAAACATCTCGCAAGTATAATAAAGTCTGTCTCTATTCTTTTTTCTCCCCCAGCCCGGCGGTGTAGCCCACCGGCACGCAGAAGAGGACCGCCGTGTCCGGCGCTGAGAGGTCGCCCACCACCTCGGTGAGCACCCGCTCTACCAGGGGCACCTGCTCGTCCGGCACCACTGTGAAGATGGTGCGGTTTTCCTCCCGGTCGGGGATGTAGAGGTGCAGGCTCTGGAAGAAGCGGCCGCCCTCCCGGCCCAGCACCTTGGCCATTCCGCTGGACTCGATGACAGTGGCGCCGCGCACCCCCTCCTCTGCCAGACAAAACAGCAGTTCCTCCAACTTTTCAAAGCGGCTGAGAATGATGATCGCCATCTGCACAGTCGTTTCCCCCTTTTCGTCAGGGCGCCCTTACAGGGCCCGGTTGAAGATATAGGTGTCCCGGTACTCGCCGGTTTTGGCCCGATAGGCCTTGGGCACCCGCCCGATGCAGGTGAAGCCCAGCTTTTCGTAAAGGGCGATGGCCCGCTCGTTGGTCACCACCACCGCGTTGTACTGCAGCCGCAAAAAGCCCGCCTCTTTTGCCCGCTTCAGCGAGTCCTCCACCAGCTGGCGGCCGATTTTTTGCCCCCGGCAGTCGGCCTTGACCGCGTAGGAGCAGTTGGCCACATGGCCGCAGCGCCCCTCGCTGTTGGGGTGTAGGATGTAGAGCCCCACCACCCGGCCTTCCCCGTCCAGGGCGCAGACCGTGTCGGTCTGGGCGGCAAAAAAAGCATCGGCCGAAGCCGCGTCCAGCGGGGTGTCCTGGGGGAAGGAGTCCCCCTGTTCCACCACCTGGTTCCAAATCTCTATCATCTCCGGCAGGTCCTCCGGCCGGTAGCTGCGAAGTGTCAAATCCATTCTCCTCATCCCTTCTCTCACACACTCGTTCTTCTTTAGTTTACTACACTGCGCCCCTTTGCACAACCCTTCGCAAATTTTAAAATCTATACTTTTTCGATTCCTCTTTTCAAGGGTGGCCCTATTTGGACGCAAAGCGGCCGCGGAGAGGGGAAAATCCTCCTCTCCGCGGCCGCCAAAAAGACAGTGAGAGATAGCGCCGCCTTACAGGTTGAGCGGCTCGATGCTGGTGGTGTCCACCTCCTGCCGGGTAGGGATGGAGGGAGCGGCCCCCGGGCGGCCCACGGCGATGGAGGAGGCCTTGGACGCCTTTTCCAAAATCACGTCGATGGAGAGCCCCTCGGCCAAACAGGCCAGGAAGTAGCCGGTGAAGGTGTCGCCGGCAGCGGTGGAGTCCACCCGCTTCACGTCGTAGATACCGTGGGTGGCCTTGGTCTCGGCGTCTTTGTACATGACGCCGTGTTTGCCCAGGGTCAGCACCACCTTGCAGCCGGGGTACTTTTTCAGCAGCGCGTCGCAGATGGCCTCGGGGTCCTTCTGACCGCCGGCGATCTCCTCGCCCTCCACCTCGTTGAGGATGAAGTACTCCACCTTTTCCAGCGGGGCCTTGGTCAGAGCCTCGTTCATGGGCGAGGGGTTGAGGACGATGCGCATCCCCTTCTCGGCGGCGCAGTTGATGATGGTGTCGGTCAGATTCAGCTCGTTTTGCAAAAGCAGGATGTCCCCCGCCTCAAACTGGTCGATGACCCAGCGGATGTACTCCTCGGTGTTCTGGTGGTTGGAACCGCCAAAGAGGAGGATGCAGTTCTGCCCGCTCTCGTTGACCTGGATGATGGCCCGGCCGGCCGGCGCGTCGATCTTCTTCATCAGGGAGACGTCGACCCCGCTTTCCCGCATGGTCTCCACCAGGAAGTCGGCCCCCTCGCCCACCATGCAGGCGTGATAGACCTCGGCCCCGGCCCGCGCCAGGGCGATGGACTGGTTGAGCCCCTTGCCGCCGCAGTTCTTGGCGTACCCCAGGGTGGACATGGTCTCGCCCGGGCGGACAAAGTGGTCTACCTGAAAGACCTCGTCGATGTTGATCGAACCAAAATCCAATATTTTCATAGTACGGCTCCTTTACCCAATCATTGATGATTCTAGTTTACCCGATGCCCCAGGGGATTGCAAGAGAGCAAACTGCCGGATTCCCCGCGCAAAAAATGGGGATAATCACCGGGTCAGCTCCCGCTCCTCGATGGCCTCCCGCAGGGTCTTTCGCTCCGGGTGGCCGTTGTCGAAGGTCTCGTCCCCGCAGATGGTGCGCGGGCGCATCCGCGCCACATTTTTGCAGAAAGCGTCGATCATCTCCGCCGCCTCGCCCCGTGCCCGCTCCATCAGCTCGGGGACGCTCTCCCGGCTCTTTTCCACCGGGCGCTGCAGGTTGCACCAGCGCTGGTGTCGCAGGTTGAGGCAGTCCCAGCTCTCCCGCTCCTGGCGCATGTAGCCGGAAAAGGCGTACCGGCGGCCGGTGAGCCTGTCCAGCCCCAGCCCCACCCTGTGGGAGAAAGCCGCCTTCCCCACAAAGAGGGAGATGAAGAAGTCGTCGCAGAGAAAGCTCTGCTCCACCTTCTCCACCGAGGTCTTGGCCCCGTAGACCGCGCGCAGCAGATAGCTCAAATAGAGGGCGATGGCCTTGGTCACATGGGGGGCGAACATCGACTGGGGGATGGCGTACTCCCGCACGCTGCGGCCGGTGAGGCGGCGGTAGAGGGCGGTGTCGATGTCCGACTCGATGCGGTTGTGGGCGCCGGAACTGACCCGCGGGTCCTCCTGAAAGGCCGCCTGCACGCAGTAGACGTAGGGGTGGCAGGTCTTGTCCAGGGCGTAGTGGCACAAAAAGCCCAGGGCGTAGGCCAGCTGCGCCTCAAAGAAGAGCCCCTGCCGGGTGCGGATGAGGTAGCGCTGCATGGCGGCAAAGTTCTCCTTCACCTTTTTGTGGTGCATCACCGAGCCCCAGAGGGGGAGCACGGTGGAAATTTTATTGAAAAAGAGGATGTCCGGCCCCTGGGCCCCCCACAAAAAGGCGTCGTAGTTGCGGCGGACAGCCGTCTTGGTCTGTCCCTCGGGCAGGGCGTGAAACACCTGGTCGGCAAAGAGGTGATGGGTGACAAATGCGGGCATGAGCGCGTTCCTCCTCGTTGGGCAGCAGCTTGTCGGGGCGTCTTTGCGCTGCCGCGCCGTCTCGCCCTCTCCCCGAGGGCGGAAAATAGAGCCGCCCTTTTGCGGGCAGTTGACTACGGTACTATCATACCAAAAAAGGGGCCGCCAATAAACCCGCGTGGGCAGAAGATTTCAAAAATCACAAATTCTTTCTGCCGGGCCGCAAGTGTCCGGCCTGCTCTGCGCTGAAACAAGCCCCCAGCACGCGGCTGTTCCCCCTTCCGCCCCCACTCTGCGCCAAAGGCGGCGGGAAGGGGTGATCGGGGAGCCCGCTACAGCAAACCCCTTTGCACACGGCCGCCTCTCTTCTGCCCCGCCCTACTTTGCGCCGCCGGCGGGGAGGGGTAGACAAAAAATCCCGGCACAACAGGCCCTTCTACGCACGGCTGTTCTCCCTTCGGCTCCACCTCCACTCCGCGCCGCAGACAGCGAAAAGGGGGGATGAGCAGGGGGGCCCCATCGCAGCAAACCTACCACATTCGGCCGTCCCCCCTTCTCCCTTATCCCCGTTCTGCGCCGCAGACGGCGGGGAGGAACAGGCAGAAAATCCTCTGACCCAGTAAGCCCTTCCACGCGCAGCTGTCCTCCCTTCTACCCCGCCCCCACTCTGCCGCACAGACAACAGGAAGGACTAGATGGCGTGTTCCCCCGCAACAAGTCTCTCTCATACGGCCGCCCCGTTCTACCTCGCCCATCCACCCCATGCCGCAGACGGCGGGAAAGGATGGGCGGCGAACCCCGCCGCAACAGGCCCCTTCCGCACACAGCCGTTCCCCCTTCTACCCCACCTCCCCTCTGCGCTGCAGACGACAAGGAAGGACGGTCGGCAAGCATCGCCGCAACAGGCCCTCCACACACAGCAGCCTTCCCCTCTGCACCGCAGATGGCGGGGGGCGGTCAGGGCAAGCCACACCGCAACAAACTCTCCCGCACGCGACCGTCCCGTCTCCTGCCGCTCCTTTTATTCCCTCAAACAAAACAGTCCAGGGAACTTTGCAGACAGAAAAAACAGGGGAGGCCGTCCGGCCTTCCCCTGTTTTTTGCGCTTATTTAGCCAATGGCCTTGTTGTCAAAGCCCACCACGGTGACCACATTGTCCACCTTGCCGGAGAAGGTGACCTCCACCGCGTCGCCTGCGCTGGTGAGGGCCAGCTCCTCGCTGACATTGGCAGAGCTGATGTACATCGTCCCCGCGCTGGTGTCCAGCAGGAACTTGTAGGTGGTCTGCCCGTCCTTCACCTCAGAGGCGATGCGGGTGACGGTGCCAGATACCTTCTCCTCCTGGGTCGTCTCGTCCCCCTTCAAGTCCTCAGACCCAGCGGCGGTGAGGCCGCTGACATAGTCCTTCTGGGCCGCGGAGATGGTCTCGCCCACGCCGACGATCTGGTAGTTTTTCACCGAGACGAAGGCGTACTGCTTGATCAGCCCCTCGTTGTCCTTGAGGGTCATGAAATAGGTGGGGGTGTTGTTGATGTTGATGATCAGCGGGAAGGAGGCGTAGTAGCCGTACTGCTGCACCTTGCCGGCAGCCGACTTCTGGGCCGCCTCCTCGGTGGCGCCGCCGCCCAGGTTGTACTGGTAGCTCTCCTTGGTGACCATGTCCACCATGATAAAGCCGATGGTGCTGTCGTCCGCCCCCACCGAGGTCAGGCCGGTGAAGAGGTAGCAGTTGCCGTCGTTGTAGACGATGATGTGCCCGTCGGAGGCGGTGAACTTGTCCTTGTTGGAGAAGTTGAGGAAGCCGCGGACGTATTCGCCCCGGTTGTTGATCTGGTTGAGGACGAAGCTCTCGGGCTGCACCCGGTCCACCCACTCGGGCACGTCGGCCAGGGTGTAGGTGTGGGATTCGCCGGTGGTGGCGTTGACCAGGATGGCGCCGGTGGCCTCGGGCAGGGCGAAGCCCCGCAGGTTTTTGTAGGTGGTGATGACCCAGAAGGGGTTGCCGTCGTCGTCCAGCTCGAAGGAGTAGTCGGTCATCCCGGTGAAGAGGCCGCCGCCAAAGAAGCGGGTGTGCCGCTCCAGGTCGTCAAAGAGGTAGCAGTCGGGTTGGTACTTGATCTTGTGCCCCTCCACCAACTGCACGTCCTGGGTGTCGGTGGCCGAGACGATGATGTAGCCGGGGGTGCCGTCCAGGTTGGACAGCCATTTGAACAGCCCCGAGTGCTGCAGGGGCACCGCCCAGATCAATTTGCCGTTGACCTGCTGGATGGTGGGGGTGCCGATGTGGGTCTGACTGCCGAGGGAGGGGTTCTCGCCCAGCTTCTTCTCGGCCAGCTTCTTGGCCAGCTCCTTGTCCACAATGGGGATGTTCGCCAGGTCCATGGGCTGGATGTCGTCGGTGAACTCGCCCACGATCGGCTCGGTCATCTGGTTTTTGTAGGCGTTGACGTTGAAGATGACGCTGGAGGCGATGGTGACCACGATCAGAAAGGCCCAGACCGCGATCAGCAGCCACTTGGCCCACTTGGGGAACTTCTGGTTGTCGCCGAACTGCACGTTGACCCGGGGGCTGTTTTCGTCCCGCACAAAGTGCATTCCGCCCAGCTTCAAAACACCCCAGGCGCCCACGTAGAGGGTGATGACCACCGCGTAAAACAGGGCGCTGCCCTGGTAGAGGGGGTTTAGGTTGACGTTGTTGATGAGGACGTAGAGGATCACCAGCAGGGTGATGCCGGCATACGTCCACACCTTGTGTTTGGTTTTGACCATGATTTACCTCGCTTTTCAAACTCTTTTCTCGCTCTGTTATCTACTATACGGGAGCGGAGAGGACAGGTGTGAACAATCTGTAAATTGTCCCCTTTTCGGCCCTCTTCTTCACGCCATTTTTATGCCCGCCCCGCCCTATTTGTAGTACATGTACAGCTGGCACTTGAGCTCGCCGTTGTAGAGCTTGCGGCGGCGGTCGGCGGTCTTGCCGAACTGCTCTTCAAAGTGGGGGGCGCTGGTGATGATGTAGGACTTGAGGTTGTTGTAGCGGTGCATCTTCCCCAGCGCCTGGTGGATGGCCTTCACCTGGGCCGGGCCCAGCATCCGCTCGCCGTAGGGCGGGTTGGAGAGGAGGATGCCCCCCGCGTCCTGCAACTTGTATCTGGTGATGTCCTCCACCCGGGCGCTGATCTTCTCCCCCACCCCGGCCAGCTTGGCGTTTTGCAGGGTCAGTTCCACCGCCTGGGGGTCGATGTCAAAGCCGTAGCCCTCGAAGTCGCCGCCGGGATCCGCCTCGTCCAGGGCCTGTTGGCGGGCCAGGGAGAAGGCCTTCTGGTCAAAGGTCTGCCAGCGCTCGGCGGCAAAGGTCCGCCGCAGCCCGGGGGCGATGTTCAGCACCCGCATGGCCGCCTCGATGAGCAGGGTGCCCGAGCCGCAGAGGGGGTCGTAGACGATGTCCCCCTCGCGGATGCGGGCCAGGTCGACGATCCCCGCCGCCAGGGTCTCTTTGATGGGGGCCTCCCCCGCATGGGCCCGGTAGCCCCGCTTGTGCAGTCCCTCGCCCGAGGTGTCCAGCAGGATGGAGACCTGGTCTTTGTGGATGGAGAACTGGATCTGGTAGCGCTCCCCCGTCTCCTCAAACCAAAAGACCTGATGGGTCTGTTTGAGCTTTTCCACCACCGCCTTTTTGACGATGGCCTGGCAGTCGGGCACGCTGGCCAGCTGGGAGGCAAGGCTCCACCCCTTGACCGGGAAGGCCCCATTTTTGGGGATGTAGGCCGCCCAGTCCACCGCCAGCACCCCCTGAAACAGCTCCTCAAAGCTGCGGGCCGGAAAGGCCGCCACCTCCACCAGCACCCGCTCGGCGCAGCGCAGGCCGATGTTTGCCCGGGCCACCGTCAGGGCGTCGCCCCGGCAGCTGACCTTGCCGTTTTCCACCGCGATCTCCTCGCCCCCCAGCCGGCGCAGCTCAAAGCCGACGATCTTTTCCAGCCCAAAGATGCAGGGGCAGACCAGCTTGTACTCCATCTCTCTTCTCCCTTTCCACTTCCATCCCCCCGCCTTCGCGCAGGGGGAGATGACACAAAAAAGAGGGCCGCGGCCCTCTGTGCCGCGGCTCTCCCAAAACGATTTCTTTATTCGGGGACGATGACACCGTATTTTCCGTCACGTCTAACATATACGAGATTGATCTCGTTGTCAACCGCGTCCCGGTAGAGGAAGAACTGGTGTCCCAGCATGTTCATCTGCAGGATGGCCTCCTCCACGCTCATGGGTTTGACCGAGAAGGACTTGCGCCGGACGATGTCGATCTCCTCGGCGGGGAGGAGTTCCTCCTCGTTGAATTCGGGGAAGGAGACCTTCATCTTCCTTTCCAGCCGGTCTTTGTTGCGGACGATCTGGTTGAAGAGAACATCGACCACCAAGTCCAGGGCCTCTTCCATGGCCTTTGCCGTCCGCTCGGCCCGGAAGAGCATCCCGTCTGCCCGGATCATGACCTCGACGGTCTGGCGGTCTTTTTCGACCGTTACAGTGACTGTGGCGCTGGCATCTTCGTGGAACAGGCGGCTGAATTTGGCCAACTTCTTGTCGACCCGCTCTTTGAAGCTGTCTTTGAGATTGACTTTGCGCCCGATTACTTCGATATTCATTCCAACAACCCCTTTGTTTATAAGCTGGAAAGCCAGCCTATCTGATGGCTTTAGTATAGCACAGGATGCCTAAAAATAAAAGGGGATGACTTCTGTTTTTATAAATTATTCACGATTTCGCCATCAATGAAGACGTGGCGCGGGGTCTCGTAGACCGAGAAGGGGTCGCCGGAAAAGAGGGCCAGATCGGCGTCCTTCCCCACCGCCAGCGAGCCCACCCGCCCCTCGAGCCCGCAGATGCGCGCAGGGGTGAGGGTGATGGCCCGCAGGGCGTCCTCCCGGCTCATCCCCTTGCGGACGGCCAGCCCCGCCTCCAGCGGCAGGTACTGGATGGGGATCACCGGGTGGTCGGTGCAGAGGGCCACCTCCACCCCCGCCGCCGCCAGCACTCCCGGGGTCTTGGGGGTCAGGTTGCGCAGTTCCGGCTTGGAGCGGTCGCAGAGCAGGGGGCCGCAGATGACCGGCGCCCCCTCTTCCCGCAGGGCCTCGGCGATCAGGTGCCCCTCGGTGCCGTGGACGATGGTCGGGCGCAGCCCGAACTCCCGCGCCAGCCGCAGGGCGGTGAAGATGTCGTCGGCCCGGTGGGCGTGAAAGTGGGCGCCGATCTCCCCCTTCAGGAGGGGGAGGAGGGCCTCGCACTTCATGTCCCAGTCAGGCTCGTCAAAGTCCTCGTCCTCTGCCGCCCGCTCCCGGTCCTCCAGATACCGCTGCGCCTTGTAGAGCTGCTCGCGGATGATGGCGGCGGTGGCCATGCGGGTGATGGGGGCCATCTCCTTGTCGTTGTAGACGGTCTTGGGGTTTTCCCCCAGGGCGAACTTCATGGCCGCCGTCTGCCGCAGCACCCCGGTGTCGATGCGGCTCATCCTGGTCTTGACGGCGCAGAGCTGCCCGCCGATACAGTTGGCGCTGCCCGGCCCGGTGACCACGGTGGTCACCCCGGCGGCCCGGGCCTCGGCAAAGCAGCGGTCCCGGTGGTTGACCGCGTCGATGGCCCGCAGCTGGGGAGTGGCGGGGTCGGTCTCCTCGTTGCCGTCGGCCCCCTCAAAGCCCAGGCCGTCCTCCCACATCCCCATGTGGGTGTGGCAGTCGATAAAGCCCGGGTAGACGGTGAGATCCGAGCAGTCCATCACCTCTTCCCCCGCGGTGGGGCCCAGCTCCTCCATCGGGCCGAGGGCGGCGATCTTCCCCCCCTCGATTTTCAGATAGCCCCTCTCGACGGCCGGGCTCTCCACCGGCACCAGGGCGGCATTGACAAGTATCACGGGCAATTCCCCTCTCTCTTCACAAAAGACACGGCGGCGCTTCCCGCGCCGCCGTGCTCTACGGTCTCTTTCTGATGGGGCCGGTCTCTACCGGGAGCGGCCGCCGCGGGAGTACCCGCCGCCTCGCTTGCCGTCCTGCGAGCGCTTGAGGTCGGACATCCGCTCGTCGCTGGACTGCTTGAACTTGGCCATCATGTCCTCAAAGGTGAGGGGCTTGTCGCTGCGGGGCTTGAAGCCGCCGGAGCGGCCGCCGCCAAACCCGCCCTGGCGGGGACCGCCGGTGCGAGGCGCGCCGCCCGAGCGGGGAGCGCCCCCGGGGCGACCGCCCCTGGGCTGCCCGTCCCGGGGGGCATAGTCCCGGCGGGGGGGCCGCTGCTGCGACTGGGGCAGCGCCTGTTTCATGGAGAGGGCGATCTTCCCGTCCTCGCCGATGGAGAGGATCTTGACCTTGACGGTCTCCCCCTCCTTCACGTAGTCTTTGATCTCCTGAACAAACGCAGCCGCTACCTCCGAAATGTGCACCATCCCGGTCTTTCCCTCACCCAAATCGACGAACGCGCCGAATTTTGTGATGCCGGACACTTTGCCTTCTACAATCTTTCCAACTTCGAGCTGCATAAAAAATGAATCCTCCCCGCAGTTTCCTGCTTCTGTGAATATTGTGAAATCTATCCGATCCTGCCTGCGGCCCCGCGGGGCCGAAAAACAAAAGGGGGCAGGCGGCTGTTCCGCCTGCCCCCCGGCTCGCTATTTATTGGCGCCGGACGCGTCGGAAAAAATTCTCTCACCCGGTGCGGCGTAGCCCAGTTTCTCCCGGGCGATCCGCTCGATGAACTCGCTCTCCTGGTCGCTCTCGAGGACCCGCTTCATCTCCTCGTTTTCCTGCTGGGTGGCGGTGATGGTGTTTTGCACCTGTTCCAGCTCGTTTTTGCGGGAGACGATCTGCATCTGGGTGGTGATGAGGGACACAGCAATATAGACCATCACTGCTGCAATGGCCAGGTGGACAAGAACGCGCGGTTTATTGGCCCGCTTTTTTGCGGTTTTTGCGCCTCGGCTTTTTTTCATTGCTCTGCTCTCTCTTTGGTTTCTGGTCGGGTGGAGAATGTTTTAATAAATTATACAATAAAACGCGCCTGTCTTTCAAGTGGAATTTTCTCTTGTTTTCCGCCTTTTTGGCCCCGGAAGCAACTTTTTTCCCCAACTGCTTCCCCTTTGCCCCCAACCGGCGGGCCAATTTGATTACCGGGGCGCAGAAAATCTTGTAGAGAAAGTGCAGAAACCGGCTCGCCAGCGAGAGGATCCCCTGGGTCAGGGAGCGGATGAGCCGCCCCAGCGTCAGCAGGTAGAGGGCGGCGCCCAGCCCCTCGCCGATCAGGGCGTAGGCGCGCACCTCTCCGTTTGTGAACTGGATGAAAAAGAGAAAGGTCGCCACCCCGCAGACCGACCAGTAGAGCACGTCCTGCAGGGCGATGACCAGCGCCCCCCACCAGGGGAATACCGCCCGGAGGATGCGAAAGACCTCGTAAAACAGCCCCAGCCCAAACCCCAGCGCCAGGGAGTAGCAGAAGACCCGAAACTGAAAGGGGGCCGAGACCGTCAGCTGCAGGGCGCCCATCTACTTGAATATCCGGGCGAAAAACCCCTTTTCCCGCGGCTGGGAGTCGTAGTAGGTCAGCGACTCGATCTCCCCGTCCAGGGTCAGTTCCCCCGTGTCCACGCTGAGCTTGCCCAGGTGCAGGTCCCGCCCGGTGACGCTGAGTTCCCCCAAATCGGTGTAGAGGACGATGCCGTCCTCGCTGAAGCTGTC
This sequence comes from Acetanaerobacterium sp. MSJ-12, assembly GCF_018917875.1. Lineage (NCBI taxonomy): Bacteria > Bacillati > Bacillota > Clostridia > Eubacteriales > Oscillospiraceae > Acetanaerobacterium > Acetanaerobacterium sp. MSJ-12. The sequence continues at coordinate 52,152 of NZ_JAHLPK010000006.1, read as the reverse complement.
GATATCCAAAACCCCGGACACCGTCATGTGCTTGCGGTTTTCCATGATGACGTTGTGGGGCACCTGCCCTTGGCTTTGTCCCGCGGGCTTTCTCTCCTCTTGCATTGCATTGCCCTCCTTTGTTTTACTACAGTCTATGAGGGCCTGTTTTTAAAAAGAACCGGACAATCCCTCCCCACAGATAAAAGGGGGGCCGCACCGCCGGTGCAGCCCCCCGCTCGGCCCTGCCCTTTAAGGGGGCGGCCGCTAGAGGATCTCGTAGTAGTTTTTCGCGTCGTCCTTGAGGGTGTGTTCCACCACCTCCAAAACCCGCACCTTCAGCGGGTTTTGGCCCAGGTCGATCTCGATGACGTCGCCGGGCTTGACGTCGTAGGAGGCCCGGGCCGGCTTGCCGTTGACCGACACCTTGCCCGCGTCGCAGGCCTCGTTGGCCACAGTGCGCCGCTTGATCAGCCGCACCACCTTCAGATACTTGTCCAACCGCACAAAAACACCCCCTCTCACCCGTCGGCGGGCGCGCGGCCCGCCTGCAAAAAAAGGAACTGGTTCGCACCAGTTCCTTTACAGTCCGATCTCGGAAGCTTACTTGGCCACCGCGTCTTTCAGGGCCTTGCCGGCTTTGAAAGCGGGCAGTTTGGAAGCGGGGATGGTGATCTCCTCTTTGGTGCGGGGGTTGCGGCCCTTTCTCTCGGCGCGCTCGCGCACCTCAAAGGTGCCAAAGCCAACCAGCTGGACTTTATCGCCGGCGACCAAAGCGGCGGAGATGGCTTCGATGGTGGCGGTGACAGCCTTCTCGGCATCTTTCTTGGACAGCTCAGCCTGCTCCGCTACTTTTGCGATCAGATCGGTTTTAGTCATGTTGCGTTCCTCCAATAATTTCGTCATTTATTTTGACAGAATTCCCAGCCGACGGCTGGGAGGGCGGAAAGTCGCCCGGCAAAAAAGAAGGGGTCCTCTCGAACGCTCACACGCTCACTGGCCCGCTTCCCGCTCGGAATCGGCCTGGATGTACCGGTCGCAGGTCTCGGCCAACAGTTCTTCGCAGTCAATGCCGCTCTGACGGCCCACCGCGACGGCTGCAAAGAGCACATCCCCCAATTCTTCTTTCACATTATCACAGTTTTGCCCGCCTTTGTCAAGCCGCTCCACTGCACTTTTTAGGGCGCAAACCGCATTCTCAGGCGACTTTGAGGAAAACATTGCCAACCCCAGACGCTTTTGCACCTTTTTTGCGCGCATCAGGGCCGGCAGGCAGTGGGGGACCGCCGCGGCGTGCGCGGCGGCCGAGGTCACGCCCCCCTTTTCCCTCTTGATCTCCTCCCAGTCCTTTTTCTCCCCGCCGAAGAGGTGGGGGTGGCGCTCCACCAGCTTTTTGCAGATGCCGTCGGCCACGTCGTCAAAGGTGAAGCCGCCCCGCTCCTCCTCCATCGCCGCGTGCATCACCACCTGCAAGAGCAGGTCCCCCAGCTCCTCCTGCAGGTGGGGGGCGTCTTCCTGGTCGATGGCGTCGCAGACCTCGTAGGTCTCTTCGATGAGGTTGCGGCGGATGGACTGGTGGGTCTGGGCCGCGTCCCAGGAGCAGCCGCCCGGCGCCCGCAGAAAGGCCACCAGCGCCCGCAGATCCTCCACCCCGTACCGCTCTTTTGTGAAAAACTCCATTTCCGCACTTCCTTTCGCCGCTCTTTTTGCCATTGTACCCCCCTGCGGCCGGCCCGTCAATTGCTCGCGCCAAAAAGCGGCCCCCACAGATGCGGGGACCGCTTTGCCGGGCCGCCCTAGAGCAGCCCCCATCTGGACAGCCGGGGGGCCAACTTCTTCCCCCCGGGCAGGGCCAGCAGGTCCCCCTCCTCCAGCGAGCCAGTGCAGAGGAGGGTCACCAGGTAGATGGCCGCCCCCAGCAGGATGGCGGGGAGGGCGGCCATCCGCCCCAGCCCCAGGCGGGCGAAGAGGGGGAAGCTCAGCCGGGCCCCCACCGCGCAGAGCACCCCGCCCAGCAGTGGTCCGAAGAAGGAGCGGCCCCAGCCCAGGGAAAAGCCCACCTGCCGGGTGAGGATCACCAGGGCCGCCGCGGCGATGAAGAGGTAGCACAACAGGGTGCCCAGGGCGGCCCCCTTCAGGTTGTACTGGGGCAGCCGGCAGAGGGTCAGGTTGCACCCCAGCTTGATGAGGGCCCCCACCCCCATCAGTTTGACCGGCACCTCGGCCCGGCCCACCCCCTGAAGCATGCTGTAGACTGGGGCGGTGTAGCCTAGAAGGGCCCCCGCCAGCCCCAGCATGGTCAGCGAGGGGGCCACCGCCGCGATCTCCTGCGGCCGGCCGGCGTAGAGCAGCTCCAAGATGGGGCGGGAGAGGGCCGCCAGCCCCAGCCCGGCGGGGATGCAGAGGACCGAGGTCATCCGAAAGACCGAGCGCACCCCCTTCTTCAGCGGTTCCCCTCCGCCCGAGACATAGGCGGCGGTGACCGCCGGCAGGGCGCTGGTGGCAAAGGTGGCCGTCAGGGCCGGGATCAGGTTGTAGAGGGTCACCCCAATGCCCGAATAGGCCCCGTAGAGAAAGGCCGGTATCTGGCCGGCAGGGAGAGAGAGGCCGTACATCCGGTTGATGAGGTCGGCCCCCGAGGCGGCGGCCACCTCCAGGCTGTTCATCACCGAGAAGAGGTCGATGACCGAGGTCAGGCTCACCGCAAAGGTGCCCAGGCAGACCGGCAGGGCGATCTTGGCCAACCGGCGGGCGATGGAGCGGGCGCTCTCGCTGCGGGGGGCGGCCCGCATGGCCGCCGGGGAGATGGTCTCCCGCCCGAACTTGTACTTGCACCCCAGGTAGACCGCCGAGGCCAGGGTCGAGAGGGCCACTCCCAAAATCGCCCCCGCCGCCGCATAGGGCATGGCCAGCTCCTTGGCGGCAGCCAGGTCCGCGGCCGGGCGGCCGAAGACCGCGCCGGTGTCGGCGTAGCCCTGCAGGGCGCAGACAAAGGTGCCGTAGCACAGGCCGATGCCCAGCACCAATTTGGCCACCGCCTCCACCACCTGAGAGACGGCGGTGGGGATCATGTTGCGCATCCCCTGGTAGTACCCCCGCACCGCCGAGGTGACGCAGCCGAAGAGGAGGCTGGGGGCCAACATGGCCACCGCCAGCCTGGCGTCGGGGTTGCCCACCAGCCGGCACAGCAGCCCGCTGCCGAAGAAGAGGAGGCAAAACCCCACGCCCCCCACCGCCAAAAAGAGCCAGACCGACAGCCGGACGATCTTGCGGGCGTCCCGGTAGCGGCGCTGGGCCACGCTCTCGCTCACCAGGCGGGAGACCGCCGCCGGGAACCCGGCGATGGAGAGGGCGTAGATGGGGTTGAAAATCTCGTAGGCGGTCATGAAATAGGCCATTCCCGTCCCGCCCAAGAGGTTCATCAGCGGCACCTTGAAGAGGGCGCCAAGCGCCTTGACCACAATGGTGCTGACGGCCAGGATGACCGCCCCCTCCAAAAACGACTGCCGCTTGCTTTTGCTGCCCATCCGCCTTTTCCCCCCGTCCTCTTCGCACTGCCTTCTCCCCTTTTTATATGCCCTGGGGGAAAGGGATATGCGGCGACGCTCCCCCGCCAAAGGCGCAAAAAGAGCGAGCGCCCAAAGGCGTTCGCTCCTTTGTTCTGCAGGGACACCGTCTCCCACACCAAGCTGGCACCGCCCCGCAGGGCCTCCCCTTTTCAGGCAGCACAGGGCCTTTGCCAACGCCGCGGAAAAGGGCAGTTGCTGCCCCAAACGATTCCCTCTTGCCCCGTCAGGCGGGACGACCTACTGTTTCGGCGGGCGCGGCCTCAACTCGGTTCCCGCACCAGCCGTTCTCTGCAGGGACGCCATCCCTCGCACTGGGGCAGTGCCGACTCGTGGGGCCCCCCTTTTAGGTGGCACAGGGTCTTCGTCACCGCCGCAGAGAGGGGCAATTGGCGGCCCCAAACGATTCCCTTTCCCCCCGGCAGGCGGGACGACCTACTGTTTCGGCGGGCGCGGCCTCAACTCGGTTCCCGCACCAGCTGTTCTCTACAGGGACACCATCCCTCGCACTGGGGCAGCGCCGACTCATGGGTCTTCCCCCTTTTCAGGCGGCACAGGGCCTTTGCCAACGCCACGGAGAGGGGCAGTTGGCGGCCCCAAACGGTACCCTCTCCCCCCGGCAGGCGGGACGACCTACTGCTTCGGCGGGCGCAGCCTCAACTCGGCTCCCGCACCGACCGGTCGAGGTCGGCTGACACCTCTTCCCCCTAGTGGGCGCTCCCGCCGCTCACCCGGTCGAAAAACTGGCTATCATACCGTTCCCGGCGGAGGGTGGCGGGTCACAAAAGGCGGAATACCTCTCCACCAGGGCGTTGACCGCCTTCAGTGTACCAGCTCCCCCTCGAACTTACCTGACAGACAGCAGAAGGTGCAGCACTTTTTTCTCCTCTTGACAGGCAGGGCAATCGACTGGTCCCCCCCGTCGAGAAAGGACCTGACTGCGAGTTGGCAATCTGTGGGCTTCTCCCTTCGGCACGGCGCGTTCGCCCTGCCACCGGCAACTTGCCACAGGGCCGCCACACGGCATCTCGTCCGCTGCGGCAACACCTGAATTTTTCACACAGCAGCCCATTGCCGCTGTCGCGCCTCAAAACAGGGTCATCTGCTTGGCGGCGGGGGCCTCCCCCACCGCCTCGATTTGGCAGGCCCCGGCGGGCAGCTCTTTTTCAAAGGGGGAGGGGTCGCCCCAGCCGGCGAGGATCAGCTCCTCCTTGGCGCGGGTCATCCCCACATAGCACAGCCGCCGCTCCTCCTCCCTATCCACCGGGCCCCGGCCCGATTCCAGGGGGATGGAGCGGTCTTTGAACCCGGCCAGAAAGACCACTGGGAACTCCAGCCCCTTGGCCCCGTGCAGGGTCATCAGGGAGACCGCGCCCGAGGCGTATTCCCGCCCCGAGGCCCGCTTCAAGTCCCCCTCCCTGCCCAGGAGGAGGGTCTCCAAAAAGGCGGGCATGGTGGGGGAAAAGACGGCCATGGCCAACAGCCGCTCCACCGCCTTCTCCCCTCCGCCCGGGCAGAGGGCGACCCACCGCTCCAGCAGCTTGCGGGGCTTCTCCTTGGCCGCCCGGGGCAGCAGCTCCTCGGCGGCCGCCAGCCAGCAGTCGACCCAGCTCTGCCCGCCGAAGGCGGCCCTCAAAGCGGGCAGGTCCCAGGCCCCCGCCTCCCCCAGCTGGGCGGCGACGGCCGCCGACAGGTCGGCCGGGCAGCCAAAGCCCAACTGCAGCCCTGCCGCGGCCGAGAGGGCGTCCCCCGGTTCCAGCAGGGAGCGAAAGAAGCCCAGCGCCCCCCGCACCCGCTCGTCCTGCAAAAAGTCCTCCCGCCCCGCAATCACGCAGGGGATGCCGTCGTGGCGGAGGCACTCCTCCACCGTCTCCAGCTGGCGGTGGGTGCGGCAGAGGACCGCCATCTCCGAAAAGGCGCGCAGCCGCTCCGGCTCCCTTCCCCGGTTCCCGGCGGCGAGCATGTCCATCCCCCCGGTCATCCGCCCAATCTCTTTGGCCAGGGCGATCCCCTGGGAAAACTCGCTCCCCGCCCGCAGCAGCCGCACCGCCGGGCCGTCGGGGCGGGTGGCCTCCAGCCGCCGCGGGCCGCCCGGGTTGTGGGCGATCAGGGGGAGGGCGCAGCCCAGCACCTGGGGGGTGGAGCGGTAGTTTTTCACCAGGGCGATCTCCCGCAGGGCCGGACGCTCCGCCCGCAGCCGCTCAAAGCAGCGCCCCTCGGCCCCCCGAAAGCCGTAAATCGACTGGTCCGGGTCGCCGATGACAAAGAGCTGACCCCCCTGGCTCCACTTGGCCACCAGCCGGTACTCCAAATCGCTCACGTCCTGGAACTCGTCCACCAGCAGGTGGTGAAAGCACCGCTTGCCGGCGTTGTCCAGCGCCAAGGCGTCCAGCAGCAGGTCGTCAAAGTCCCGCAGACCGGCGGATTGCAGCCGGCGGCCGTACTCCTCGAAGAGGGAGAGGGGCACCCCCGCGCTGGCAGGGTCGCTTCCCCCCTTGATGCGGGAGATCCCCTCCAACACCTTGCGGGGGGCGATCTTCAGCCCCATCTCCCCGGCGATTTGGGCGCACAGGGCCAGCGCCTCCCCCTCGCCGATGAGAGCGGCGCCCCCCAACAGCTCCCGGCAGATGGCGTGGAAGGTCCCCACCGTCAGCCCCCGCAGGGCCCGTTTGCCCCCCAGGCGCCCCTCCAACCGGGCCCGCAGTTCGGCCGCCGCCTGGTTGGTAAAGGTGACGGCGGTGATCTCGGTGGGGCGCACCCCCTTCTTTTCGATCAGGTGGGCGATGCGGGCCACCAGGGTACCGGTCTTGCCGGTCCCTGGCCCGGCGACCACCGCTACCGCTCTCTCCTCTGCCTCCACCGCCTGGCGCTGCTGCTCGTTGAGGACTGGGCCCCCCTGCACCAGTGGTGCGGCGGCTGCCGTCCCGTCTCCCTTCTGGGGCCTGGAGGGCCGCTTTGCCCCCCCGGTCGCTGCCCTCTTGCGGCTCCCCGGCCGGGACGCGCCAAAGAGGGAGACCTGGCCGCTGAGCACCTCGATCTCCGAGGGGGAGAGGAGGGTGATTGTTCCGAACTGGCCGTCAAAGCCGGGGATGCGCTCCACCTCCCCCGCCCGCAGGCGGCGGATCCCCTCCTCCACACAGGGGCCGGCGGCCAGCCCGATCTGCGAGAGGGGCACCTCCCGCAGGATGGCAAACTCGGGGCCCAGCTCCGCCAACATCTCCATGTACTGGGCCTGCACCCGCTTCCCCGCCGCCGACGCGCCGACGCTGGCGGCAATCACCTCGGGCAGGGGGCAGATGCTCTCGAAGGGTTTGGCCCCTTGCCGGGCCGCGCCCCGGGGCCGGTCGGCCAGCTCCTCCACCCGGTGCTCCACCCCGATGGTGATTTTCTTGCCGCAGACCGGGCAGACCCCGCCCAGGGCGATGGTCTCCTCCGGCGAGAGGCAGAGGCCGCAGTTTCGGTGCCCGTCCAGGTGGTACTTCCCCTCCTCCGGGAAAAATTCCAGCGTTCCCGCCAGCCCCTCGCCGGTCTGGACGGCGCGGGCCATCCCCGCAAAGGAGAGAGGGCCGTCGATCAGGGTGCCCTCCCGCCCCAGCTTCTGGGGGGAGTGGGCGTCGGAATTGGAAATCAGCTGCAGCCCGTCCAGGGCCGAGACCCGCCAGTTCATGGGCGGGTCGGAGGAGAGGCCCGTCTCCACCGCATGGATGTGGGGAGTGAGCTCGCCAAAGCACTCCTCCAGGGTGTCAAAGCCCGAAAAGGCCCCGAAGAGGGAGAAATGGGGTGTCCAGATGTGGGCGGGGACAAAGACCGCCTCCGGGCAGACCGCAAGGGTGATCTCCAGCAGGTCGTGGCTGGAGAGGCCCAAAATCGGCCGCCCATCGGAGTGGACGTTGCCGATGGCCTCCAGTCTCTGGGCCAGCTCTTCGGCCGCCTCCAGGCTGGGCAGCAGGATGCAGTTGTGCACCTTGCGGGTCTTGCCCCCCTGCTTGTAGATGGAGCTGATCTCCCCCGACAGCACAAACCGCGGCGGCTCCCGCACCCCGGCGGTGTTGTCGGGCAGGCGGTATTCTTCCTTGAGGGTGTAAAGCCCCTCCTCGGCCGGCTCCAGGCACTCCTTTAAGGACGCCCGCCAGACTGGGTGGGTGAAGTCCCCAGTCCCCACCAGGCCGATCCCCTTGCGCCGGGCCCAGAGGTCCAGGTGGGGGGCGTCGCAGTCGGCGCTGGTGGCGCGGGAGTACTTGGAGTGGATGTGCAGGTCGGCGATATACATAAAGCCCCTTCTCTCGTCTTTTTCCCCCATTTTACCCCTTTTTCCGCCGCCGGAAAAGGGGCAAACGAAAAGAGGGCCGCGATCCCTCCGGCCCTCTCCCCTATTTTGCCATGTTGTTGCCCGCCGCCGGCGCTAAAAGGGAAAGATGTGTCCCCCTCTGTCCGACGGGCGGAAACCGTCTTCGGTGAGGCGTTTTGTCTGCTGTGAGGCAGGGGGGGAAGACAGCTTTCCCCCTTTGCCCTTCGTTTTCCCAGGTAGGCAGCCATCTCGCACAGCACCTCCATCTGCCGCTCCACCTCCGGCCAAGTAGCGCCCTCCTTTCCTTTTTTCCGCCGGACGGACCCACAATGCTGCGCAGCTTTTGTTCCTCTTCACCCCGCACCGGACAGACGACAACTTTGCACAATCTATCCGTTCTCTTTCCCAAGTCGGCTATCGGCCGGCTGTGCGAAGCGCGTCCGTTGCACTTCCCTCTCCCTCTAGCAGGATAGACAGCGGTTTTGCACAGCAAAATGCCAGGGCTATGCCCTGGCAAGTTGGATGTCAGACAGTCGCGCGAAGCGCGCCTGTCAGGCCTGCTCGTCAAAGAGGATCTCATCGTAGGTGGGCAGGGGCCAGAACCGCTTGTCGACCACTGTCTCCAGGTAGTCGGCGGTCTCCCGCACCGCCCGCATGGCGGGGATCAGCACGTCCCGGCAGTAGGCGGCGGTGGCGGGGTCCTCATAGGCCCCCAGCTGGGCCACGGCGTTGCGCAGCACCGCCGTCTGGTCGTTGAGCTGGCGGCAGTTTTCGTCTAGGTCATAGATGTGCTCGCGCAGGAACCCGCTCTCCAGCTCGGCCTTCCCCAGGGCGACAAACTCGTTGGCCTGCTGGGCCAGGTAGGCCCGCACGGCGGGCAGCAGCTGGCGGTTGCACATCGAGAGCATGGTCTTCGCCTCGATGGCGCACTTCTTGCTGTAAGTCTCCAGGACGATCTCATAGCGGGCGTCCAGCTCCACCCCGCTGTGGACGGAGAACTTCTCAAAGACCCGCCGCACCTCCGGCTCTTTGAGGACCTCGGCGGCCTCCACCGTGTCCCGCACACACCGCAGGCCCCGGGCCCGGGCCTCTTTCTCCCAGTCCTCCCCGTAGCCGTTTCCGTTGAAGAGGATCCGCCCGTGCTCCCGGTAGATTTCGCTGATGATCTGCTGCACCTCGGCGTCAAAGTCCTGGCAGCCCTGCAGCCGCTCGCCGATCTCCGAGAGGACGTCGGCGCAGATGGTGTTGAGCACCGTGTTTACCCAGGAGATGGACATGGACGCCCCCAGCATCCGAAACTCGAACTTGTTGCCGGTAAAGGCAAAGGGCGAGGTGCGGTTGCGGTCGCTGGAATCGGCGTGCACCCGGGGCAGGGTCGCCACCCCCATGTCCATGATCTTGCGGGGGCAGCCCTCTCTGTCCCGGTTGCCGTCGGCGATCTTCTGCAAGATCTCGTGGATGTCGCTGCCCAGATACATGGAGAGGATGGCCGGCGGCGCCTCGTACCCGCCCAACCGGCAGTCGTTGGTGTAGCTGGCGGTGGAGAGGCGCAGCAGCCCGCTGTATTTGTCCACCGCCTTGATCATGGCCGAGACGAAGAGGAGGAACATCATGTTGTCGTAGGGGGTCTTCCCCGGCTCGAAGAGGTTGAGCCCGGTGTCGGTGGTCAGGGACCAGTTGTTGTGCTTGCCCGAGCCGTTGATGTACTCAAAGGGCTTTTCGTGCAGCAGGCAGCAGAGCCCGTGGCGGGCGGCCACCTTGTGCAGCGTCTCCATGATGATCTGGTTCTGGTCGGCGGCGATGTTCACCGAGGAGTAGACCGGCGCCAGCTCGTGCTGGGAGGGGGCGGCCTCGTTGTGCTTGGTCTTGGCGGTGACACCCACCTTCCACAGCTCGTTGTCCAGCTCCTTCATGAAGTAGGAGATCTTCTCGTTGAGGTTGCCGTAGTAGTGGTCCTCCAGCTCCTGGCACTTGGGGGGGCGGGCGCCGAAGAGGGTCCGCCCGGCGAACTTGACGTCCAGCCGGGAGTTCAGGTACTTGCGGTCGATGAGGAAGTACTCCTGCTCGGCCCCCACCGAGGGGGTGACCTTTTTCACATCGTAGAAGCCGAAGAGGTTCAAGATCTTCAGCGCCTCCTCCTCCACCGCCTTCAGGGAGCGCAGCAGGGGGGTCTTTTCGTCCAGCGCCTCGCCGGTGTAGGCGCAGAAGGCGGTGGGGATGCAGAGGGTCACCCCCGACTTGTCCTCCTTCAAAAAGACCGGGGAGGTGCAGTCCCACATGGTGTAGCCCCGGGCCTCAAAGGTGGCCCGCAGCCCGCCGGAGGGGAAGCTGGAGGCGTCGGACTCGCCCTTGATGAGCATCTTCCCCGAAAAGGCGGTGATCACCCCGCCGTCCCCGGTGGGGGAGATAAAGGACTCGTGCTTTTCGGCGGTGAAACCGTTGAGGGGCTGGAACCAATGGGTGTAGTGGGTGGCCCCCCGGGAGATGGCCCACTCCTTCATGGCGTTGGCCACCACGTCGGCCAGCTGGGAATTCAGTGTCTGGCCCTTTTCAATGACGCTCTTGAGCTCCAGATAGGTCTTGTGGGGGATGTAGCGCTGCATCACTTCGTCGTCAAAGACGTTCTCGCCGAAAAAGTCGATGGGGTAGTTTTTTGCCCGTTCCATGCTCATAAAAGTACCTCTCTCCCTGTCTTCTCTCTTCTTCTCTCTTCTGCCTGCCCCTTTACTCCACGGGGGGCTGGGGTTCCTTCTCGCCCTCGTCCTCCTGCAGTTTCTGCCCGCAGGAGATGCAGTAGAGGGCGTAGTCGGCGTTTTCAAAGCCGCAGCGGGGGCAGTAGATCTTCTTGCTGCCGCCCACGCTGTCGTACTGGCTGCGGGCCTCCCGCAGCTGGTCCACCAGGACGTCGATCTGCCCCATGCACTCGTCCAGCAGGGGGGCGTTCTCCTTGCCGGCCTTCTTCAGCCCGTAGACCAGGGCCCCCAGCTTCCGCTGCTGCTGGCGCAGCTGGTAGCTGAGCTTCTCGATGCGGTACTTGAGCTTTCCCTTTTGCACCAACTCATCTGCCTTGTTGCCGGTGTAGTCAAATACCTGTTTGGTGGTGTCGGCAAAATCGTCCCAAAATCCCATGGTCGCAAACCTCCTGTCGCGTCTTTCAAAATGTGCGGGCGTATCAGTTGAAACCAGTCAACCTGGTTTCAAACACTCTATTTTTTCTCCATCTCTCGTCCCCGTTCTCCCCCGCGGGGGGAGACAGAGGGGGGCCAGGGGGGTGGCGGGAGGGGGCGCAGTCCCCTCCCATCCGTCCCGCAGGCGGACATGTGCCGACGGAGGGACACCTCTCGCGGGTTCCGCGGCGGAGCGGAGCCCGTGCAAGGGGGGAGTCCATGAGGGGGGCGGTAGCCCCTCTCATGCTCGGGTACTACCCGATAAACTCCTGCACCATGGCGTCCTTGGACACCAGCGCCGGGTCGATGGGGACAAACCGCTGCAACTTGCGCAGGATGTGCCCCACCTTGCCGGTCTGGGGGATGTCCCCCATCCCCTCTAAAATCGCCCGCAGGTAGCCGGCGTAGATGCCCGGCTCGTAGCCGAAGGCGGTGTTGACGTAGTAGTCGCACTCAGACCGGTAGGGCTTGATGTAGATGAACTCCCCGTCGCAGACGTAGGGCCAGATGTCCACCGTCTCGGCGCCGGAGACGTTGCGGTGTCGGCAGTCGCGGACGATGCGGCGGCAAAAGCGCAGGTCGTTGGTCTTGAGCACCACATCGTCCCCCACGAACCGGTCCATGGCGGTGGCGTAGACCCGCTTCACCCGCCCCTCGATCCCCCGGGTCAGCAGGGGGTTGAGCCCGTGGATCCCCTCGATGATCAGGGCCTGGTCCTTCCCCAGGGAGATGTGCCGGGTCTCCTCGGCGCGCTGTTTGACCTGAAAGTCAAAGATGGGGAACTCCGCCTCCCCCTCGGCCAGCAGCTTCTCCATGCAGGCGGTAAAGCAGTCCAGGTCCAGGGAGTGGACCGTCTCGTAGTCCTCGGTGCCGTCCTCCCGCTTGGGGCAGAAGCCCCGCCCCCGGTAGAAGTCGTCCAGGGAGATGACCCGCGCCTCCACCGAGCGCCGGCCAAAGGCGGCGGCCAGCTTGTGGGCGGTGGTGGTCTTGCCCGAGGCCGAGGGCCCCGCCAGCATAAAGACGTTTTTCTGCCCCAGGGTCTCCAGCGCGTCGGCCACGATGGCGGCCAGGGCGCTCTCGTAGCGGCGGTCGCAGGCGGCGATAAACGCCTTTGGCTCCTTGGCCCAGAAGTTTATCTCATACAGCGGGATGTTCCGCTTCTGAAAGACAGCCATAAAATTCCTCCAAACTCCCCTTGCGCTCCAACACAGTTGCAAACTGGCGGATGTACTCCTGCGGGTACTTGTAGTTGAAACTGCGCTCGATGGGGCGGGTGCCCCGGCCCACCAGCTTGGTCACCGAACCGGCGCCGCAGCCGAGGATGGTGTGCAGCTCCTCCATCATGTAGATGTTGTATAGCCCCTCGGACCCCGGCTTGGCATAGCCCACATTTTCCAGGTTGGCGAGGGTGTTTTTCTGCCGGTAGAGGTAGTAGGGGTCGTACCCGGCCGCCCCCAGGGTGGCGGCGGCGTAGTCCACCATCTGCTCCACCGGGGCGTCGGCCGCCGCGTAGCGGACCATCGCGGTGCTCTTCAAATCGGCTGCCCGCTTGACCGAGAGGGTGTGCACCGTCACATTTTCGGGGTCCAGCGCCACCACCCGGTCCAGGGTGGAGACAAAGCCCTTGTAACTGTCCCCCGGGAGCCCGGCAATCAAATCCATGTTGATGTTTGCAAAGCCCGCCTCCCGGGCCTGGCAGAAGCTCTCCACCGTCTGGGCGGCGGTGTGGCGGCGGCCGATCCTCTCCAGCACCGCGTCGTTCAGGGTCTGGGGGTTGATGTTGATCCGGCTCACCGGGTACTGCCGCATCGCCCGCAGCTTCTCCCGGTCGATGGTGTCCGGCCGCCCGGCCTCGACGGTGAACTCCTCCAGCGGGGTTTTCACCAGGGAGAAGAGGTGCCCCAGCAGCCGGTCCATCTGCCCGGCGGTGAGGATGGTGGGGGTCCCCCCGCCGATGTAGGCGGTGTGCAGCCGCAGCCCCAGTCGCTCCACCAGGGCGAAGGTGGCGCTGATCTCCTGCAGCAGCAGCTCCAGATAGGGCTCCACCAGTTTATGCGTCTTCTCCACCGAGTGGGAGACAAAGGAGCAGTAGAGGCAGCGGCTGGGGCAGAAGGGGATGGAGATGTAAAGGCTCACATCCCGCGGCCCCGCCGGGGGGAGGGGGGCCAGGGCCCGCTCCTGCACCCGGGCGGTCTGCAGGGCCAGGTCAAACTTCTGCTCGCTGACGCGGTACTCCCCGCAGAAGAGGCGGCGCAGATCCGCCTCGCCCATCCCCCCGTCCAGCCGGCGGCGGATGTTCTTCACCGGCCGCACCCCGGTGAGCACCCCCCACTTGGGGCGATAGCCGGTCACCTGGGAGAAGAGGCGGTAGAGCAGCTCGCCAAAGGCCATCTCACAGCGCTGTTTGTGGCCCGGCTCCCCCGGCGCCACCGCGCAGTGGGCCCGCAGGGTCTCGCCGCTCTCCCCCAGCCGGCAGAGGGCCAGCAGCCGGGTGGCGCCCCTCCCCTCCCGCAGGTAGGTCAGCACCTGCCAGTCGGGCTGTTTTTCAAAGGCTGTCTCCACCCGCTCGCCGGGGAAGAACAGACCCACCAGGTTCTGCACCTCGTACTGCAGGCGGTGGCCCAATACCAATACTTTCATCGCTCCGCCCCTACGCCATAAAGGCGGGGTTCTGCCGCCGCTCCGCGTCCAGGTTGGTCACGTCCCCGTGGCCGGGGTAGACGGCGTAGTTGCCCTCCAGTGCGGCCAGCCGGGCCAGGGAGGTCTCCAGCCAGGGCAGGCTGCCGCCGGGCAGGTCGGTCCGCCCCACGTTGCCGCAAAAGAGGGTGTCCCCGGTGAAGAGGGCCTTCCCCCCCAGCAGGCAAATGCTTCCCTCGGTGTGGCCCGGGGTGAAGAGCACCCGGAAGAGCAGGTCGTCCACCTTGAGCCCGTCCCCGTCGTGCAGCAGCACGTCGGCCCGGGGCTGGGCCTCGCAGGGCATGCCGAAGAGGGCGGCCTCCCGGTCGGCCCGGGGCAGGCGGTAGGCGTCCTTCTCGTGGATGGCGATCTGCGCGCCGGTGAACTCCTTCACCTGCCGCAGGGCCCCGATGTGGTCGAAGTGCCCGTGGGTGAGGACGATGTACTTCACGTCCACCCCCTCGGCTTTGATGCACTGAATGATGGTGTCGCCGCTGTCCGCCGGGTCGATGAGGATGCCGGTCTTCTTCTCGCCGTACACCAGGTAGCAGTTGGTGCCCAGGGCACCCAGGGTCATCATCCCAATTTCCATGTGTTCCTTCCTTTCGCGGGGCTGCCCCGCCCTCTCACTGTTTGACGATCTCCGCCGAGTCCAAAATCAGGGTCACCGGCCCGTCGTTGACCAGGTCCACCGCCATGTCGGCGCCGAACTGGCCGCAGACCACCTCCGCCGCCCCGGCCGCCCGCAGACCCGCCGCCAGCGCGTCGAAGCAGGCGGAGGCGAAGTCGGGGCGGGCCGAGCGCTCAAAGGAGGGGCGCCGCCCCTTTTTGCAGTTGGCGCAAAGGGTGAAGTTGGGCACCGCCAGCACCGAATACCCCTGGTCCAGCAGGGAGAGGTTGAGCTTCCCCGCCTCGTCGGAGAAGATGCGCAGGTGGACGATCTTCTGCACAAAGGCGTCCACGTACTCTTCCCGGTCGCCCTCCTCCACCCCGAACAGGACCACCAGGCCGGGGCCGATGCCCTGCCGGGGCCCGCCGTCGATGGCCACCCCGGCCGAGGTGACCCGCTGCAATACCGCTTTCACCGCGCTCGCTCCTCTCTCTTCTTCCCGGCGGCGGATGGCCCGCCCGCCGATTTTTCACAAGTATACCACCCCGCCGGGCCATCGTCCACCGGGGATCTATTGGCTGCTTCTCTGCACGCTCTCCACGCCCTGGATCTTCTGCAGCCGGGCGATGATGCTCGTCAGGTGTTCCACATTGGAGATGCCGATGGTGATCATCACGTCGGCAAAGCCGTTTTGCAGGCTGCGGGCGTTGATGGCGAAGATGGGCACCCGCATGGCCGAGAGGGCGATGGAGATGTCGGCAAACAGCCCCTGCCGGTCCAGCCCCACCAGCTGCAGGGTGGACTTGAAGGAGTCCCGGCTAGAGGCGCTCCACTTGACCTTTACCCAGCGCTCGCTGTTCTCCTCCAAATTCTTGGCCGCCAGCACGTTGGGGCAGTCGGCCTTGTGGACCGAGACCCCAAACCCGCGGGTGATGAAGCCGACGATGCTGTCCCCCGGCAGGGGGTTGCAGCACTTGGCAAACTTCACCAGACAGTTGTCGATCCCCTCGACCTCCACCCCGCCCGAGGAGGTGTGTTTGGACTTGGTCAGGGGCACCTCCTCCTTGGTGAGGGGGGCCGGCGGGGGCGCGGGGTTGACCATCTTGGAGTAGGCCTCTTTGATGCGGGGCATCAGCCGGGTCAGGTTGATGCCGCCGTAGCCCAAGGCGGCGTAGAAGTCGTCCAGGCTGCCCACCTGGTACTTCTTCCCCACCCCCATCAGCAGTTGTTCGAGCTGCTCGTCGTTGACGGCGATCTGGTTGCGCTTGAACTCCCGGTCCACCTCGATCTTGCCCTCGAGGATGTTCTCCTCCCGCTGGGTCTTTTTGAACCAGTTGCGGATCTTGTTGCGGGCCTCGCTGGTGTGGACGATCTTCAGCCAGTCGCGGCTGGGGCCGCGGTTGGGCGACTTGGTGGTGATGATCTCGATGATCTCGCCGTTTTGGATCTGGTAGTCCAGCGAGACGATCCGCCCGTCCACCTTGGCCCCCACCATCGAGTTGCCCACCCCCGAGTGGATGGCATAGGCGAAGTCGATCACCGTCGAGCCCTTGGGCAGGCTCTTCACATCCCCCTTGGGGGTGAAGGCGTAGACCTCCTCAAAGGTCAGATCGCTCTTGATGTTGGTGATGATGTCCCGGGCGTCCTCCGAGTCCTTCTGGGCCTCCAGCAACTGGCGCACCCAGGCCAACTTCTCGTCGAGCTTGTCGCTCCCCCGCACCCCGGCCTTGTACTTCCAGTGGGCGGCGATGCCGTACTCGGCGGTGTGGTGCATCTCGTAGGTGCGGATCTGGATCTCAAAGGGCATCTTTTCCTTGGAGATGACGGTGGTGTGCAGCGACTGGTACATGTTGGGCTTGGGGGTGGAGATGTAGTCTTTGAACCGGTTGGGGATGGGGCGGAACAGGTCGTGCATCAGCCCCAGGATGTTGTAGCACTCGTTGACGGTGTTGCAGAGGATCCGCACCGCCACGATGTCGTAGATCTCGTCGAAGCTGCGCCCGCTCATGAACACCTTGCGGTAGATGCCGTAGATCGACTTGACCCGGCCGGAGATCTCGATGACGTCCTCGTAGTCCTTGAGCCGCTCCCGGATCCGGCCGGTGACGATCTCCAAAAAGTCCTCGGTGTCCACCTTGCGGCTGTTGAGGTACTCCTGGATCTGGTAGTAGCCAAAGGGGTCCAGGTACTTGAGGGCCAGGTCCTCCAGCTCCTCCTTCACCGAGCTGATGCCCAGCCGGTGGGCGATGGGGGCGTAGACCTCCATCACCTCCAGGGCCTTGTCCCGGCGGTGCTGCTCGGGCATCACCTCCAGGGTGCGCATGTTGTGCAGCCGGTCGCAGAGCTTGATGAGGATGACCCGGATGTCCTTGGACATGGCCAAAAGCATCTTGCGGATGTTTTCGGCCTGCTCGTCCTCCTTGGTGGTGAACTGGATCTTGCCCAGCTTGGTCACCCCGTCCACCAGCAGCGCCACGTCGGGGCCAAACTGCTTGGAGACCTCGTCCAGGGAGGTGGGGGTGTCCTCCACCACGTCGTGCAGCAGCGCCGCCACCACGCAGTCGGTGTCCATCCCCAGCTCCCAGAGGAGGGCGGCCACCTGTACCGGGTGGGTGATATAGGGCTCGCCCGAGCGGCGCTTTTGCTCGCCGTGGGCATCGTAGGCCAACTGATAGGCGCGGTCGATGACCGCCAGGTCGTACTTGTCGCCGGCGGCCAGCTTCTCGCGCAGCTGTTCGTAGCTTAAATACATAGTGCAGCAGTCCTTTTCGCAGTCAATTCTCGCAGGATGCGGGAGGCGTTCAGGTCGGCCTTCTGCCCCCTGTTGACCAGGAGCAAGACCTTCCCCTTCTCCCGCTTGACCGTCAGGATACCCAGTTCCGCCAGGACGTTGAGGGCCAACATCATCTGGCAGTAGGTGATGGGCTTGCCGGCCATCTTGTTGTAAAAGAGGACGAAGTCGCCGACGGCGGGGCCGAAGTAGAGGGCGGCCTTGTAGCACAGGGCCACCTGCTCCCGGGTGAGCATGGCCCGGGCGAACTCCCCGTCGTCCAGCGGCTCGCCCAGCTCGATTTTCTGGTAGAGGGCCATCTCGTCGTAGATGGCGGGGGAGAGCCCGGCCGGGTGGATGTCCTTGACTTTAATGGAGATGTTTTGCTCCCCCAAGTACTGGTACAGGTCCAAAGTGACCACCACGTCCACCCGGTCCCCCGGGGCGTACTTGAACTCCTGCGAGGAGACCCGGAAGTAGACGGCAAAGAGGGTGGACCCGCCCTTTTTCAGCTTGAGCCGGATGTGCCGGTCGTCGGAGATGGGGTAGACGCCCTCCACCTGCACCCCCTGCAGCAGGAAGTTGGGCTTGGGGTTTTCGTGGCCGTAGGGGCCCAGCTCCTCCAGCGCCAGCACATTTTCCAGCGTCAGCTCGCCGAAGTCGGCCGCCGCGTCGATGCGCAGGGCGGGCAGGGGCATGGTGGGGTGGGTTTTGCGGGCGTAGTCGTTGATCCGCTCCCGGAACTCGTCGATGCGCCCCACCGGCAGGGAGAGCCCGGCGGCCAGCTTGTGCCCGCCGTAGCGGCTCAGGCAGTCGGCGCAGCTCTCCAACGCCTCGTAGAGGGAGAAGTCGCCGAAACTGCGGCCCGAGCCCTTGGCCTCCTCCCCGTCGGGGACCAGGAGGATGCAGGGCTTGGCGAAGCGGTCCACCACCCGGGAGGAGACGATCCCCACAATGCCCTTGTGCCAGCCCTCCCCCGCCAGCACGATGACCCGCTGGCCAAAGTACTCGGGGTGCTGGGACTGCATCTGGCGGATCTCCTCGATGATCTCGCCCTCCACCTGCTGGCGCTGGGCGTTTTTCTCGCAGAGGTCGTCCACCCACCGCTCGGCCTCGCCCTCGTCCAGACAGGTCAGCAGCCTGACGGCGCTCTCGGCGCTCTCCATCCGCCCGGCGGCGTTGATGCGGGGCACCACCGTAAAGGCCAGGGTCTGGGCGGTGATCTCCCCGCCCTTGGTGCAGCGGGCGATGAGGGCGGCCAGCCCCGGGTTGTCGTAGTAGGGCAGGGCGGCCAACCCCTCCTTTACATAGAGGCGGTTCTCCCCCTTCAGGGGCATCACGTCGGCCACGGTGCCGATGGCCACCAGGGGCGCAAACTCGTCGAGCATCACCCGGGGGTCCTGCTCCTCCAGCGCGCAGACCAGCTTGAAGGCCACCCCCACCCCCGCCAGGCACTTGAACTGGCTGGGGCAGTCTCTGCGGTAGGGGTCGATGACCGCGCAGGCCCGGGGCAACTCGGCCCCCGGCTGGTGGTGGTCGGTGATGACCAGATCCATCCCCAGCTCAGCGGCCCGCTCGGCCTCCCGGCAGCAGGCGATGCCGTTGTCCACCGTCACGATGAGCTGCACCCCGTCGCGGTGCAGCGCCTCCACCGCCGAGAGGCTGAGGCCGTAGCCGTCGGACTCCCGGGAGGGGATGTACCAGCGCACATCCGCCCCGCAGATGTCCAGGTAGGAGTAGAGGAGCACGGTGGAGGTGATGCCGTCGGCGTCGTAGTCGCCAAAGACACAGATGCGCTCCCCCTCCTCGACGGCGCGGCGGATCCGGGCCGCCCCCCGCTCCATGTCGGCCAGGCGCAGGGGATCCTCGATCTCACAGGGGTCAT
The DNA here is from genome assembly GCF_018917875.1 of Acetanaerobacterium sp. MSJ-12. Taxonomy (NCBI): domain Bacteria; kingdom Bacillati; phylum Bacillota; class Clostridia; order Eubacteriales; family Oscillospiraceae; genus Acetanaerobacterium; species Acetanaerobacterium sp. MSJ-12. The sequence continues at coordinate 33,211 of NZ_JAHLPK010000006.1, read as the reverse complement.
TTTGGTAGTGCTCCACCTTCTCGGGGGTGTCGATCCCCCGGGCGCAGAGCACCTTGCAGCACAGGGGGGTGAGCCCCGTCTGCGCCGCCACGGCAGACCATTTCTCCGCCGGGGTGTTGGGTAAAATCCACTGGTTCATACTCAATGTTGCCATCCACTTCCATTCGGGCCGCCGGAAAACCCGGCGGGATGCAGAAAATCAATATCAGTTTATTTTATCACCTACCGCCGCCCGGCGCAAGTTTCCCCGCTGCCCCGGCCGCGCCCAACCGCATCCCGGCGGACAGCGGCGGCTATATATAAGAAGAAACACCCCCTTTTCCCCGCTGTCCCCCCGTCTCGGCGGAATAAACGCCTCTCTTTTTCCCGATCCTATTGCATCGGGGCCGGCCGGAGACCCGTCTGTCAAAAGCCGGCTTTCTCGCCCTGCTTTGCTCCGCTTTCCGAGCAAACAGACATCCCGGTCGCCCTCCCCATTTCGACAAAACCAATCTCGGCTAATTTTTTTGGGCAGGATGCTCAGTATTCTTCCCCCCTTTTGTGCCGTCTGCTCAAAAAAGCTTTTTTCCAGCTTTCGGTTTTTATGAGTTGCAACATTGCGGAGCCATCAAAAAAGGAGTAGGATTATCCGTGGAACGTTCACTTCACACGGGAAAGGAGGCAGGTTCTATGGAAGATTTGATCCATAACCTATTGGAGATCGACCGGGGCGCCCAAAAAAAGCTGACCGACGCCGAGACCCAGCGAAACCAGATCCTCGACTCGCTGGAAGAGCAGCAGCAGGCCCTCAGCGACGAGATCCTGGCCACGGCCAAGGCCGAGGTGGCCCAACTGCAAAGGGACAGCGACGCGCGGGTGCAGGCCCGGTCAGAGGAGCTGAAAAAGCGGTACGCCGACGCGGTGCAGGCGCTGGACGAGAGTTACCAACAGAGAAAAGACAGTCTGGTGGATGCTATCGTGCAGCGCTGCGTGGGCGGTGAGTAGGGCATGTTCACGACCTTTTCTCAAAACGCCATCCTCGCCAAGATCAAGGCCATGTACGGCAAGCGGATCACCCCCTCCCAGTACGGGGAGATGCTGCACAAGACCTCTTTGAGCGAGCTGGCGGCCTACCTCAAAAACAGCACCCACTACCAAGACGCCATGGACACAGTCAACCCGGCGGCCCTGCACCGCGGCCAGCTGGAAGCCACTGTGAGAAAAGACCTGTTTTACTCCCTGCTGCGGCTGGTGCGCTACCTGCCCGGCCGCAAGGAGCGCGAGCAGTATGTCAGCTTCTTCATCGGCCAAATCGAGATGGACCAGCTCATCGGCTGCATCAACCGGCTGGACGCCGAGGGCGAGACCCAGTTTGTCCCCGAAGTGCCCACCTTCCTGCTGGACTACCTCTCCTTTGACGCGGTGGCCCTGGGCCAGGTGGAGACCGGGCGGGAGCTGCTGGAACTGCTGGAGAAGACCCCTTACTACAAGACGGTGGAGCCCTTTGCCCTGGCCCCCGGCGAATTCGATGTCAGCAGCTGTGTCATCGCCCTGCGCCAGCAGTACTACAACCGGCTGTTCTCCCTCATCGAGGAAAACTACAAGGGCAAGACCCGGCAGGAGATGATGGACATCGTCTCCACCAGCCTGGAGCTGCAAAACATCACCAACCTCTACCGCCTCAAGGTGTATTTTCACTACAAACCCGAGGAGCTGGACCGGTTCATCGTCCACAACGAGTACTCCCGCCTCTCCGACAGGTTTTTGCAATCCCTCGCCGCGGCCCCCAACGGGGACGCCTTCATCCGGGAGATTGCGCAGAGCAGCTACAAAAACTACTTCGACAAAGACGATTTTCTCTATATCGAGTACCACACCAGCTACATCAAGTACCACTTGAGCCGCCGCCACATCAGCTTTGCCACCAAGGCGGCCACCGCCTTTCTGGCCTATGTGACCCTGGGCACAGTGGAGTGCGACAACATCACCCACATTGTGGAGGGCATCCGCTACGGGGTGCAGCCGGAGGACATTCAAAAGCTGCTCATCATCTAGGCGGCGCCACCGCCTGGAGAAACGCCTGACGCGAAAGGAGAATCACGCACTATGGCAATACAGAAGACGACCCTGGTCAGCCTGATCGGTCGCCTGGAAAATTTGGACGAGGTGGTCTTGCGGCTGAGCCGGCTGGACTACTTCCACCCGGAGGAGATCACCTCCAAGAGCGGGGCGGTCTCCAAGGCCGCTTCCGCCGAAAACCCCTACACCGAGCTGGCCGACGCCCTGCGCTCGGCCTGTACCGACGCCGGGCTGACCCCGGTGGCGGTGCCCGGCGACCAGCTGGAGCGCAGCAGTCACGACCTGAACCTGGCGGATGTCCGCCAGTTCGTGGAGTCGTTCCGGCAGGGGTTCGACGCGGCCGACCAAAAGGAAAAGGAGATCGCGAAGCTGGTGGAGGAACACCGCCTCAACCTCTCCCACCTGGACATGATCCGCAGCTTTCACACCAGTTTTGACGAGCTGTTCAAGGCCAAGTACCTGAAGGTGCGCTTTGGGCGGCTGCCGCTGGAAAACTACAAAAAGCTGGAGCACTACCAGGACAAACCCTTCTTCCTCTTCACCTTTTCCAGCGACAAAAACTACCAGTGGTGCCTCTATTTGACCGGGGAGCAGCACGCCGCCGAGGTGGACTCCATCATGGAGGCCCTCTACTTCGAGCGGGTGCGCATCCCCGACTACCTCCACGGCGAGCCAGAGGACGCCGCCTCCTATCTGGAGGGAAAGCTCGCCGAGGAGCAGGCGGCCCTGGAGGGCTGCAAGGGCGAGCGCGACCGGCTGGTGGAAGAGGGGCGGGAGACCCTTCTCTCCTACTACGCCACCGTCCAGTTCATGCAGGAGACCTACGGCGTGCGCCGGTTCGTGGGCACCAGCTTTGACAAGTTTGCCGGCGGCGACTACTTCGAGTTCGCCGGCTACGTCCCCGCGGGGAGGGAGGGCGACTTCGAGGCCCTCTTCGGCGACCTGCCCACCGTGGTGGTCACCGCCGAGAAGTCCGACGACGGGGCGGTCCCCATGCTGCCCGGCCTGGTGACCCACTCGATGAAGGAGGCCCACGAAAAGGGCACCCGCCCCGAGAAGCCCACCAAGCTGAAAAACAACTGGTTTGCCCGCCCCTTCGAGATGTATGTGGAGATGTACGGCGTGCCCAGCCACCGCGAGATCGACCCGACCCCCCTGGTGGCCTTCACCTACACCCTCCTCTTCGGCATCATGTTCGGCGACGTGGGCCAGGGGCTGCTGATCGTGCTGGGCGGCTTCCTCTTTGCCAAGTGGAAGAAGTCCCGCCTGGGCGAGATCATCATGCGCATGGGCATCAGCTCCACCCTCTTCGGCTTCCTCTACGGCTCGGTCTTCGGCTTTGAACACGCCCTCGACCCGCTGTACCGGGCCATCGGCTTTGCCGAGAAGCCGGTGGAGGTGATGAACGCCCAGACCATCAACGTGCTGCTCATCGGCGCCGTGGCCCTGGGGGTGGTGCTCATCCTCACCTCGATGGCCCTGAACATCTATATCGGGCTGAAAAACCGCGATTACAGCAAGGCCCTCTTCTCCCAAAACGGGGTGGCCGGCTTTGTCCTCTACGCCACGGTCATCAGCGCCATCGGCCTGCCGATGCTGGGGGTCAGCTTCTCCCTGAACCTGCCCATCATCCTCATCTGCATCGTCATCCCCATCATCTGCATCTTCATGCGGGTGCCCCTGGGCAACCTCCTGCTGAAAAAGGACGCCTTCCCCGAGGGGGGCTTTGGCGCCTATGCCCTGGAAAACATCTTTGAGATGCTGGAGATCGCCATCTCCTTTGTGGCCAACACCATGTCCTTCCTCCGCGTCGGCGGCTTTATTTTGAGCCACGCGGGGATGATGAGCGTGGTCTTCACCCTGGCGGGGATGTTCGGGCCAGTGGGCTATGCCATCACCGTGGCCCTGGGCAACCTCTTCGTCATCGGGCTGGAGGGCCTGGTGGTCGGCATTCAGGTGCTGCGCCTGGAGTTCTACGAGATGTTCGGCCGCTACTACTCGGGCGAAGGGGTGCCCTTCACCCCCATCAGCCAGATCGTGCACGAGCACGCCAACTGAGCCGCTCTGCGCGCCCACTCCCCACCGGGAAAGGCGGGCGGCCCTGTTCTAGGGCCGCCCGGAGAAACATAAATACGTTTGACAATTTCTAATTGGAGGTTTTATCACTATGGATATTCTGCTTCTGACCGCGGCCACCGCCGCCATCGCCGCCCTGTTCGTCTACCTGTTCAAGGCCCGCAAAGCCGGGAAGAAAGCCCCCTCGATGATGAAGAAACAGCTCATTGCCTTCGGCGCCACCTGCCTGGGCTCGGTCCTTCTGCCGGTGGTCAGCTACGCCGCTGAGGCCCCCGCTGCCGCCGCTTCCTCCTCCGCCGCCGGCATGGCCTACCTGGCCGCCGCCCTGGTGACCGGCCTGGCCTGCATCGGCTGCGGCATCGCCGTCGCCGCCGCCGCCCCCGCCGCCATCGGCGCTGTCAGCGAGAACGACAAGACCTTCGGCAAATCCCTGATCTTCGTGGCCATGGGCGAGGGCGTCGCCATCTACGGCCTGCTCATCTCCATCATGATCCTCAACAAAGTCTAAGCCAAAGAAGGCATCTGCAATGAAATTTTTTGTGATCAGCGACAACAGCGACACCTATATGGGCATGCGTCTGGCCGGGATGGAGGGGACCGTCGTCCACCAGTACGACGAGACGGTGGCCGCCCTCAAAACCGCCATGGAGGACCCCGACATCGCCGTGGTGCTGATGACCCAGAAGCTGGTCTCCCTCTGTCAGGACCTGGTCTACCAGTACAAACAGCAGAGCAAGACGACCCTGATTGTGGAGATCCCCGACCGGCACGGCTCCTCCCACCTGGAGGAGAACCTGGCCCGGTACATCAAAGACGCCATCGGCGTGAAGATTTGAGGTGGCTTAGATGCTTTCAAACGAAGAAAAACTGGAACTCATCCGCAAGGAGATCGAACAGACGGTGGAGGAGCAGGCAAGCGCCATTTTGAAGTCCGCCTCTCAAAAGCGGATCTCCGCCCTCTCCAACGCGGAGGCCAAGGCCAACGAGGACGCCGCCCGCTACGTGGAAAAGGCCAAAAAGGACATCCACACTCGGGAGACCACCGCCATCTCCAAGGCCACCCTGCAATACCGCACCGAGCTGCTGCAGCGCAGCGAGGGCTATGCCAAAGAGATTTTTGAGGCCGCCCGGGCCCGGCTGGTGGCCTTTCACCAGTCCCCCGAATACGCCGCTTACTTAAAGGCCCGGCTGACGGCCGTGGCCTCCGATCACTCCTTTGCCTCTGTCACCGTTCGCCTCTCCCCCGCCGACAAGGCGCTGGAAGGGCTCTGCGGCGAGGCGTTCTCCGTCCCCTGCCGGGTGGAATACGACGACGCCATCGCCGTGGGCGGCTTTGTCGCCGAGAACCTGGACGAGGGCTACGCCTGCGACGAGACCCTGGACAACGCCCTGGAGGAGCAGCGGGCGTGGTTCTACGCCAACTCGGGCCTGGTCTTAAAGGCCATCTAGGCCCTTTGCGGGGCAATGGGCCCTCCTCTGCCTGCCCAACCAACTTCTAAGGGGGTACGATATTTTTGAACACCATTTATTCCATCAACGGCCCGGTGGTGAAGGTGCGCGACACCAAGGACTTCTCCATGGGCGAGATGGTCTATGTCGGCCAGAAGCGCCTCATGGGCGAGGTCATCATCGTCAATGATGCGGCCACCACCATCCAGGTCTACGAAGAGACCTCCGGCCTGCGGCCCGGGGAGCCGGTGCTGGGCACCGGCAGCCCCATCAGCGTCACCCTGGGGCCGGGCATCATCTCCAACATCTACGACGGGGTGCAGCGCCCCCTGGGAAAGATCGAAGAGCAGGAGGGCGCCTTCATCGGCTCCGGCGTGGAGATTCCCTCCCTCGACCCCGAGCGGGAGTGGGACGTCACCGTCCTCGCCAAGCCGGGGGAGCAGGTCTCGCCCGGCCAGATCATCGCCACCTGCCCTGAGACCTCTCGCATCGAGCACCGGGTGATGGTGCCGCCCCACCTGAGCGGCACCGTCCTCACCGCCGCCGAGAGCGGTCCCCACCGGGTGGAGGACGTGCTCATCACCGTCAAGGACGAGCGGGGCGCCACCCACGAGGTGAAGATGTGCCAGAAGTGGCCCATCCGCACCCCCCGCCCCACCAAGACCCGCCTCCCCATCTCCCAGCCGCTCATCACCGGCCAGCGGGTCATCGACACCATGTTCCCCATCGCCAAGGGCGGCACCGCCGCCGTGCCCGGTGGCTTTGGCACCGGCAAGACCATGACCCAGCACCAGATCGCCAAGTGGTGCGACGCGGACATCATCATCTACATCGGCTGCGGCGAGCGCGGCAACGAGATGACCCAGGTGCTGGAGGAGTTCGGCTCCCTCATCGACCCCAAGACCGGCCGGCCCCTGACCGACCGCACCGTCCTCATCGCCAACACCTCCAACATGCCGGTGGCCGCCCGCGAGGCGTCCATCTACACCGGCATCACCCTGGCCGAGTACTACCGGGACATGGGCTACCACGTGGCCATCATGGCCGACTCCACCTCCCGCTGGGCCGAGGCCCTGCGCGAGATTTCCGGCCGCTTGGAGGAGATGCCCGCCGAGGAGGGCTTCCCCGCCTACCTGCCCTCCCGCATCGCCACCTTCTACGAGCGCGCCGGCTACATGGTCAACCTAAACGACAGCGAGGGCTCCATCTCCATCATCGGGGCCGTCTCCCCCCAGGGCGGCGACCTCTCCGAACCGGTGACCCAGAACACCAAGCGGTTCGTCCGCTGCTTCTGGGCGCTGGACAAATCCCTGGCCTACGCCCGGCACTACCCGGCCATCAACTGGACCACCAGTTACAGCGAGTACCTGGACGACCTGGCCGGCTGGTACAACGCCCACCTGGGCGAGCGCTTCCTGCGCTACCGCAGCCGGATGGCCCAGATCCTGCAGGAGGAGAGCCAGCTGCTGGAGATCGTCAAGCTCATCGGCGCCGACGTGCTGCCCGACGACCAGAAGCTCATCATCGAGGTGGCCAAACTGGTCCGCACCGGCTTCTTGCAGCAAAACGCCTTCCACAAAGAGGACACCTATGTCCCCCTGGAGAAGCAGCTGGAGATGATGCGCACCATCTGGTACCTCTACAAAAAGGCCCTGATCGTGGTGAACGAGCGCCAGATCCCGGTCACCACCATCGCCGGCAGCGGGCTGTTTGACAAGATCAACAAGATGAAATACGACATTGAGAACGACCGGCTGGACAAATTTGACAGCCTCCGCCAGGAGATCGACTCCACCCTGGCGGCCATGAATTAGAGAGGGGGCGGCGAGTTTGAGTTTACAGTATGTAGGACTAAAAGAGATCAACGGCCCCCTGGTGGTGCTGGACAAGGTGCAGGACGTCAGCTTTGACGAGATCGTGGAAATTCGACTGGACAGCGGCGAGACCCGCACCGGCCGCATCGTCGAGATCGAGGGCGAGCGGGCGGTCATCCAGGTGTTCGAGGGGACCGAGGGCCTCTCGCTGAAAAACACCAAGACCCGCCTCACCGGGCACACCATGCAGATCCCCCTCTCCCCCCAGATCCTGGGGCGGATCTTCTCCGGCGCGGGCCGCCCCATCGACAACCTGGGCGAGATCCACGCCACCGAGTTTGCCGACGTCAACGGCAAACCCATCAACCCGGTCTCCCGGGTCTACCCCCGAAACTACATCCAAACCGGCATCTCCTCCATCGACTGCCTGGCCACCCTGATCCGCGGGCAGAAGCTGCCCATCTTCTCCGGTTCGGGAATGAGTCACAACAAGCTGGCGGTGCAGATCGTCAAGCAGGCCAAGATCGGCGACGGGGAGGACTTCTGCATCGTCTTTGCCGCCATGGGGGTGCAAAACGACGTGGCCGACTACTTCAAGCGCAGCTTTGAAGAGGCCGGCGTCATGAGCAACGTGGTCATGTACCTCAACCTGGCCTCCGACCCCATCGTCGAGCGGATCATGACCCCCCGCTGCGCCCTGACCGCGGCCGAGTTTTTGGCCTACGAGCTGGGCAAGCACGTGTTGGTCATCATGACCGACATGACCTCCTACTGCGAGGCGGTGCGGGAATTCTCCTCCTCCAAGGGCGAGATCCCAGCCCGAAAGGGCTTCCCCGGCTACCTCTACTCCGACCTGGCCAGCCTCTACGAGCGCGCCGGCATCATCAAGGGGAAAAACGCCTCGGTCACCCAGATCCCCATCCTCACCATGCCCAACGACGACATCACCCACCCGGTGCCCGACCTGACCGGCTACATCACCGAGGGGCAGATCGTTCTGGACCGGGGGCTGGACAACCAGGGCATCTTCCCGCCGGTCTCGGTGCTGCCCTCCCTCTCCCGTCTGATGAAGGACGGCATCGGCGCCGAGTACACCAGAGAGGACCACTCCGCCGTCTCCAACCAGCTGTTTGCCTGCTATGCCCAGGTGCAGGACGCCCGCAGCCTGGCCTCGGTCATCGGCGAGGAGGAGCTCTCGGACACCGACAAGAAGATTTTGGTCTTTGGGCGGGAGTTTGAAAAGCGCTTCCTCAACCAGGGGGAGGACGGCGGCCGCACCATCGACGAGACCCTGGACCTGGCCTGGGAGCTGCTGAGCATCCTGCCCCGGCAGGCCCTGGACCGCATCGACAACAAGCTGGTGGACCAGTACTACCGCCCGGAGATCTTTGAGGCCTTCAACAAGGAGAACGGCTGATGGCCGGGCAGGTATTCGCCACCAAGGCCAACCTGATGGCCACCCGCAAATCCCTGGACCTGTCCAGCCTGGGCTTTGACCTGCTGGACCGCAAGCGCAACGTCCTCATCCGCGAGCTGATGCAGCGGGTGGACGAGGCCAAGGCCATCAAGGACGAGGTGAGCGCCACCTTCCGCCAGGCCTACTTTGCCCTGCAGCAGGCCAACATGTCCCTGGGCAAGATCGACCACCTGGTGGGCAGCGTCCCGGTGGACGACAGCTTGCAGATGACCTCCCGCAGCGTGATGGGGGTGGAGATCCCCCACCTCACCTACGAGGACGCCGACCCCCGGCCGGTCTACGGTTTCGAGCTGTCCAACTCCAAATTCGACGACGCCTACCGCAAGTTTCAAAAGGTCAAGGAGCTGTCGGTCCGCCTGGCGGAGGTGGAGAACAGCGTCTACCGGCTGGCCGGGGCCATCCGCAAGACCCAGAAGCGGGCCAACGCCCTGGAGCACATCATCATCCCCGACCTAAAGGCCACCGAAAAGGCCATCACCGAGGCCCTGGAGGAGAAGGACCGGGAGGAGTTCTCCCGCCTGAAGGTGATCAAGGCGCAGAAGGAAAAAGCCGCCCAGGCGGCCGATGACCGATCCGCTTGACCGCCCCCACGGCCCCAGATAAAAAACAGGCGAGCAGCTTGCCCGCCTGTTTTTTTGCGCCCTATTTCCTCAGAGCCCCGCGCCCCCGCTGTGCTGCAAAATGGCCTCCACCGTCTCCTCCGGGGTCTGTTCCGAGCTGTCGAGCCAGAGGCCGAGACGGGGGGTCTCCCGCAGGAAGTCGGCGCAGAGCCGCTCCACCGCAAAGCCGGTGTAGCCGGTCTTGCCCCGCCCGGCCTCCCGCCGCCGCACCACCTCTGCCCGCGGGCAGAGCACCACTGTGAAGACGGGGTATCCCCGCAGCAGCTCGAGCATCTCGGGCAGCGCCCGGCCGTAATAGTTGTCCTGCAAAACCACCGTGAAGTCGGCCTCGCAGTACGTCTTGGCCGCCTGGGCGGCCAGGCGGTAGCGCAGGGCCAACTGGTCGAGGGCCCCCTGGGTGGGGGGCTCGCTCATCTCCTCCCTGCCGGCGACGATCATCCGCCGAAAGACATCCCCCCGCAGGTGCACGCCCCGCGCCATCCGCTCGGCCAGCAGCTGGGCCACGGTGGACTTGCCCGCCGCCATCACCCCGGTGATGAGATAGATCCTCCCCGCCATCGCCTGTTCCTCCCCTCTGACGTGTGAGGGCGGCCCGCCTGGGCGCCCCCCTCTCTGGCCACCAGTATACCGCCCCGGGGCCGGTCGCCGCAACCCCTTCCTCCCACCCCCAATCGACAAATGGGGACAAAGATGTTACACTGAACAGGTCAAACCGGCCCGATGCGGCCGCCAGAAAAGAGGAGAGCGCCATGCCAGAATTGCCAGAAGTCGAAGCCGTCAAGCGGGTCGTCGAACCCCAGATCCGGGGCCGCCGCATCCAGCGGGTCACCGCCCACAACCCCAAGGTCATCGCCCGCCCGGGGGCGGAGGAGTTTTGCCGCCTGGTGCAGAGGCAGACCTTCTCCGCCATCGACCGGCGGGGCAAATTTCTCACCCTGCACCTGGAGAGCGGCGACCGACTCGTCCTCCACCTGCGGATGACCGGCAACCTCCTGCCCACCCCCGGCGGCCACCCCCAGGAAAAGCACACCCATCTGGTCTTCACCCTGGACGACGGCAGCGAGCTGCGCTACATCGACCTGCGCCGGTTCGGCCGCTTCTGGCTCCTGCGGGCGGGGGAGGAGGACCGCTTTACCGGCATCGACCGCCTGGGGCCCGAGCCCTTTGACCCCGCCTTTGATGCCGCCTACCTGGCCGAACAGCTGGCGCGGCGCAAAAAGGCGGTCAAGGAGTGCCTTCTCGACCAGTCCATCGTCGCCGGCATCGGCAACATCTACGCCGACGAATCCCTTTTTGCCGCCCGCATCTGCCCCACCCGCCCGGCAAACACCCTCACCCCGGAGGAGGTCGCCCGCCTGACCCGGCAGATCCCCGCCATCCTCCAGGCCGCCATCCAGGGCAAGGAGACCTCGCCCGAGGAGTACTTGGCCAGCGGGGGGCGCAACTACCGGGGCAGCTCCTTCTTTCAGGTCTACGGCCACGGGGGGGAGCCCTGCCCCGCCTGCGGCGCGCCCCTCTGCCGAACCGTCATCGGCGGGCGCAGCAGCGTCTACTGCCCCTGCTGCCAGCCCCCACTGACAAAAGGAAGGTGATTTCAGTGCTCATCAGCAAAATCCGCACCTCCGAAGAACAGGCCGCCTATCTCGCCGAACTGCGGGACTGGCTGGAGGGGGAGCGGGACACCCCCGTCGAGGAGATGTCCTCCTTCTTCGCCCACCGGCTGGACCAGTACGAGGGCGTTCACCTGGCCCACTGGGCGGCCGAGTACGAGGCGCTGGCCGACTACCTGCCCGACGGCCTCTCCACCCTGCTGGACATCGGGTGCGGCACCGGGTTGGAGCTGGCCTCCATTCTGCGCCGCTTCCCCGACCTGCGCGTCACCGGCATCGACCTCTCCGCCCCCATGCTCGAAAAACTGCGGCAGAACTACCCCTCTCCCCGGGTGGAGACCATCTGTGCCGACTACTTCAGCTATCCCTTTGAAGGGCGGCAGTACGACGCCGCCCTCTCCTTTGAGACCCTCCACCACTTCCCCTACCAAAAAAAGAGGGAGATCTACCGCAAACTCTACCGGGCCGTCCGAAGCGGCGGCTGCTATCTGGAGTGCGACTACCTGGCCTGCTGCCAGGAAGAGGAGGACCTCTGCCTGGCCGAATACCACCGCCGCCGGCAGGCAAGCGACCTGCCCGAAGGGGCGTTTGTCCACATCGACATCCCCCTTACCCTCGCGCACCAGACCGAACTGCTGACCGAGGCGGGCTTTGCCCGCGTCGAGCTGCTCTATCAAAACGAGGGCACCGCCCTCCTGCGGGCGGAGAGGGAATAGGTCGGCGCGCCTTTTCCCGGGGAGGCTGCGTCCCCGCCAAGGGGGCGCCCAGCCGCATCTCCCGCCAAACGCAAAGTTCACCCATTCGACCTCTCTGCACAAGGGGGAACGGGCATTTGCTCGTTCCCCCTCTTTTTATCGCCCCCCCCTTTGACCCCCCGACCAGAACCGCCCCCTTTCCGCCCGGCACAGGGGTTGGGACAGCCCCTTCTAAAAGGCGGGCGAACAGCTGCTCCCTACAAATCGTACCGTTTCACCATCTCCTTTGTAGCTGTGTAGTAATTCCTGATTCTGCCCACTTGCAGCAGCGCCTTTTCCCGTTCAACCAAATCCACAAACACCTTTGACAGGCCGTCCCACTCCCTGATATCCCCCCGCTCTTGCAGCACCCACCCCATCTGTTCAAGGGTGAAGTTGCCTTTGAGAGAGTTGCGCATCATCGAGGTAGTGGCCCAGTTCTCCGGTCCATCTTCCCCTCCCAGTGAAAGGGGGCAGATGTGGTCGATTGTGGGGTGGTCGTTCCAGTAGGCCAGGTGGCACTCACCCGTTTTCCAATGTGCTTGATAGGGAAAGGCGTCCGGGATCATCTCCGAAATGGCGCGCAACACTCCCGGATTCACCAGGCGCTCTCCAGAGTACCGGTCGATAAAGCCGTCCTTAAAGAACTGCTCCACCATCTGCCGGACGGTATATCTTCTCCCTCTTCTCTCAACAGGGACAAAGGGATATTCTTCGTCGATTATCCGTTTTGCCGAATCGACCTCTCCGCCGTTTAGATAGGCCACTGCTTGAACCAACACCTCTACTCTGGAATCACCCACGGGAAATCCTCTCCTTTCACTCTGCTGTCTATCATACCACAGGGGCCAAATAAGCCCCATTGCCTCGGTGTGAAGGCGTCGTATCTTGGCGCCACCCGCGGCGGGGCGACAGGGACGCGGCCTGCCCCAAAGACGCAGCAGTCCCCATTTCAACGCACACTTCCCACAAGAGGATGGGAAATCAAATAAAATCGCTCTTTTTTTATTTTTCGCTTGCAATAGTGTGTGATACACACTATAATGAAATTGCAAATACAGTGTATTGCTTATCACCGCCTGTCTGTCAGGCATCAAAAGGGGGGATTTCAATGGGCAAAGACGACCTGTTGGGCAGCTTGGAGCAAGAGCTGCGGCGGGGGACTCTCGTCCTCTGCACTCTGGGGCTGCTGCGCCGCCCCATGTACGGCTACCACCTGGTCAGCACCCTGGCGCAAAAGGGCATCCCGGTGGAAGCGGGCACCCTCTACCCGCTGCTGCGCCGGTTGGAGGGACAGGGGCTCCTGCGCAGCGTGTGGGAGACCGACGGGGCCAAACCCCGCAAGTACTACTCCCTCACCCCGGAGGGGGCTGTCGTCTACCGGCAGCTACAAGAACAGTGGAAACAGCTCTCCCACAGCGTGGAAGAGATTGAAAAGGAGGCAGAAAATGACCTTTGAAACCGTCGAGCGCTACCTCTACGCCGCAACCAAAGACCTGCCCAGGAAAAGCCGTGCCGACATCGAGCGGGAGCTGCGGGTCGACATTGCCGACATGCTGGAGGCCCGCTGCCAGGGCCGAGCGGTGGAGGAAAGCGACATCCGCGCCGTTTTAGAGGGGTTCGGCCCCCCGGAGGCCCTCGCCCGCCGCTACGGCGCCCGCGAGGGGCGCGGCCTCATCAGCCCCCTCTGGTACGGCCCCTACAAGGCCGCCCTCGCCGTCTCCCTGGGCGGGTGTGCCGCCATCCACTTTGCCATCTGGGGGATCGGCGCACTGATCAGCCTGTTAAAGGGCAGCGGCATCTCGGTCGCCCCCTCACCCCTCTTCCTGCTGCGCTCCTTCTTCACCTGGGCTTTCCCCCTCTTCGCCGTCGTCACCCTGGTGGTCGCCCTTCTCGACCGCCTGGGGGTGCCGGGCAGGCGGGAACAGCCCGCCGACTGGATCTCCGCCCTCCCGCCCATTCCCGCCGAGAAGGCGCGCATCAGCCGGGGGGAATCCATCGCCGGGGTGGTGGGGGCCGCCGTCATGGTGACCGTCATGCTCAACTTTTCCGCCCTCTCCGCGGCCGCGTTTGCCGGGCAGGGGCCGATACAGCTGCTGTCCCCACAGGCAGAGGGGCGGTTCGTCGCCGGGGCGATCCTCCTCTTCCTGCTGGCGGGCATCGTCCACCTCTTTGCCCTCATCGAGGGGCGCTACTCCATCCGCTATGCGGTGGTCTCCACCGCCCTTCACTTCTTCACCGGCGGGATCGCCTACTTTTCGCTCCGCATCCAGCCCTTTTTCAGCGGCGAGCTGATTGCCCTGGTGGAGCAAAACACCTCCGCCAACTTCCTTCCCCTCTTTCTCCACCTCAACGACATCGTCCTGGCCTGTATCCTCTTCTCCCTGGTCCTCGACACCGCCGAGACCCTCTACCGCACCGCCCGCTACGGCTGCCGATAGCCACTCCCCACCCTCCCGAGAGAGGGGGCGAAGCAGGTTTGCGCCCGCCCCGCCCTCTCTCTGTCTTTTTCCGCCGCCATCGCCTCTGCGGGAGGTTTTTTCACAAAACACCCCGCCGCAACCGATACTTGCCCCCCGGTTGCTGGCCCTTTGCCCCGGGGTGTGGTATCCTTGGGGCGAGGTGAGAAGAGATGTCCCTTCCAGAAAACATCCGCGAGGCCCGGCTGCAGGTCGGTCTCTCGCAAGAACAGGTGGCGGAGGCCCTCGGGGTGAGCCGGCAGGCCGTCTCCCGCTGGGAGCGGGGCGCCAGCCGGCCCAGCACCGCCAACCTCGTCGCTCTGGCAACCCTGTTTCATCGGTCGGTGGAACAGCTCACCGGCCGGTACGCCTCCTCCCCACAGGTGGAGGAGGGGACCAAGCGCATCTGCGATCGGTGCGGCCGGCGCGCCGTCTTCTACGGCGACCCCGGGCGGGAGAGCGCCTTTTGCAGCGAGGAATGCCGGGCCGCCTACGGCCGGGAGATGGCGGGCATTCAAAAGCACCTGAAATGGTTTTGGGCGGGTGTGATTGCCGCCTGCGCTCTGATGGTGGGCGGCTCCTTTTTTAAAGCGGTCTTCCCCACCAACTGTACCGTCGGGGGCGGCATGACCCTGCTGGGGGCGACCCTCATCCTCTTTCCCTTCTGCACCCCGCAGACCTATGCCAAGTTGGGCCTGCGCCGCGCCTCTATCCTGGGGCGGGTGCTGGGCTGCGCCGTCGAGCTCTACGGCCTGTACATCCTCTTTTGGGGATGAGCAGGAAAAAAGAACAAAAAATAAAAAAGGGCGTTTTTTCAAATTCGTTTGCCGCTGCATAAATCCCACCCTTCCACCCATACTAGAGGTGAAGCGTTTGCAAGGCGCTGTCATTTTCAATATTTCTGCGGATGGAGGTACCATTTGTATGGGAGTCGTATCCAAAATCGCCCTGGTACTGGTCATCATCGGGGCCCTCAACTGGGGGCTGGTGGGCATCTTTTCCTTCGACCTGGTGGCCTACCTGTTCGGCGGAATGGCCTCTCTGGTGAGCCGGATCATCTACACTGTGGTGGGGATCGCCGGGATCTGGTGCATCGCCCTGCTGTTCAAAGACAGCCGTGCGCTGGATGTCACCGAGTAGACACGGGCGCAAAATCCACAAAAAAGGGGCTTGGCAACTGCGCAAATGCAGTGGCCGCGCCCCTTTTTTGCAGCCTCTTTTTGTGGTATGATAGCCGAAGAGCAGCTGTCGGGCGATCGCCGCGGGGCCGAGACCTCGCTCCGCACGCGCCTGTTGACAGCTGAAAAATCGCAAAAGCGAGAAAGAGGTGTTCGCATTGGAGAATCTGTTTTTGGACCGCGCCAAGCAACTGGAGGAGGAGATCTGCTGGTACCGCAGGGCGGTGCACAGCTATGCAGAGGTGGGGCTGGACCTGCCCCAGACCACGGCTCTGGTCGCCGAGAAGCTGCGCTCCTTCGGCCTTGACCCCCAGCCCTGCGGCCCAGGCATCGTGGCCCTGGTGGGCAAACCGGCCGGCACCGGCAAGACCTTTCTGCTGCGCGCCGACATGGACGCCCTTCCCATGCGGGAAGTGACCGGCCTCCCCTTTGCCGCAGACAACGGCAACTGCCACTCCTGCGGGCACGACTGCCACACCGCCATGCTGCTGGGCGCGGCCAAGCTGCTCAAGGAGCGGGAGGGCGAACTGGAGGGCACCGTCAAGCTGATGTTCCAGCCCGGCGAGGAGCAGCTGGCCGGGGCCAAGGCCATGGTGGAGGCCGGGGTGCTGGAAGGACCTAAGGTCGACGCGGCCATGGCCATCCACCTCTCGGTGGGGCTGCCCGACTCCTACACCGGGGCCGTTCAGTACGTGCGGGGGACCGCCGCCAATTCCGGCGACATGGTGCGCATCACCGTCAAGGGCTTTGGCACCCACGGCTCCACCCCCCAGCTGGGGGTGGACGCCATCAGCGTGGCGGCCCACATTGTGGTGGCTTTGGAAGAGGTCATCGCCCGCGAGGTCTCCACCACCGAGGGCTCGGTGATGATCGTCGGCAAGATCGAGGGCGGCGACACCTGCAACACCG
This sequence comes from Acetanaerobacterium sp. MSJ-12, assembly GCF_018917875.1. NCBI lineage: Bacteria > Bacillati > Bacillota > Clostridia > Eubacteriales > Oscillospiraceae > Acetanaerobacterium > Acetanaerobacterium sp. MSJ-12. The sequence goes on along the minus strand of NZ_JAHLPK010000006.1, from coordinate 16,827 downwards.
TCTCCGGTCACTGCGTGATGGAGGCGTCCATCCGCGCCACCACCCACGAGCGCCGCGAATTTTTGAAAAAGCGGATCAAAGAGGTGGCCGAGGGCACCGCCCGGGTCTACCGGGCCGAGGCCGAGGTGGAGTTTGTCTACGGCATGCCCCCCCTGGTCAACGACGCCGACACCTGCGACGAACTGGCCGCCTACTGCGCCAAGGTCGTCCCCGAGAAGGACGTACAGGCGGTCCCCCCCTCCAGCGGGACCGAGGACTTTACATACGTGGCCCAGTACGTCCCCTCCTGCTACCTCAATCTGGGGGCCGGCAGCATCGGCGAGGGGCACCAGTGCTCGATGCACAACCCCGGCATGGTGCCGGAGGAGTCGGTCCTCCCCACCGGGGCCGCCCTCTACGCCCAGTGCGCCCTGGATTGGCTGAAGGCCCACAAGTAAAGGCCGCTTCTGTCCCCACTGAAAACAGGGGCCGCCCCTCTCTGGCAGAGAGGGGCGGCCCCCTTTTTTGTTTGGTCAAAGGGCAGAAAAAGAGCCCGCGCCCCCTGTGGCGCGGGCTCTTGCCGTCAAATGGATCTATTTCTCGATCAGTTCCAGGGTGTCCCGGGCGATCATCAGCTCTTCGTTGGTGGGGATGACCCAGGCCTCCACCTTGGAGCCCTCGGCGCTGAACTTGGCGTCCTGGCGGGAGGCGGCCTTGTTCTTCTCCTCGTCGAAGGAGAGACCCAGGGCCTCCATCTCGCGGCAGACCTCGGCGCGGAAGACGTCGTCGTTCTCGCCGATGCCGCCGGTGAAGATCACCGCGTCCACCCCGTTCATGGCGGCGATGTAGCTGCCGATGAACTTTTTGATCTGGTAGACCACGATCTCCAACGTCATCTTGGCCCGGTCGTTGCCGCTGTCGGCGGCCTGGCGCAGGTCGCGGCAGTCGCTGGAGACGCCGGAGAGGCCCAGGAAGCCCGACTTCTTGTTGAGCAGGTCGCTCATCTCGTCGGGGGTGAAGCCCTCCTTGTTCATCAGGTAGGTGACCACCGAGGGGTCGATGCCGCCCGAGCGGGTGCCCATGATAAAGCCGTCCAGCGGGGTGAAGCCCATGGTGGTGTCCACCACCTTGCCGTCTTTGACCGCGGCGATGGAGCTGCCGTTGCCCAGGTGGCAGGTGATGATCTTGGTGCCCTCGAGGCCGCCCTTGATTTTGCCGTAGCGGGCGGTCACGTAGCGGTGGCTGGTGCCGTGAAAGCCGTAGCGGCGGATGGAGTACTTCTCGTAGTACTCGTAGGGAATACCGAACATGTAGGCCTTGCGGGGCATGCTCTGGTGGAAGGAGGTGTCAAACACCGCCACCATCGGCATCTCCTTGCCAAAGACCTCCTGGCAGGCGCGCATGGCGATGGCCTGAGGGGGGTTGTGCAGGGGGCCCAGCTCTTTGAAGGAGAGGATGTCGTCGATGACCTGATCGGTCACCACGGTGGAGACCTTGTACTTCTCGCTGCCGTGCAGCACCCGGTGGCCGACGGCGGAGATCTCCTGCACGTTGTCGATGACCTTGCCCTCGCCAGAAGTCAGCATCTCGACCACGGCCATGAAGGCCTCTTTGTGGGTCGGGAAGGGCATGTCCTTCTCGATTTTTTTATCCCCAGCGCTGTGGGTGATGAGACCGTCTACGCCGATGCGCTCGCAGTTGCCCTTTGCCAGAACGCTCTCGTCCTGCATGTCGATGAGCTGGTACTTCAGCGACGAACTGCCGGCGTTGATGACCAATATTTTCATGAAAAAAGTTCCCCCTCAATTGATTTTTCGCCTGTCCTCGTTTGTTGACGAACACACTTGCGTACTATATAGTAGTATAAAATGGGAAAAAGTGCAAGGGGAAAAGCCGGAAGGAGGGCGTATTTGTGCGGATTTTCGGGGTCGTCTGCGAGTGCAACCCCCTCCACACCGGGCACATCTGGCTGCTGTCGCAGGCCAGGGCCCGCGGGGCGGAGGCGGTGGCCTGCGCCATGAGCGGCAACTTTGTCCAGCGGGGGGAGCCGGCCCTCCTCCCCTGGTGGGTGCGGGCGAGAGCTTTGCTGGAAAACGGGGCCGACTTGGTGGTGCAGATCCCCACCGCCCACTGCCTCTCCTCGGCCCAATTTTACGCCCAGGGCGGGGTCTCCCTGCTGGCCGCGCTGGGGGTGGACACCCTCTTTTTCGGCAGCGAGAGCGGCGACCGGGCCGGGCTGGAGGCGACTGCCGACTTGGTAGAGAGCGAGGCCTTTGTCCAATTGGCCAAAGCGCTGCAGCGGGGGAACCTGGGGTACCCCGCCGCCCGGGCCGAAGCCTGCCGCCAACTGGGGGGAGAGGCGGCGCTCCTCTCCTCCCCCAACGACACCCTGGCGCTGGAATACCTGCTGGCCATCCACCGCGCCGGGGCGGGGATGGGGATCCTCCCCATCCGGCGCATCGGCGCGGGCCACCACGACGGCCGCCTGGGGGGACAAACCGCCAGCGCCAGCGCCCTGCGCGCCCTGCTGCGCGCCGGAAAGGGCGAGGAGGCGGCCCCCTATCTGCCAAAGGGGCTGCCGGGACCGCACCCCCTGGCGGACAGCCGCTGGCTGGGGCGGGCGGCGGTGCTGGCGGTGCAGTTGGCCCCCCTCGAGCGGCTGGCAGCCCTCCCCTTCTGCGACGAGGGGCTGGCCCGCCGGCTGCAGGCCTGCGCCGACGGCGCCGCCGACCTGGAGGAGCTGGCCGCCCGCTGCGCCAGCCGCCAGCACACCCGCGCCCGGGTGCGCCGGGCCGTCTGGTGCCTGCTGCTGGACATCCGCCGGGAAGAGGTCCTCGCCCCGCCCGACTGCCTGCGCATCCTGGGGGCCACCGAGACCGGCCTCGCCCTGCTGCGGGAGCCCCAGCGGCTGCCGGTCTGCCACAGCCTGGCCCGGGCGGAGGGCACCTCCTTCGGCCGGGTGGAGGCCCGCGCCGACGCCGTCTATGCAAACTGCTTTGAGAAACCGTTGCCGCAGGGGGAAAGCTATCGGCAAAAGTTTACAAAGATATGAGAAGCGATTGCTTTTTCGACAGCCCCATGGCACAATAGATGGGGTAAGAGACAGCCTGTCCGGCAGCGCGCCAGTCAGGCGGACGGTCCGACGCGCCGGTGGCGCCGGTTGGGCCGCCTTTTGTACGCCTTGACATCAAAACAGACAGCGGGGGTATCAATTTGAAACATCAGCTCATCTATGTCATTGACTTTGGCGGCCAGTACAACCAGCTGATTGCCCGCCGGGTGCGGGACCTGGGGGTCTACTGCGAAGTGCTGCCCCACACCGCGCCGGTGGAGCAGATCCGGGCTGGAAACCCGTCCGGCATCATCTTCACCGGCGGGCCCAACAGCGCCTACCTGCCCGACTCGCCCCAGTGCGACCCGGCCCTCTACCAGCTGGGGGTGCCGATCCTCGGCATCTGCTACGGCGCCCAGATGATGGCCCACATGTTCGGCGGCAAGGTCGAGGCGGCCCCGGTGGGCGAGTTCGGCAAGACCGTCTGCAAGGTGGTGGGAGAGACCCCGTTTTTTGCGGGCATCCAGCAGGAGAGCGTGGTCTGGATGAGCCATGTGGACTACATCTCCCAGCCGCCCGCCGGCTTCTCCGTCACCGCCGTCACCGACAACTGCCCGGTGGCCGCCATGGAGTGCCCCGAGAAAAAGCTCTACGCGGTGCAGTTTCACCTGGAGGTCAACCACACCCAGCAGGGGAGCGAGATGCTGCACAACTTCCTCTTTGACATCTGCGGCTGTGTGGGCGACTGGAACATGGAAAACTACCTGGACAGCGAGATCGCCCGGCTGAAAGAGCGCATCGGCGGCAAAAAGGTGCTGCTGGCCCTCTCCGGCGGGGTGGACTCCTCGGTCTGTGCGGCCCTGCTCTCCCGCGCCATCGGCAAACAGCTCACCTGCATCTTTGTGGACCACGGCCTGATGCGCTACAAAGAGGGCGATGCCATCGAGGAGACCTTCGGCAAGATGGACGTCAACTTCAAGCGGGTCAACGCCCAGGCGCGCTTTTTCGGCAAACTGGCCGGGGTGACCGAGCCCGAGGCCAAGCGCAAAGCCATCGGCGAGGAGTTCATCCGCGTCTTCGAGGAAGAGGCCAAGGCAATCGGCAAGGTGGACTTCCTGGCCCAGGGCACCATCTACCCCGACGTGGTGGAGTCCGGCCTGGGTGGCGAGAGCGCCGTCATCAAGAGCCACCACAACGTGGGCGGCCTGCCCGAGCACGTGGACTTCGAGGACATCGTCGAGCCGCTGAACATGCTCTTTAAAGACGAGGTCCGCCGCCTGGGCATCCTGCTGGGTCTGCCTAAGGAGATGGTCTGGCGCCAGCCCTTCCCCGGCCCCGGTCTGGGCATCCGCGTCATGGGCGAGGTGACCCCCGAAAAGGTCGACTTGCTGCAAAAGGCCGACTTCATCTTCCGCGAGGAGCTGGACAAAGCCGGCGAGTCCAGTAGTTTGAGCCAGTACTTCGCCGTGCTGACCGAGCAGCGGACGGTGGGGGTCGTGGGCGACTTCCGCACCTACGGCTACACCCTGGCGCTGCGGGCGGTCACCACCGACGACTTCATGACCGCCGACTTTGCCCGCATCCCCTATGACGTGCTGGAGAAGATATCCACCCGCATCATCGGCGAGCTGCCGGGCATCGGCCGCATCGTCTACGACGTGACCACCAAGCCCCCGGCCACCATTGAGTGGGAATAAGCAATGCAAAGCCCTCCGCAGCTGTACGACTGCGGAGGGCTTTTTCTCAAAATTCGAATTCCTCTAGCCTTGTTTGATATGCCCCCAGTCTACAAAGCGTCCGGTTGGTTTGGGGGGGGCGAACATCTAGACAGCCGGGTTTACACCCTGGCAGGCGGATCGGGCTCCCACCACGCCCCCGCGACATAAAGCCCAAACTACGGGCCGCCAGGGAATTGATATCGTCAGCGCCAGCGGCTGGTCTCCTGACACCCTCTGTACCATTCTTACAGACCGGGAGGTCAAACCCCTCTTCGTCGGACAAAAAGATCGTTGATCTCCTCTCTCCAAACCGCCCCTGGAGCAGTGCTCCAGGGGGCATTTTTGCCACTTGACCCTCACTGAAAGGCGGCGCAAAACTGGCCCTTGACTTGGAGCGGACTCCAGGGTTTATCCTAGAACCAAACCAACAAAACAGCGGCCCTTGTGCGCCGCCGTTTGAGGGGGGATGGGAGATGGACGAAGAAAAGAGACTGCACGACCTGGGCGGTGGCACCGCCTTCCCCATGGGGGCGGAAAACACCGCCTTCGCCGCCCACTTCAGCGAAAAATCCTATCTGGCAATGCTCGCCGACAGGGGGTGAGCATCGCCAACGTCACCTTTGCCCCTGCCTGCCGCAACGACTGGCACATCCACCGCAGGGCCGGCCAGATTTTATTGGTCACCGGGGGGCAGGGGTGTTACCAGGCCTGGGGCGAGCCCGCCCGGGAACTCCGCCCAGGGGATGTGGTCAACATCCCGCCGGATGTCAAGCACTGGCACGGCGCGGCGCCGGACAGCTGGTTTCCCCACTTGGCGGTCGAAGTGCCCGCCGACGGCGGCGCGACCGAGTGACTGGAGCCGGTGGACGGGTAGGCCGGTTGCCGCCTGCACCAAAAAATCCGCCCAAGAGGGCTATTGACCCCGGCCGAGCGGCGCTTTAAAATGGAGTTGATAGGAACTTGCGCCGGCGGGGACGCCATATCTGCTCCCCCCTCCGGCCAGATGAAAGGAGTTTTCCAATGCAAAACTTTGTTTACGATATCCCCACCAAGGTCTATTTCGGGCCCGACCAGCTCTCCCACCTGGGGGAGGAGCTGAAGAAATTCGGCACCCGGGTACTGCTGACCTACGGCGGCGGCTCTATCAAAAAGACCGGTCTCTACGACCGCGTCGTCGCGGAGGTCGAGCGGGCGGGGCTCACCCTCTTTGAGCTCCCGGGCATCGAGCCCAACCCCCGCATCACCTCGGTCAACAAGGGGGTCGCCCTCTGCCGAGAGCACGAAATCGACGTGCTGCTGGCGGTGGGCGGCGGCTCCACCATCGACGCCACCAAGTTCATCGGCGCGGGGTACTACCACGACGGCGACGCCTGGGACCTGCTGTCCGACAAAGCCCCCATCACCAACTGCCTGCCCATCATCACCGTGTTGACCCTGTCCGCCACCGGCTCGGAGATGGACGCGGGCGGCGTCATCAGCAACCTGGAGACCCGGGACAAGATCGGCCGGGGCCACCCCTCCATGCGGCCGAAGGTCTCCTTCCTCGACCCCACCGCCACCTACACCGTGGGGCCCTACCAGACCGCCTGCGGGGCGGCGGACATCCTCTCCCACCTCATGGAGACCTACTTCAACGCCGAGGGCAGCCTCTACATGCTCGACCGGATGATGGAGGGGCTGATGGAGACGGTGGTCCACGCGGCCCCGGTGGCGCTGGCAGAACCCGAGAACTACGAGGCCCGGGCCAATTTGATGTGGGCCTCCTCCTGGGCCATCAACGGCTTCACCCGCACCTGCCAGACCTGTGAGTGGAGCTGCCACCCCATGGAGCACGAGCTCTCCGCCTTTTACGACATCACCCACGGCCTGGGGCTGGCCATCCTCACCCCCCGCTGGATGGAGCACGTCCTCGACGAGGAGAGCGCCCCCCGCCTCGCCCGCTTTGCCAAGAGCGTCTTCGGGGTCGACGCCGCCCTGCCCGACAGGGAGGCCGCCAGAGAGGGCATTGCCCGGCTGTCCTCCTTCCTCTTTGACACCCTGGGGCTGAAGAGTACCTTCACCGCCCTGGGCATCGACGACACCCATTTCGCCGAGATGGCCAAAAAGGCCTGCGGTAACGGGGTGCTGCGGGGCTATCGCCCCCTGCGCCCGGCCGACGTGGAGGCCATCTTCCGCGCCTGCCTCTAGCCCAAAAAGAGGGCGCTAAGCCTCCCCCTTCTCCCCCTTGCGGCCGACCCACCTCTCCACCACAAGGTTGACAATGACCCCCGCGGCGATGACCAGGCCGCCGCGGAAGGTGGCGTCGGAAAAGCTGTTGCCCAGGAGAAGGTCCAGCAGGACGCCGGTGAAGATCTGCCCGATGAAGAGCAGGAGGGTCAAGCGAAAGGCCGGCACGCGGGGGACGGTCAGGTTGCTCAACAGCACCACCGCCACCCCCAAAACGCCCCCGAGGTAGATCCAGGGCCGCCCCGCGCCGCTGCCGATGTGCGCCCCGCCCGCCAGGCAGATGGAGCCCAGCGCCAGCGCCACCGTGATGGGCAGCCCCACCAGGTGGTTGATGAGGGAGCCCCGCAGGGGCCCCGTCTGCTCGGCCAGCCGGGCGTTGACGGTGCGGGAGAGGACCACCGACACCCCCGCGCCGAGGGAGACCGCCACCGCCACCGCCGCCGCGGCGACCGTGCGGTCGAGCATCATCCCGATGCCCGCCAGGGAAAAGGCCAGCCCGATGAGGGAGCTCTTTTGAAAGGGGCGCTTCTCCATCCCCAACAGGCCGAAGTGGTCGATGGCGAGGGCCGCCGCCGTCTGCCCCAATAGCCCCAGGGCGACGATGCTCGTCATGCTGATTTTTCCGTAGGCGAGGTTGTTGAAGACGGTGGTAAAGACCCCGATGGCCCCGCCCAGGTAGATCCAGCGGGGGCGGTGGCCCCACAGCGGCCGCTTCTCCCGCTGCGCCGCGCAGAGGGCCAGGGCAAAGAGCGAGCCGACCAGGTGGACGATCGCCGCCGCCACAAAGACGCTGTATGCAGCGGTGAGGTTGCCGTTGACGGACACCATGACCGCGAGGGTGACGCCGGTCAAAAGAGCGAGCAGCTGATACATGGTTTGATCCCTCCCTGTCATGAGGATACCAGATCTTTCCGGGACGGCATAGGACATTTGTCATAGTGCTTTTATGGGAGAGGCGCGATACTGTCTTTTAGAGAGGGGGAAGAGCCGATGGAGCGGTGCGCACTGGCAGCACGGCACCTGGCCAAACTCGCCGAGTACAACCTGCAGGGGGTGCCGCGGGAGCGCTGCACCGCCCTGCGCTACTGCCCGGGAGAGGCCATTGTGCGGGAGGGGGACGAGCTCGAGGGGCTGGCCCTGGCGGTCAAGGGGTTGGCCAAGGTCTCCCGCTCCACGCCGGACGGCAAAAACCTCATCCTCTGCTACTACCTCTCGGACGGGATGATCGGGGAGATCGAACTGCTGACCTGCCAGCGGCTGGCCACCACCACGGTGACGGCCGTCTCCGCCTTCGAGTGCGTCTTGATCGACCGCGCCAGCATCGCCGAGCAGCTGCGGGAAAACATCCCCTTCTGGCAGCGGCTGGGGGCGGTGTTGGCCGACAAGTTGCAGAGGAGTTCTGAAAACTACGCCCTCTCTTCCCTCTGCTCGGCACAGGAACGCCTCTGCGCCTACATCTGCAAAAATGCGCCCGGCGGGCTGTTCCGCGACCCCATCACCGACGTGGCCTGCTCTGTCGGCGCCAGCTATCGCCATGTCTTTCGCCTGCTGGCCGACCTCTGCCGCGAAGGGGTGCTGCAAAAGAGCAAACAGGGCTACCAGATCAAATGCCCGGCGGAGCTCGCCCGCCGGGCGCAAGCCGGCGGGGGAACACCCGCCCCGGGCAAAGCAAACAAGCGAAAGGAGACTGCGCCATGACCATTGCCGAGGTGAGCCGCACCTACGACCTGTCCGCCGACACCCTGCGCTACTACGAGCGCATCGGGCTGATCCCCCCGGTGCACCGCAGCGCCGGCGGCATCCGCGAGTACGACGAGGAGGACTGCCGCTGGATCGAATTCATCAAGTGCATGCGGGGGGCGGGACTCCCCATCGAGTCGCTGGTGGAGTACGTCGCCCTCTTCCAGCAGGGGGAGGAGACCGCCCCGGCCCGCAAACTGCTGCTGGTGGAACAGCGGCAGCGGCTGGCAGAGCGCATCGAGGAGATGCAGGCGGTGCTGGCAAGGCTCGATTGCAAGATCGAGGGCTACGACCGGCTGGCAGCCGCCGAGAGCAAGTTGCGCCGCAGCCGGGACTGACCGCCGACCTGACCGCAGCGGGCCGTTCGCCAGAGGGCGGGCGGCCCGCTTTTTTGCCCCTCTCCCCGCGCCTGCCGCAGCGGCCGAATGCGCAGAAAAAGGGGCGGGGTCGCTGTAACGGCCGGGGGATACAGGCGTCTTACTAGAAGAGAGGAGGGGAGCCGCCGTGGACGAATTTGAACAGCTGTACCGGGAGAATGCCCCCCTGGTCTATGGCTATCTGCTGCGGCTGACCGGCGATCCCGGCGAGGCGGAGGAGCTGTTGCAGGAGACCTTTGTCCGCGCCCTGATCCGGCTGGACGGCTTTCGGGGGAACTGCCGCCTCTCCTCCTGGCTCTGCCAAATCGGCAAAAACCTCTACCTGGACACCCGGCGCAGGCAGAGCCGACAGCTCCCCCTGGAGGGGGCTGTGGACGGTGCGGCAGCGGAGGACCCGGCCCTCCTGCGCCAGGAGGAACGAGAGGAGGCGGAGGCCATCTTCCGCCAGGTGGAGCGGCTGGCCGAGCCGGGGCGCACCGTCTTTGCCCTGCACGCCCTGCAGGGGCTCTCGCTGGCCGAGATCAGCCGCCGCTACCGCCGCTCTGAAAGCTGGGCGCGGGTGCTCTACTACCGGGCCAAACGGCGGATCATCGCCGCCATGAAGGAGGATGGTTTGGATGGACTTTGACTGTGATTTGATACGCGACCTGCTCCCCCTCTACCTGGACGGGGTCTGCAGCGATGCCTCGCGCCGGGCGGTAAAGGCGCACCTGGCCGGCTGCGCCGACTGCCGCCGCGCCCTGGCGGAGATGGAGGCGGGGCTCGACCTCCCCCTCGCCGCCCCCCCGCCGGAGGGGACCGTCCTCGCCAACATCCGCCGCCGCTGGGCCAACTCTCTGTTGGCGGCCATCCTCCTCACCGCCCTGCTCTTCACCGCCGCCGGGGTGATGGTGGAGGGGGACTGGCACACCCTGCCCCAGGGGCGGGCCGCCCTCTGGCTGGTGGTGCCGGGGGTGAGCTTCTTTCTCTCCCTCATCCACTACTTCTTCGCCCGGGAATACCGCAGCGCCCCCCTCTTTGCCGCCGTTTCGGGGGGGCTGACCGCCCTGCTCTGTCTGGGGGGCGACGCCCTCGCCCTCTGGTACTACCGCGGCTGGGGCCAGGGGGGCGGCGCCCTTCTCCCCTGCCTGCTCATCGCCCTGGCGGCGGGGGGCGTTCAACTGCTGCTGGCCCTCCTCTACGGCCGCTGGCTGGGGCTTGCGCCCCGGGGGAAAAGGGGATGAGCCCCGCCAGGGCCAAAGAGGCCTTCCTGCGCCACCCGCTCCTCTGGTCGCTGGCGGCCGGGCAGGTCCTGGGCTTTCTGGGCTGCCTGATTGCGGCGCTGGGCCGCGCCTCCTCCCTCGCGGGGCTGTTCGCGGTGTCGGCGGGCGTCGGACTCTTTCTGGTCTGGCCCCTCCTCCTGACCCTCCTCAACCTGGCCTTTTTGATCCGCCGCGCCAAGGGGGCAGCCGCCCGCCGGGCCGGACAGGCGGTGGAGGGGGCGACGCTGGCGGCTGGGTCTCTCTTTACCGCCCTTCTCCTCTCGATCTCGGAGGTTCGCTTTGCCGACTGGCCGGTCCCCCTGCAAAATGCCCAACGGCACACCCCCGTCGCCAGCTGGGGGGCGCCCACCGTGGCGGTGTTGGCGGCCGTAGGGGTGTTGGGGTACCTGCTGCTGCGGCTGGTCCCCCTGCCCAAGCTGCCGCCCCTGGCGGCGGTGCTGGCCATGGCCGCCCTCTACCTGGGCTGCGGCGTCTGCCTGCTCTGGATCGCGCAGGTGTTCACCGCCCGGTACTGGCTGCTGGCCCTCTTCCCCGCCAACTGCCTTCTCATCGCCGCCAAGGCGGTGCGGGATCTGGTGGCCCAGTGGCGGGAACAGTGCCCCCGGCGGGAGGCGGCGGCGCGCTACCAGACCCGCCCCCTGCTGGGGCGGATGGCCGCCCTGCTCGAAAACGCCGCCAACTGGCCCTGGCTCGCCGGGCTGCTGATGTGGCCCCTGTTGGGGGTCCTCGTCGGGCTGCTGGCCCTCTTTGGCCAGGCGCCCGACGCGGTGCTGCGGGCCTGGAGCGAGACCAGCGACTGGAACCTCTCCCGACAGGTCTCTCCCCCCAACGTCATTTACGACGAGCACTACCTCTGCACGGTGGCGGCGGGCGGGCACCGGCGGCTGGTCAAACCCCTGCGCCCGGGCTGTCGCCACGGCCACCGGGTGACGGTCAACCGGCAGCTCTGCGTGGCCAACGCCTTTGAACAGCTGCTGGAGGAGCGCACCCCCCGCTTTCACCGATTGGTGCGGGGGCTCTACGACCGGCTGGGCTACCCGGTGGCCCGGCACATCCGCTCCCCCTACCTGGCGGACGCCGTCTACCTGCTGATGAAACCGGCCGAATGGCTCTTCCTCACTGTGCTCTACCTCTTTGATCCCCTGCCGGAAAATCGCATCGCCGTGCAGTACCCCCACCGCCCCCTGCCCGGCGGATACCGCCGCTAGAGGGCCCTGCCTTCCAAGGGGGGGGGGGGCTGCTCCTCTTCCCTGTGGGGACATAAATGCAAAGCGGAAGCGGGCGCAGAAACCAGTCGATCCGCATCAACGGCCCGGCCATCGAAAAAGCGCCGCCCCGGCGAAGCCTTTAAAGGCAGTCAGCAGCCCCCCGCGCGGAAGGGAAAGGGGGGAGCGCCGCCGGGTCACTGGGGCCCGGCGGCTGCTCGGCACCGCCCTCGATTGGAGCTGTTTTCGCAATCTCAATACTCCCGGCTGTCCTCTTCCCCATCGGCAGTTCTCGCAGGCGTCTGGCCGCCGCTCTTCGGCCCGGGAAAACGCCCCTGGCGGCTCCCCTGCCAGAGAATTCTCCCTCCCGTCCTCGGCAGTTCAAAACCACCCGCTTCCTCCCCTCCCCGGTCAAAGCCAAAGGGGGATGGGGAGGCGGAAAAATTGGTCTTTTCCATGGGCGCCGGACATCGCGCCGCCAGACGATTGCCGGCCCAAAAAGGGACCCAGCGCCCAAAGCGCCGGGTCCCTTTTTCTACTCCATCTCCCCCAAAGTGGCCTCCACCAACTTCTGGTGGGTCAGGCGGGAGAGGGCTTTGACCTTTTCAAAGTCCAGCCCCATGGCCTCGGTGATGCGGCGGCCGTACTCCAAATCCGCCAGGTAGCAGTGGACGGCGTGGCGGTACTTGACGTTTTTGCTCACCGGCTCAATGTTTCTGGCGGTGTTCTCGATGAGCAGGTCTCGCTGCTGCGGGGTCATCACCCGCCAGAGGTCGCCCCCCGCGCGGAAACAGTTGTCGGTGGGGTCGTCCTTGGGGTCGTAGGCGTACATGGCCCCCGACAGGTCCAGCGGCGGCTCCATCACCCCCGGCTGGGCCGCCCAGGCCCCCTGGCTGTTGGGGGAGTAGGCGGGCGCGCCGCCGTAGTTGCCGTCGGTGCGCATGGCGCCGTCCCGGTGGTAATCGCTCACCGGACAGCGGGCCCGGTTGACCGGGATCTGGTTGTAGTTGACCCCCAGCCGGTAGCGCTGGGCGTCGCCGTAGACAAAGAGCCGCCCCTGCAGGAACTTGTCCGGCGAGAAGCCGATACCCGGCACCACGTGGGCCGGGGTGAAGGCGGACTGCTCCACCTCTGCAAAGTAGTTTTCGGGGTTGCGGTTGAGTTCCAGCACCCCCACCTCGATCAGGGGGAACTCCCCGTGTCTCCAGATCTTGGTGATGTCAAAGGGATTTTCATAGTGGGTTTGGGCCTGCTCCTCGGTCATGATCTGCACGTACATGGTCCAGCGGGGGTAGTCGCCCCGCTCGATGGAGTCGTAGAGGTCCCGGCCGTGGCTCTCCCGGTCCTTGGCCACCACCGCCTCCGCCTCGGCGTCGGTGAGGTTTTGGATGCCCTGCTGGGTCTTGAAGTGGAACTTGCACCAGACCCGCTGGTTTTCCTCGTTGTAGAGGGAGAAGGTGTGCTCCCCGTAAAAGTGCATGTGGCGGAAGGAGGCGGGGATCCCCCTGTCGGACATGACGATGGTGGTCTGGTGGAAGGTCTCGGGCAGCAGCGTCCAGAAATCCCAGTTGTTCTGCGCCGAGCGCATGCCGGTGCGGGGGTCGCGCTTCACCGCCCGGTTGAGGTCGGGGAAGTTGTGGACGTCGCGCAGGAAGAAGGTGGGGGTGTTGTTGCCCACCAGGTCCCAGTTGCCCTCCTCGGTGTAGAATTTCACCGCCACCCCGCGGATGTCCCGCTCGGCGTCGGCCGCGCCCCGCTCCCCCGCCACGGTGGAGAAGCGAAGGAAGAGGTCGGTCACCGCGCCGGGCTGCAGCACCTTGGCCCGGGTGTAGCGGGAGATGTCGCCGGTGACCGTCAGCTTGCCGTACGCCCCCCAGCCCTTGGCGTGCATCCGCCGCTCGGGGATGACCTCCCGGTCAAAGTGGGCCAGCTTCTCCAGCAGCCAAACATCCTGCAGCATCACCGGGCCGCGGGGGCCCGCGGTCAGTGCGTTCTCGTTTTCCGCCACCGGCGCGCCCACTTCATTGGTCAAATTTTGAACGTCCATTCTGTAGTCCTCCTCTGTCTGGTCCAGCGGTGTAATGACTTCCACTTTCAGCTTATTCCCTTAAATCTCCCTTTTCAACGGTTTATTAGACAAGATTTGTACAGTTTTTTTAGAACAGCCCACAAAATTCTCCCATCCGTCAAAAAAGCGCCCCGTTCCCATGTGAGAACGGGGCGCTTTGCCGGTCAGTCGTCGGGGAGATAGCGGGCGGCGGAGCGGGCAAACCGCCGCTGGGAGGGGGTGCCCTCCACCCGCTCTTTTAGGGGAAAGCCCCTCTCGAAGGCCAGCAGGCCCGCATCGCCGGGGGAGAGGGAGAAGGCCTCCGCCTCACAGTAGCGGCCGGCGACCCCCGACAGCCCGCCGGGGCGCAGCTCTCTTGCCAGCAGGGCCGCGTGATAGCGCCCGTCGCGCAGGCGGATGCCGAAGGCCTTGCCGGTGCGAAAGCCAAAGCGGCGGTAGTAGTCGGGGTCGCCGGTGATGACCACCCCGCCGTACCCCAGCTCGGCGGCCAGCGGGAGGGTGGCCTCGATGAGGGCGGAACCCACCCTTTGCCCCTGCCAGTCGGGCAACACCCCGATGGGGCCAAAGGTGGCCACCGGGCGGCGCACCCCATCTGCCCCCGTCACCAGGGCCTGGGAATAGGCGATCACTCCCACCGGGCGACCGGCCGCCAGGGCCACCCAGTCCAGGCCCGGCAGGTAGGCGGGATCCCCTCGCAGCCGGTGCAGCAGATAGTGCTCCACACACCCGGGGGCGAGGAGGTTCCAAAAGGCCTCCCGCAACAGCTCCTCGGTGGCGCGGTATTCTCCCCGCCGGGTGGGGCGCAACACAATGTCCACCGCCCTACTTCCGGCGCTTGCCCAGCAGCCGCAGCAGATAGAGGAAGATGTTGATGAAGTCGAGGTAGAGGTTCAGCGCCGAGTAGATGGAGATTTTCTTGAGCATCTCCCCATCGCCCTCAAAGCTGTAATAGTAGTCCTTGGCCCGCTTGGCATCATAGGTGGTGATGCCCATGAAGAGGGCCAGGCCGATGAAGCTGACGGCGATGTCCAGCCCCGAGAGGCGAAAGACCATCGACAACACGGTCATCACCAGCAGCCCGATCAGGCCGCAGGTCACCAGGCCACCCAGGCCGGAGACGTCCTTTTTGGTGATGATCCCCGCCGCCGCCATCGCCCCGAAGTAGACGCAGGCCGCCAAAAAGAGGAGGATGGCGCTGGGCACGTCGTAGAGCAAAAAGAGGGAGGAGAGCACCACCCCGGTGGTGGCCGCGTAGGCCAGGAAGATGGCCCGGGCCGCCCCGACGCTGAACTTGTAGAGGTTGCGACTGAGGACCGCCACCATCACCAGCTTGGCCACCACCATGGCGATGAGCAGGTAGGGGCTGGCAAAGACATAGTAGAGGGCGCCGGTGGCATATACCGCATAAGAGGTGACAAAGGTGATGGCCAGGGCCAAAAACATCCAGCCGAAGGTGGCTGCCAGGTGCTTGTAGACGGGTTCTCTCTGCAGGGGGGCGGAAATCGGCTCCTTGCCGGGTTCGATCCATTCGCCGGTCTGGGTATCGTACATGGTCGCTCGCTCCTTTTTCTGGTGGGCTTTGTCGTCCGGGGGCGCGGGCCGCCCGGCAGTTGGCTCTATTATAGCAGACTTTTCCAAAAATCAAAAGAGCGCGGTCCCAAACAGCGGATCCGCCCCCAAACTGCACAAAAGAAAGCGCAAAAGTTCAGCATCTTTTTGACAGAAATATGTATATTCTATCTACATTTTCTATTTTTGTTAATAGTTTGTTATCATATATATACTACACTAAAGGTGTTGAGAGGATCCAAATCCCAACACAAATAACAGCGGGAGGGTTTGACAAATGATTCAGAGAATGTTGCTCAACGAAACGTCCTACTTCGGGCCTGGGGCCATTGAAAAAATCCCCGACGAGGTGCGGGAGCACTGTTGGGAAAAGGCCCTCATCGTCACCGACCGGGACCTGATCCGCCTGGGGGTGGCGGCGCGGGTGACCCACATCCTGGACGAGAACAAAATCAAATACAGCCTCTTTGACGACATCCACCAGAACCCCAGCATCGAAAACGTGCAGCACGGGGTGCAGACCTACCACTTTGTCAAGGCCGACTGCATGATCGCCATCGGCGGCGGCAGCGTCATGGACACCGCCAAGGCCATCGGCATCATCGCCAACAACCCCGACTACGACGACGTTCTCTCGCTGGAGGGGCGGCCCCTCACCCTCAATCAGGCCGTGCCCATCGTGGCGGTCCCCACCACCGCTGGCACCGCCGCCGAGGTGACCACTTCCTACACCATCACCGACGTGAAAAACCGCCGCAAGATCGTCTGCAACGACCCCCACAACATCCCCGTGGTGGCCATTGTCGACCCCGATATGATGGCCGGCATGCCCAAGGACCTGACCGTGGCCACCGGCATGGACGCCCTGACCCACGCCATCGAGGGGTATATCAGCAAGGGCGCCTGGCCCATGAGCGACGTCTTCACCCTCAAAGCGGTGGAACTCATCGGCCGGTCGCTGCGCAAAGCCGCCCTTGAAAACGACCCGGAGGCCCGCAGCAGCATGGCCCTGGGCCAGCACCTGGCGGGGATGGGCTACTCCAACGCCGGGCGGGGCGTCGTCCACTCCCTGGCCCACGCGGTGGGCGGGGTCTACGGCACCTCCCACGGGCTGACCAACGGGGTCATCCTCCCCTGGGCGATGGAGTTCAACGCCGAGTGCACCGGCGAAAAGTACCGCGACATCGCCAAGGCCATGGGGGTGCACGGCACCGCCAACATGTCGCCGGAGGAGTACCGCAAGGCCGCGGTCGACGCGGTGCGCCAACTGGGGGCCGACCTGGGGGTCCCCGCCAACCTGGGCGCCCTGGGCGTCAAGGCGGAGGACGTCCCCTTCCTGGCCCAGCAGGCCATGAGCGACGTCTGCACCGCCGACAACCCGCGGGAGGCAAGTCAGGCCGAGCTGGAAGATCTGCTCAAAGCGATGCTCTGATTTCCCGCGCCGCTGCCAAAGAGAGAGGGGCTGCGCCCCCCTCCCACAAAAAAGGGCTCCCCTTTGGGGCACCCTCCGTAAGGAGGGTGCCCCAAGGTGTGGCTTTTGTATCTGAATTTAATATGTGCCTTGAAACGGTGTAGCCTTTGCGGTTACGCCGTTTTTTCTTTGTTACGATCGATGAGGTGCTGCTGGAAGG